>NZ_WBKR01000152.1 GCF_008868155.1 Micromonospora sp. ALFpr18c
TCACCCCGGACCCCGACCCCGTAGGGGGTCATCCCACCGAGGTTATGGACGTTTCGACATGTTCAACCGGGCGACCACTGAAATACCCTCAGCTCGATCGGCAGCAGTCGATTGATGGTGGGGCCGGTGGTCGCGATCCGCCGCCGGTCGGAGGGAGGTAGGAGATGGGTCTTCCACGCAGGTCCGTACTGGTCGGGGTGGCCACGGCGACCGCGCTGGCCGTCGGCACCCCAGCCCTGGCCGTGGAACCGGTCGGCGTGGTCCAGGCCGCCGGTGGTGCCACCGCCGTGCCGGACAGCTACATCGTGGTCCTCAAGGACAGCGCGGTGGCCCGCGACCGGGTCGGTGACACCGCGAAGCGGCTGTCCAGCCGCCACGGCGGCACGGTGGCCCGCGACCGGGTCGGTGACACCGCGAAGCGGCTGTCCAGCCGCCACGGCGGCACGGTGGCCCGCACCTACGGCACGGCGCTGCGCGGCTTCGAGGTCACCGTGAGCGCCAACGCGGCGGCGCGGATCGCGGCCGACCCGGCGGTGGCGTACGTGGAGCAGAACCACACCGTCTCGATCTCCGGAACGCAGGCCAACCCGCCCTCCTGGGGCCTGGACCGGATCGACCAGCGCAACCTGCCGTTGGACAGCTCCTACACCTACCCGAACACGGCGAGCAACGTGCACGCCTACATCATCGACACCGGCATCCGCTTCTCGCACAACGACTTCGGCGGCCGGGCCACCTCCGGCTACGACGCCGTGGACGGCGGGTCGGCCGACGACTGCAACGGCCACGGGACGCACGTCGCCGGCACCGTCGGCGGCTCCTCGTACGGGGTCGCGAAGGGCGTCCAGCTGGTCGGCGTACGGGTGCTGGACTGCTCCGGCAGTGGCACGATCGCGGGTGTGGTCGCCGGCGTCGACTGGGTCACCGCGAACGCGATCAAGCCGGCGGTGGCGAACATGAGCCTCGGTGGTAGCGCGAACAGTTCGCTCGACACGGCCATCGGCAGCTCGATCAACTCTGGCGTCACGTACGCGGTCGCGGCCGGCAATGGCAACACCCTCGGCGTCCGGCAGAACGCGTGCAACTACTCCCCGGCCCGGGTGGCTTCCGCGATCACCGTCGGCGCGACGCAGAACAACGACGCGGCGGCGAGCTTCTCCAACTTCGGCACCTGCGTCGACATCCTGGCACCCGGCGTCAACATCACCTCGGCCTGGTACAGCGGCGACAGCGCGACGAACACCATCAGCGGCACCTCGATGGCCTCGCCGCACGTCGCCGGCGCAGCGGCGCTGGCGCTGTCGGCGAACCCGTCCTGGACCCCGCAGCAGGCGCGGGACTACCTGGTCGGCAACTCCACCCCGAACGTGGTGACCAACGTCGGCACCGGCACCCCGAACCAGTTGCTCTACGTCGGCAGCGGTGGCACCACCCCGCCGCCGACCGGCTGCACCGGCACCAACGGCACCGACGTGTCGATCCCGGACGCCGGCGCGGCGGTGACCAGCGCGATCACCATCTCCGGCTGCGGGCGCAACGCCTCATCGGCCACCACGGTGGCGGTGAACATCGTGCACACCTACCGAGGTGACCTGGTCATCGACCTGCTCGCCCCGGACGGCAGCGCGTACCGCCTGAAGAACAGCAGCAGCTCGGACAGCGCCGACAACGTGAACACCACGTACACGGCCAACGTCTCCGGTGAGGCCGCCGACGGCACCTGGCGCCTCCAGGTACGTGACGTGTACTCGGCCGACACCGGCTACATCAACACCTGGACCTTGACCGTCTGACCGCCTCCCACGACCGAGGTCCCACCCAAGCCGTCGGGTGGGGCCTCGTGTCGTACCGAATTCGGGGGTCAGACCGCGAAGGCGGACGGCCGCTCGGTGGCGGGGGCCGGCGGAGGAGCCTTCCACAGGCCGGTCTTCTGCGCGGCGAGCCGGGTCAGGTAGGCCGGGTTGAGGATGACGTAGCGACGCCAGAGCCGCTTCGGCTCCAGACCGAGCCGCCAGAACCACTCCAGCCCGGCGCGCTGCATCCACGGCGGCGGCTGGCGCAGCAGCCCGGCGTGGTAGTCGAAGGCCGCGCCGACCGCCATCATCGGCATGTCGAGCAGCGGTCGCATGGCGTACGTGAAGACCTCCTGGCGCGGGCAGCCGAGCCCGACCAGGACGAGCCGCGCGCCGCTGGACCGGATCCGGTCGGCGATCTCGGCGTCCTCGCCCGGCTGGACGGCCCGGAACTTGGACGGTTCCACCCCGGCGATCTTCAGCGCGGGGAACATCCGCTCCAGTGCCGGGATCAGCTTGGCCAGCGTCTCCTCGGTCGACCCGTACAGATAGACCGGCAGCCCCTCGTCGGCGAAGCGGGAGAGCACGTGCAGGGTCAGCGTCGGCCCGTAGACCCGGTCGGTGAGCCCGGCGTGGTGCAGCAGGTTGAGTGCCCAGCGCACCGGCTGCCCGTCCGGCGTGACCACGTCGAAGGAGTTGAGCCGGGCGTTGTGCGCCGGGTCCAGTACGCCGGTCATCACGCCGTGCACGGCCAGCGCGGTCAGCGCGAGGGGACGCCGCTCGTGCGCGGCGGTCACCACCGCGTCGGTCGCCGTGGCGTAGTCGGTGGCGTCGACCAGGACGCCGAGCACGTTGCGTTTGGTGCGGGACGTCATGACTGGGGCACCCACTTGTCCACGTTGGCCTCGTAGATCTCCCGCAGGATCATCGGTACGTCGTAGGTGATCTTCCAGTCCGGATACTGCTCCTCGAACCGGGCCATGCTGCTGACGTACCACTTGTGGTCGCCGGTGCGGTTCTGCTCGACGTAGTTGATCCGCGCCTCGCGGCCGGTGATCTCCTCGGCGATCCGGAACGCCTCGATGTGCGAGGTGTTGGAGTGCCGGCCGCCGCCCAGGTTGTAGACCTCCGCCGAGCGCGGTGCCCGGAAGAACGCCTCGAACGCGCTCAGCACGTCCCGCGAGTGGATCGCGTCGCGGACCATCTTGCCCTTGTAGCCGAACAGGTTGTACGTCCGACCCTCCATGACGCAGCGCATCAGGTACGCCAGGAAGCCGTGCAGCTCGGCCGCCGAGTGCGCCGGGCCGGTCAGCGTGCCGCCCCGGAAGCAGGCGGTCTTCATGTCGAAGTAGCGGCCGTACTCCTGGACCATCACGTCCGCGGCGACCTTGGAGGCACCGAAGATCGAGTGCAGGGAGCTGTCGATCGACATGTCCTCGGTGATGCCCTCGTACCACGGGTGGTCCTCGGGCAGCTCGTACCGGGTTTCCAGCTCGACCAGCGGCAGGCTGTTGGGCCGGTCACCGTAGACCTTGTTGGTCGAACAGTGGATGAACGGTGCGTCGATCGCGTGCTTCCGGGTGTTTTCCAGGACGTTGAGCGTGCCGCCCGCGTTGACGTCGAAGTCGGTGTACGGCTCCTTCGCGGCCCAGTCGTGACTCGGCTGCGCGGCGCTGTGGATCACCACGGCGATGTCCGAGCCGTACCTCTTGAACACCTGCTCCAAGCCGTCACGGTCCCGGATGTCCACCGCGAAGTGGGTGTACGAGTTACCCAGATCACGGCCGAGCCGCTCCAGGCTCCAGGATGTGGAGCCGTCCTCACCGAAGAAGTACCGGCGCATGTCGTTGTCGATGCCGACGACATCCAGGCCGAGGCCGGCGAAGTGCCGGACCGCCTCGGAGCCGATCAGACCACCAGACCCGGTCACCAACGCGACACTCACACGCCACTCCTGGTCCATCGGAGGCAGAATCCATCGAAGCATAGCGTGACGCCCGACGCGCCCCGATATGACGGAAGGGCCCCGCATGATGCGAAGCCCTCGTCGGTGGTGGGGATGGGGGGAGTTGAACCCCCACGCCCTTTCGGGCACACGGACCTGAACCGTGCGCGTCTGCCATTCCGCCACATCCCCGTGGCACAACCCGGAACACTGTAGCCGCCCCGATCCCGCTGTCTCCAGCGGGCCTCGGGAATACTACGCTGTCCCAGGTGCTCGCCACGAGCGGTTACCGTTCGTGGCGGACGAAAGATTAGCACGGCAGTCCCGGTCCTTCCGAGTGGGCCGGGAGCAGCCGGCCGAGCGGCGTGTGAGCTGCACGCGCGCCGGCCGGATACCATCATGTCCTCGGGACCCGAGGAGGAGCCGGTGAGCGTGCTGCAACGCTTCGAGAAGCGTCTGGAAGGCCTGGTCGAAGGGGCCTTCGCCAAGGTCTTCAAAGGGGTGGTCCACCCCGTGGAGATCCTCAACGCCATGCAGCGGGAGGCCGAGGCGCACAAGGCGATCCTGGCCGGTGGGCGCACGTTGGTGCCCAACCGCTACGTGATCGATCTCTCGCCGTTCGACCACAGTCGTCTGGCGCCGTACGCCGCCGCACTGGCCCAGGAGCTGGCCCAGTCGCAGGCGGAGTTCATCGGCGAGCAGGCGTGGACGGTCTACGGTGACGTGATCGTCGAGATCGAGCGGGGTGACGGCCTGGACACGGGCATGTTCCGGGTCACCGCCGAGGTCTACACCGGTGGCGAGGTCGCCCCGGTGTCGGCGCCCGGCTACGACGCCGGCCCGCCCGCCTACCCCGCGTACGACCAGGGTGGTGGCTACGGCCCGCCGCCCGGCCACGGTGGCGGCCGCAACGTGCGGCTGGTCTCCGGCGACGGCCGCACCTACCCCCTCCAGATGGGGTCGACGGTGATCGGTCGTGGCGACCAGGCCAACCTGCGTCTGCCCGACGTCGGCATCTCCCGGCGACACGCCCGGCTGGATTTCGACGGCGGCCAGGTCGTGCTGACCGACCTGGGGTCGACCAACGGCACCATGGTCAACGGCCAGCGGGTCTCCGCGGTCGCCCTCAACCCGGGTGACATGGTCCAGCTCGGCACCACGACGCTGACCTTCCGCGTGGACGGCTGACCCGCCTTGCCGGAACTGGTCATCACCGTTGCCCGGTTCGGATTCCTGATCCTGCTGTGGATCTTCGTGTTCACGGTGGTCGGCGTGATTCGCCGCGACCTGTTCGCGGGGGCCCGGTCCGGTCGCCTGGTGGCGGCACCGCGAGCGGTGGGCGCCTCGACGGGGCAGGCGGCCAAGCCGGCGAAGGTGAAGCGGGGCAGGGCGGCGCACCAGCTGGTGGTGACCGCCGGTCAGCTGGCCGGCACCAGGATCACTCTCGGTGAAGCGCAGATCGCCATCGGTCGGGCCGAGGACTCCACCCTGGTCATCACCGACGACTACGCCTCCGCGCGGCACGCCCGGCTCGTGCCCCGCGACGGGCAGTGGTTCGTCGAGGACCTCGGCTCGACTAACGGCACGTACCTAGATCGCGCTAAGGTCACCGGACCAACCCCCGTCCCCCTCGGCGTGCCGATCCGGATCGGCCGCACTTCCCTCGAATTACGGCCATGACTCTGACCCTGCGCTATGCGGCCCACAGCGACCGCGGTCTGATCCGAGACGGCAATCAAGACTCCGTCTACGCCGGGCCGCGGCTACTCGCCGTTGCCGACGGCATGGGCGGCATGGCCGCCGGTGACGTCGCCAGCAACATCGTCATCGGTGCCATGGCGCCGCTCGACGAGGACGTCCCGGGGGACGCTCTCGTCGACGCGTTGCGTTCGGCCGTGGGTACCGCCAACCAACAACTCCGCGACACGGTGGACGCCAACCCGCAGTTGGAGGGGATGGGCACCACGCTGACGGCGACCCTCTTCTCCGGCAGCAAGATCGGGATGGTCCACATTGGTGACTCGCGGGCCTACCTGCTGCGCAACGGTGAGTTCGCGCAGATCACCAAGGACGACACGTACGTCCAGATGCTCGTCGACGAGGGCCGGATCAGCGCCGAGGAGGCGAGCAGCCACCCGCAGCGGTCGCTGCTGACCCGCGCCCTCGACGGCCGGGACATCGACCCGGAGTACTCGGTGCGCCAGGTCCTTCCCGGCGACCGGTACCTGATCTGCAGTGACGGCCTCTCGGGCGTGGTCAGCGCCGAGACCATCGGTGAGACCCTGCGGGAGTACCCCGACCCGCAGCAGTGCGTCGAGCGGCTGGTGCAGCTCGCGCTGCGCGGCGGCGGCCCGGACAACATCACCGTGATCATCGCCGACGCCACCGACCAGGACATCGTCGAGGCGACCCCGATCGTCGGTGGTGCCGCCGCCCGGGACCGGGGCATGGCCACCTCCGCCGACGACTCCACGCCGGCCGCCCGGGCCTCCGCGCTCTCCGCGCCGCGCCCGGCCGTGCCCGAGGAGCCCGCCGCCTCCGACGACGAGCCGGATCGCCCGAAGCGCCGGCCGGTGCGGGCCGCCGCGATGGCGCTGGCCCTGCTGGTGATCGTCGGGGGTGGGTCCTTCGCCGGCTGGACGTACACCCAGCGGCAGTACTACGTGGGTGCCACCGAGGAGGGGCAGGTCGCCGTCTTCCGGGGCATCCAGGGTCAGATCGCCGGGATGGACCTCTCCACCGTGCACCGCACCAGCGGCACCCGGCTGGACGACCTCACCGTCGCCGCGCAGGACACCGTCAAGGTGGGCATCCGGGCCAAGAGCGAGCCGGACGCCGAGCGCCAGCTCGCCGAACTGACCAGCGACACCCCGAGCAACCCCAACCTCAAGCCGCTCTGCCCGTCCGACCAGGCCGTGGTGGGTGCGACGCCGACCCCGGACGGGGCGACCCCGGCACCGAACGGCAGCCCCACCGCCAATGCGCCGGCGACTCCCAACGGGACCGTGACCGCGGGCCCGAGCACCGAGGCAACCGCCACCGTCGGTGTGACCAGCCCGACGACCACACCCGACGCCACGCCCTCCGATTCGACACCGCCGACGCTCGATCCGGCCGGTTGCCGGTCTCCTGAGTGAGCGTCGGCTGAGATCCAGAGGATTCCACCCGTGACCGTAGCGGCCACACCGGCACCCTCGCCCGCGACCACGGGCGGGCAGTCCGGCGTACGCCTGGCCCGGTCCCGGCGCAACGCCGAGCTGTCCCTGCTGCTGCTTGCGATGGTGCTGGTGGCCGCGTACGGGGCGACCGTCGAGGCGAACCTGTTGGACACGGTCACCCCGGACTTCTGGATGCCCGCCGCCGCCCTCGGCGCGGTCTTCCTCGGTCTGCATCTGGTCATCCGGTTCCTCGCCCCGTTCGCCGACCCGGCCCTGCTGCCGGCGGTAGCCCTGCTCAACGGCCTCGGGGTGGGTTTCCTGCGCCGCATCGACCTGGGTGAGGCCCCGGTGGCCGACCGGGAGACCCTGGCCGTCTTCGCCGGCATCGGGGGCCGGCAGTTGGCGTGGACGCTCGCCGCCGTGATCCTCGCCGCCGGCCTGCTCGCCATCATGCGTGACCACCGTTCGGTGTCCCGGTACGCGTACACCCTGGGGTTGGCCGGCATCGTGCTGGTGATGCTCCCGGCGGTGCTGCCGTCCAGCATCTCCGAGATCAACGGCGCGAAGCTGTGGATCCGGGTGGGTGGTTTCTCCATCCAGCCGGGTGAGTTCGCCAAGCTGGCGCTGCTGGTCTTCTTCGCCTACTACCTGGTGCGCAAGCGCGAGGTGCTGTCGCTGGCCAGCAGGCGGTTCCTCGGCATCGACTTCCCGCGTGGCCGTGACCTCGGCCCGGTGGTCGGGGTCTGGCTGATCAGCCTCCTGGTGCTCGTGTTCGAGAAGGACCTGGGCACCTCGCTGCTGTACTTCGGCATGTTCGTGGTGACTCTCTACATCGCCACCGAACGGGTCAGTTGGCTGCTGATCGGTCTGGTCCTCTTCTTCGGCGGTGCGTACCTGGCGTACGTCCTCGGCTCGACGGTCGGCGGGCCGTTCGCCAACTTCTACGTGCGGGCCGAGATCTGGTTGGACCCATTCGCCGACCCGACCGACAAGGGCTACCAGCTCGTCCAGGGCCTGCTCGCCCTCGGCACGGGCGGGCTCTTCGGCACCGGGCCGGGCGGCGGTCAACCGGACATCCTCCCCGAGGTGCAGAATGACTTCATCTTCGCCGGCATCGGTGAGGAGATCGGCCTGTTCGGCCTCTCCGCACTGCTGGTGGTCTACCTGCTGATCGTGGAGCGGGGCCTGCGCGCCGCGCTCGCGGTGCGCGACTCGTTCGGCAAGCTGCTCGCGGGCGGTCTCGCCTTCACCCTGGGCCTGCAGGTCTTCGTGATCGCCGGCGGCATCAGCAAGCTCATCCCGCTGACCGGCCAGACCACCCCGTTCCTGTCCGCCGGTGGTTCGTCGCTGATGGCGAACTGGCTACTCATCGGGGTCCTGCTGCGGGTCTCCGACGGCGCTCGGCGGCCGGTGACCGGCGGTGCCGGCAAGGCGAGCCGACCGGCCGGCGGGCCGCCCGAGCAGTTGCATGGTGCTCCCACGGAGGTGATCAAGCCGTGAACGCACCCCTGCGCCGCGTCGGCGTCGTCGTCATGGTCCTGTTCGGCCTGCTCTTCGCGAACCTCAACTGGATCCAGGCGTACAAGGCCGACGAGTACCGCACCAGCGACTACAACGGCCGGGTCCAGGTTGCCGACTACAAGCGCAAGCGCGGCAACATCGAGGCCGGTGGCACGGCGGTGGCCACCAGCAAGGAGACCACCGGCAAGCTGAAGTTCCAGCGCACCTACCCGGGCGGCGCCAAGTACGCCCACGTGCTCGGCTACAAGCCGGTCAACCTGGCGGACCAGGGCATCGAGCAGGTGGAGAACGACTTCCTTGCCGGCACCAGCGACCAGTTGATCGGCGACCGGTTCAAGGACATGTTCACCGGCGACGAGACCGGGGGCGGCAACGTGCTGCTCACGCTCTCCAGGCGGGCCCAGGACGTGGCGTACGACCAGCTGCGCAACAACCAGGTGGGTGCGAAGAGGGGCGCGGCGGTCGCCATCGACCCGCGTACCGGTGCGGTGCAGGCCCTGGTCTCCATGCCCAGCTTCGACCCGAACCCGCTGGCCAGCCACGACACGGCCGCGGCGGCCGCGGCGTTCAACAAGCTGGAGCAGGATCCGGAAGGCCCGTTGAAGAACCGCGCGCTCGCCGAGACGCTGCCGCCGGGCTCCACCTTCAAGATCGTGGTGGCCGCGGCGGCGCTGGAGAACGGCGTCAGCAAGTCGACGCCGATCCCGGCCGGCCCCAGCTACACCCCGCCCACCTCGGGCAGCCCGATCCGCAACGCCGCCCCGTCGATCTGCCCCGAGGCGCAGGTCACGCTGCAGGAGGCGATCACCGAGTCCTGCAACACCGGTTTCGCCCAGCTCGGCGTGCGGTTCGGCGCCGACAAGATCAAAGAAAAGGCTCGGCAGTTCGGCTTCGAGCAGGACGACCTCACCGTCGGCCAGCTCGGCGAGGGCGGTCTGCCGACGGCGGCCAGCCGGACCGGGGACATGCAGAACCCGGACGGCAGCACCGACCCGGCCGCACTGGCCCAGTCGTCGATCGGCCAGAACAACGTCCGGATGACGCCGTTGCAGGGTGCCCTCATCGCCGGGTCGGTTGCCAACGGCGGCAGCCAGATGCGGCCGTACCTGGTCCGGCAGCTCCTCGCGCCGGACCGGACCACCAGCTACTACACCGCCAAGGCGCGGGAATTGCGCCAGCCGGTCAGCCCGCAGGTCGCCGGCGACCTGCGGGACATGATGCTCACCGTGGTCCAGAACGGCACCGGCCGGAAGGCGGCCATCGCCGGCTACACGGTCGGCGGCAAGACGGGCACCGCGCAGTCCGCCCCGGACCGGCCCGACCACGGCTGGTTCATCGGGTTCGCCATCGACAAGAACGGCAATCCCGTCTCCGCGGTGTGCGTCGTGCTGGAGCAGGCCGGCAGCGGCGGCAGCGCCGAGGCGGCCCGGATCGGCGGCCAGATCATGCGGGCCGCCATCGCCGACCCCGGAGGCCGCTGACATGCTCAGCCCCGGCGTCCAGCTCGGCAACCGCTACCGCCTCGACGAGCGGATCGCCAGCGGCGGCATGGGTGACGTCTGGCGCGGCACCGACCAGGTGCTCGGCCGGACGGTCGCGGTAAAGAGCCTGCTTCCCGCGCTGCTCGACGACCCGGACTTCGCCGAGCGGTTCCGCGGCGAGGCCCGGACCATGGCGACCATCAACCACCCCGGCGTCGTGGACGTCTACGACTTTGGCAACGACCAGCAGATCGCGTTCCTGGTCATGGAGTACGTGGAGGGCGACGCCCTGTCGTCGACGCTGAGCCGGGTCGGCCGGCTCACGCCGGCCCGGACGATGGCCCTCGTCGCGCAGGCCGCGGACGCGCTGCACGCCGCCCACGAGAAGGGCATCGTGCACCGCGACGTGAAGCCGGGCAATCTGCTCGTCCGGCCGAACGGCACGCTGGTGCTGACCGACTTCGGCATCGCCCGCTCCGACCTGGTCGGTCAGCTCACCGCCGCCGGTTCGGTGCTCGGCACCGCCTCGTACATCTCACCCGAGCAGGCCACCGGCGGTGTCGCCACGCCAGCCTCCGATGTGTACGCCCTCGGCGTGGTCGCCTACCAGTGCCTGGCCGGGCGGCGTCCGTTCGAGGGCGACAACCCTCTCGACATCGCCATGCGGCACGTCCGGGAGACCCCGCGCCCTCTGCCCGCGGACATTCCGCCGCAGGTCCGGGCAGTGGTGGAACGAGCGTTGGCCAAGGATCCGGCCGCCCGCTGGCCCAGCGCCGCAGCCCTCGCCGGAGTCGCCCGCCAGCTCAAGGCCGCGCTCTCCCAGCAGGCGCGGGGCGGCGGCGGCCACCCGGGTCCGGTCTCCGGTGCGCCGGCCTCGCCGGCCGGGCCGGGCCGTGCGCAGGTGCCGCAGTCGCAGCACCATCGGCCACCGGCCGGCCCGCACCGTCCGGCGCCCGCCGGGCAGCGGCCGACCGCGATCGCCCCGGCCCAGCAGCCCCGTCCCACCGCCGTCGCGCCGGCGGTCCCGTACGCCCGGCCGCCGGCCGCTCCGACCGGCTACCCACGCGGTGCCGCGGCCGTGCCACAAGCGCAGACCCGGCAGGAACACCCTCCGGCGTACGTCCGGCAGGGCATTCCTGCGCCATCCACGTCCGCGCCCCGCCGGTCCCGGCCCGGAATGGTGCTTCTCGCCATCCTGCTGGCCGTGCTGGTCCTGCTCTGCTCGGGCGTGATTTCCTACAACCTGAAGAAGCAGCAGTCGCAGTCCGGCGAAACCGGTGCGCTGGCTCCGCCCGCGGCGACGTCCGGCGCGCTGCGGCCAGACGGACGCGACGATCCGGCCCGGACGTCGTACCGTCGTGAGGTACGGCTCCAGCCGGACGACGGCGGGACGACGACGAGCGAAGGACGACAGACGCGATGACAGCGCAGGCCCGCCTGCTCGGTGGCAGGTACCAGGTCGGCGAGCTGCTCGGCTATGGCGGCATGGCCGAGGTGCACCGCGGTCGCGACCTCCGACTCGGTCGGGACGTCGCGATCAAGATGCTCCGCACCGACCTCGCCCGGGATGCGACGTTCCAGATGCGGTTCCGTCGGGAGGCGCAGAACGCCGCGTCGCTCAACCACCCGGCGATCGTGGCGGTCTACGACACCGGCGAGGAGACCGCGCCGACCGGTGAGACGCTGCCGTTCATCGTCATGGAGTTCGTCAACGGACGGACCCTCAAAGAGGTGCTCGGCGCCGAGGGCCGGTTGCAGCCCCGCCGCGCGCTGGAGATCTGCGCCGACATGTGCGCGGCGCTGGAGTTCAGCCACCGGCACGGCATCATCCACCGCGACATCAAGCCCGGCAACGTGATGCTCACCCAGACCGGCCAGGTCAAGGTGATGGACTTCGGCATCGCCCGGGCGCTGGCCAGCGGCGCGACCACCATGACGCAGACCAGCGCGGTGATCGGCACGGCCCAGTACCTGTCGCCGGAGCAGGCGCGCGGCGAGGCCGTGGACGCTCGTTCCGACGTCTACGCGGCCGGCTGCGTGCTCTTCGAGCTGGTCTGCGGGCACCCGCCGTTCGTCGGGGACAGCCCGGTCAGCGTCGCCTACCAGCATGTCCGGGAGACGCCGCCGACGCCGAGCGACATCAACCCGGACGTCACCCCGGCCGTCGACGCGATCGTGCTCAAGGCCCTGTCGAAGAACCCGCTCAACCGTTACCAGAGCGCCGGCGAGATGCGTGCGGACCTGCTCCGCGCCGCCGCCGGCCGGCCCGTGCTGGCCACGCCGGTGATGCGCGAGGCGGAGACGGTGGCGATGGCCCCGGCCGGCGGCGGGGGCGGCTATCCGGCTCCCGCCGGCGGGCAGCAGACCCGGCAGATCCCGGCCCGGGTGGGTGACCCGCGCCAGCGTAAGGCGTCGTCCTGGCTGATCGCGATGTTCAGTGCGGTCGGTGTGCTGGCGGTGATCGCCCTGGTCGCCGCCCTGCTCTGGAACCAGCAACAGGACAAGGCCCTGAAGTCGGTGCCCACACTCACCGGCAAGAGCCAGGAAGCCGCGATCACCGAGATCCGCAACGCCGGCTTGCAGCCTCAGGTTGGCGATCCGGTGCTGGACAGCACCTGCAAACCGAACACGGTGTTCCAGCAGAACCCGCAGCCCGGTGCGCGGCTGAAGGAGAGCCAGACGGTCACCATCCAGATCTGTGGTGGCAAGCCCGAGGTGACCGTCCCGGCAGGTCTCAAGGGCAGCAAGCGGGAGAGCGCCATCGCGCGGCTGGAGGAGGCGAAGCTCGTCCCAGAGATCAAGACGGTCGATGGTGAGGCGAGCGAGGACGAGGTGCTCAGCGTCAACCCACCGTCGGGGCAGAGCGTGCCCGAGGGCACGACGGTGACGCTCACCGTCTCGAACGGCAAGGTCCGCGAGGTGCCGGACGTCGTCGGGCTGGGTCAGGAGGAGGCCACCCGCGTCCTCCGTAACGCCGGCTTCACGGTCGTTGCGCAGGACGGCCCGGAGGTGCCCGCCACCGAGGCGGGAAAGGTCACCGACCAGAGCCCGAACGGCAAGGACAAGAAGCCGACCGGCACGAAGGTGACCATCAAGATCAGTCAACCGGAGCCCGTCACCGACCCGACGCCCACCGGCACACCCACGGGTACGCCGACGGGCACGCCGACCTCCCCCGGCACCGGGGCCGGCCTCGGTCTGCCGATCCCGCCCCCGCCGAACCGGCTTCCCGAGGACTAGGCCGAGCCGACGAGCGTGGGTGACGCGCAGGCGCCCGCTGCGACGCAGGCGCACCGCTGGCGGCGACGCCTCCGACGTCTGGCCGTTCTGGGTGTCGTCGCGCTGCTGCTCGCCAGCCTGCCGTGGCTGTGGACGACGATCTCCGCACGCGGCCACCTGTACGCCGAGGCCGACGCGCCCTCCGCCGACGTGGTGATCGTGCTCGGCGCCGCCGTGGCGGCCGACCGGCGGCGGCCGGGTGAACGCCTCGCCGGCCGTCTGGAGACCGCCGCCGCCCTGGTGACCGGCGGGCGGGCGAAGGTCGTCCTCGTGTCGGGCGACGGCGGCGGGACGTCGGGTGACGAGACGGCGGTGATGACGTCGTACCTCACCGAACTCGGCGTCGATCCGCGGCGCGTGGTGGCCGACCCGTCCGGCCTGGACACCTACGACAGTTGTGCGCGGGCCCGCCAGGTGTACGGCGTCGAACGGGCGCTGATCGTGACGCAGTCATACCACCTGTCCCGGGCCGTGACGCTGTGCCGTCATCTGGGCCTCGACGTCGACGGGGTGGCCGCCCGCTGCCCCGGCTGCGGACGCGCCCTGCTCGTCGAGAAGTCGGTCCGGGACTATTTCGCCAGTGGCAAGGCCGCGTGGGACGCGGGTCGGGGTCGAGCGCCGCAGGTCCGTTCGCCCGCCGACCCGGCGGTCCGGGACGCGCTGGGCAGCTGAACCACCGGCCCGTGTCAGATGGTGACGAAGGCGGCCCGGCGACGGGCGTCGACCTCGGCGGCCAGCGCCGGCGCACGCTCCAGCGCCTCGGGGTGACCGCAGCCGGCCAGCCAGTTGGCCAGCATCAGGTGGCCGCCCTCGGTGAGCACCGACTCCGGGTGGAACTGCACGCCCTCGATGGGCAGCGTCCGGTGTCGCATCGCCATCACCACGCCGGAGCCGGTCCAGCCGGTGACCTCCAGCTCATCGGGGAGCGTTTCGGGCAGCACCGCCAGGGAGTGGTACCGGGTGGCGGTGAACGGGTCCGGCAGACCGGCGAGGACGCCGACCGACTGGTGCCGTACCTCGGAGGTCTTGCCGTGCAGCAACTCGGGGGCGCGGGTCACGGTCGCCCCGAACGCCTCGCCGATCGCCTGGTGCCCGAGGCACACACCGAAGATCGGTAGCTTGCCCGCGTACTCCCGGATGACGTCCAGGCAGATGCCGGCGCGGTCGGGGCTGCCCGGTCCCGGCGAGAGCAGGACACCGGCCGCGCCCACCTGGCCGACCTCGGCGACGTCGATCTCGTCGTTGCGGCGGACCTCGCACTCCACGCCGAGCTGGCCCAGATACTGCACCAGGTTGAAGACGAACGAGTCGTAGTTGTCGATCACCAGGACGCGCATGGTCACCTGCTCGGGGAGGGCGGCGCGGAGTTGTTCTGGTCGGTGTCGTACGGCAGGTCGTGCTCGTCGCCCGCCGGGGTCTCATCCGTCACGGCGTCCCCGCCGCCCGTCTCACCGGGTACGCCGGAATCCTGGGTGACCTGCACGTCGTCGAAGGGCAGCAGCGGCTCGGCCCAGGGGAAGGCCACGTACCAGAGCAGGGCCCCCGCGGCGGCGGCGAGCAGCACCGAGCCGGTGAGCTTGCCGGCCAGCCCGAAGGGCAGCTTGCGCCAGATGAACGCGTACATCGGGTCAGCCTTCCAGCTCCGCGGGGCGGCCCGCCGACTTGGGTTGGGTCCGGTCCAGCTCCGCGTGGATGATCAGCCGCTGGTAGTTGTCCCATTTCGGGTTGCAGGTCGTCAGGGTCAGCATCCGCTTGGTGGGCTTCTTGTCCGGCTCGCCGGGCACCGGGGCGACCACCTCGACCTGGGTCGGCTTGACGATCCGGATCTGCGCCACCCGGTAGACGTACCAGTCGTTCTTGCCCTCGACGACGATCGCGTCGCCGTCGTCCAGCTCGTCCAGGCGCCAGAACGTGGCCCGGTTGCGGTGGCCGGCGACGGAGAAGTTGCCGACCTGGCCGGGCAGCGCACTGGTCGGGTAGTGACCCGGGGCGTACCGGATGTCGTCCTGGGTGACGCCCTCGACGACCACCCAGTTCTTGTCGAGCTTGGGGATGTAGAGGCCCGCGATCGGCTTGCCGTGCACCGGCGGGGACGGCTTGGCGCTCGGGGCGCCGGCCGACGGCGCAACCGTCGGGTCGCCGCCCCACGCCTGGGTGAGCTGGTGAGTGAGGTCGTTCTGGTGGGCGTCGACGACGGCCGACTTGCCCCACACCTCGTAGCCGGCGAAGAGCAGCACCACCAGGCCGAAGGTGATGAGGACCTCGCCGGTGACCCGGATGCCGCTGCGCAGCCGGGAGCCGAACGACGGGCGGGTGAGTTCCGAGTAGACGCTCTTGTAGCCCGCACCGGTCTGGTGCGGGCGGAGCTGGACCACCCGTTCGCCGCGCCGGGGCCGGGGAGGCTCGGCGGGGCCGTCGCCGGCACCGGCCGGCTCGTCTACGTCGGTCGGTGTGCGGGGCACGGCACCCATCAGCGCCGTGGAGTCCATCGCCGGCGGTCGGACCGACGGCCCGGCGGAGACGGTGGGGATCAGCGCGGTGGCGGACGGGTCAGCGGTGCGTTGAGGCCCGGCCGGGGGGATCGAGCCGGCCGGGGACGTCGGGGCGGCGGCCGGGGAGCCGGCCGCGCGGGTGGACCCGGTGCCGACCGTGGGGATGAACGCGGTCGGCGCGTCGCCAGCCGGAGGAGTCGGCGCACCCGAAACCGCCGGCCGGATCGAGGGGGCGGGAGCGGTTGACCGGGATGGCGTCGCACCGGGTGTATCCGGGTGGGTCGGCGTGGCCTTCGGCAGACCCGGCGTGCCACCGGTGGCCGACGGCCCGGTGCCGGGGGCAGGTGAGCGGGTCGGCCCGGTGCCGGAGGCTGGCGTGGCCGATGCCGTGCCGGGTGCGGGCGTGCGGGTGGGCAGCTCGCCGGCGGTGCTCGGGCGTACCGGCTCCTGGTTGGGCGCGGTCGGTCGGCCGGGGTTGCCGCCGGGGGGAA
>NZ_WBKR01000153.1 GCF_008868155.1 Micromonospora sp. ALFpr18c
CGGTCGGCGTCGCGCAGGGCGGCGGTGCGCAGGGCGGCGAGTTGACGTTCCACCTCGACGAACTGGTCCGCCGGCAGCGGGCCGCGGTGAAGAGCGGCGGCGTTCTCCTCGACCTGGGCGACGGTACGGCAGCCCGGGATCGGGATGGTGCGCCCGCTGCGGGCCCAGATCCAGCCCAACGCTCCCTGGGCGAGGGTGCGCCCGTCGGCGGTGAGCGCGGCGCGGACCGCGCCGACGCGGCGCAGCCACTCGGGTGCCGGTCGGCCACCACGGAACCACTCCAGCCAGCCCGGCGCCAGCCCGCGTACGTCGTCTCGGGGAAGCGTCGACGCGGCCGTGTACTTGCCGGTGAGCAGGCCCATCCCGAGTGGCCCCCGGTTGATGCTGGCCAGGTCGTACTTGTCGCAGACCGCGAGCAGGTCGGGGGCGTCGCGGAGCACCGACAGGGTGTGCTGCACGGCGGTGGCGCCGGTCGCGCCGTGCCCGAACGCGGTGGCCCGGTCGGGGCGGTCGGTGCTCCAGCCGTACGCCCGGATGAGGCCCTCGGTGATCAGGTCCTCGCAGGTGCCGACCAGCGCTTCCGCCCGGGGGACCGACAGGTCGGCGAGGTGCAGCTGGTAGAGGTCGATGTGGTCGGTGTCCAGCCGGCGCAGCGAGTTGGACACGGCGCGCCGCAGGTACGCGGGTGACGCGTCCTCCCCGGTGGCCTGGCGGCTCGCCTCGTCGAACGTGTACCCCCACTTGGTGGCGATCACGGCCTCGGCTCGGCGGCCGGCGAGGGCACGGCCGAGCACCCGCTCGCCGTGCCCGGCACCGTACGTGTCGGCGGTGTCGAACAGGGTCACGCCCATGTCGAGCGCTCGGCGTACGGCCCGTACCGACTCGTCGTCGTCGACCGCGCCCCACCCGAGCGGCTGGGTCCCCTCCGCCCAGGGGCCACCGATCGCCCAGCACCCCATGCCGAGGGCGCTGACCTCGATGCCGCTGCGCCCCAACGTCCGTGTCGTGACTGCCATCGGCCGATCGTGCCACCTTCACGGGGTTGGGGCGTAGCAACTCCCGGGGGCGGAAACGCGGGTGCCCGTGGGCGGTCACGGTGCGGCATGATCGGCGGCATGCGACGGCTGGGTGTGGACATCGGCGGCGTGATCATCGAGCCGGCCGACGAGGACGCCGACACGTCCTTCTTCGGCGCGCACTACCTGCGCACGCCAGCCGTCGACGGCGCGTTCGACGCGCTCGCGGCGCTCGGTCCGGCCTTCGACGAGGTGCACCTGGTCTCGAAGTGCGGCGAGGCCACCGAACAGCGGACCAGGAAGTGGCTCGCCCACCACGACTTCGCGGCCCGCACCGGCATCCCGGTCGAGCGGGTGCACTTCTGCCGCACCCGGCCGGACAAGGCGCCGATCGCCCGGCGACTCGGCTTGACCCACTTCGTGGACGACAAGTTGGAGGTGCTCGGCTACCTCGAATCGGTACCGCACCGCTACCTGTTCCGGCCCCGTCCGGCGCAGGTCGCCACGTACGCCGCGGTGCTTCCGCGCGTACACCGGGTGGAGAGCTGGCCGGAGCTGACCCCGCTGCTGCTCGCCGACTGACGCCGACCGGCGCGGACGCCGCGCGGGCCGGGCCCGCGGGTCAGGACGGCCAGGCGCGGGCGAGCAGGTCGCGGGTGTCGTGCAGGAGCTGCGGCAGGACCTTGGTGCGGCCGATCACCGGCATGAAGTTCGCGTCGCCGCCCCAGCGAGGCACGACGTGCTGGTGCAGGTGCGCGGCGATGCCTGCGCCGGCGACTCCACCCTGGTTCATGCCCAGGTTGAAGCCGTGCGCGTTGCTCACCTTGCGGATCACCCGCATGGCGTTCTGGGTGCACGAGGCCAGTTCGATGGTCTCCGGCACGTCCAGGTCGGTGTAGTCGGCCACGTGGCGGTACGGGCAGACGAGCAGGTGGCCCGGGTTGTACGGGTAGAGGTTGAGCACCACGAACACGTGCTCGCCGCGGGCCACCACGAGGCTCTCCTCCGGAGGCAGGCCCGGAGCGAGGCAGAACGGGCAGCCGGTGGGCTTCTCGTAGCCGCCCTCGGGCCGGTCCTCCCCGGAGATGTAGGTCATCCGGTGCGGCGTCCAGAGCCGCTCCAGGCCGTCGGCCATGCCACCGCTGTCCGTGTCCCGATGTGCCCCAGTCACGAGCCGATCCTACGGAGCCGCCCGGGCGGGCCGCGACTCCGCCGTCGGGAAACTCCTAGCTACACGTGTTGATGGATTGCTGGTGGACCACGAAAATTGCGGTGGACGGCGACATGATCCGACGGCTCGGCACGTTTCCTCGCGGCACGCCTGCGGCGACGTTCCCATCACGATCAGCAGCAGCTTCCGCAGCTACGCCTGCAGCAGCGCAGTCGGCGGGGCGTCGAACAGCCGGCACCTGCACGGCGCCGCGTGGACCTGATCGGATCCCCATCGTTGCGCCGGCTGGCCCAGCAGGCCCGCAACCACGGCTTCGGGCAGTTCCTCGGCTCTGACCGTGAACCTACGGAAGAGCCCTCTCGTTGTATTGCTGTATGCCTCATCAGCAGCATCCGTAGTCGCGATGACTATTCGCCGAGGAGTTGTAGTGCCCGAAAAGAAATTTTCCGAATCGCAGCCCGCCGTCCCGCGGACGGACTTGCCGCGGTCGGCGACGGCGCAGCGACGGCCGTCGCTGACAGAGCCGGCGTGGGAGTGGACGTCGCGGCGGTCGTACACGGAGCCGCCGCCGCGCCAAGATCCGGATCTGCGCCAGAGCCTCCAGGAGCTGCCGGCGGGGCAGTCGCTACGGATGTGGGACCCGGAGCCGCCGCAGCCAAACGGGGAGCGGCAACCGCAGCCGCCGCAGGCGCAGCGACGGCCGTCGCTGACAGAGCCGGCGTGGGAGTGGACGTCGCGGCGGTCGTACACGGAGCCGCCGCCGCGCCAAGATCCGGATCTGCGCCAGAGCCTCCAGGAGCTGCCGGCGGGGCAGTCGCTACGGATGTGGGACCCAGAGCCGCCGCCGCAGCCGAACCGGGAGCGGCAACCGCAGCAGCCGCAGCCGCAGCCACGGCAGTCGCAGTGGCAGTGGCTGCAGACGCTGTCGGGGCAGCGGCAGCGGCAGCGGCAGCGGCAGCGGCAGGAGCAGCGGCAGGAGCAGCAGCCACTGCGGGGGCGGACGGCGCTGCCGCCGACGCCGCCGCCGACGCCGACGCCGACGCCGCCGCCGACGCCGCCGCTGCCTCAGGCTGCTGCGGGCATGCGTTCGCCCGCCCTAAGAGGGGGGCCGCAATCGGGTCAGCGCGGGTTTGGACAGGAGAGTTCGGGGCGGTACCCGTCGAGTTCCGCGCCCCAGCTGGGGGATAGCGGGTACGCCAAGGGGCATGGTGCGGCTCCTCGGCGCTGATCCTTCAGGGGTCAGGTCCAGGCGTTGGATCGCCGAGGTACAAGCCGCAGGCGCAGTCGATAGCCCTGCGGGGTGCCGACGGGTTGGCCCTGGGTAGGACGGAGTTTCGTAGCGGTCGTGGCTGGCGAGTTGGCAGTTGTTCGCCCAGGCCGGCCGCGGCTCAGACGTGCCGTCGTCTGCGGATCGTACGGTCCGAACACTGTGGGGTGGCTGCCCGTTGGTAGCCCGATCCGTGGACCAGAGCGGCGAACTGGACGAAGACCGGTTCGAGCAACGATGACGGGGTGGTGGCCTCCCGCGCCGGGGAGGCCACCACCTCCTGGTTCGCACGATCTTGCCGGGCGCGACGGCCCGCGGGCCGCGCGGGCACTTCCGCGCTACTCCGCGGCGGCCGAGGGGCCGATGTTGGTCCGGGTGGTCACGACGTCGAGGACGTGGGTCACCGCCTCAGCGATCGGGACCCCGTTGCGCTGGGAGCCGTCGCGGTAGCGGAAGGAGACCGTGCCGGCGGCCACGTCGTCGTCGCCGGCGATCACCATGAACGGGATCTTCTGCTGCTGGGCGGTGCGGATCTTCTTCTGCATCCGGTCGTCCCCCGCGTCCACCTGCGCGCGGATGCCCTCGGCGCGCAGCGCCGCGACGAAGCCGTGCAGGTAGTCGGTGTGGTCCTCGCGGATCGGGATGCCGACCACCTGCACCGGCGCCAGCCAGGCCGGGAAGGCGCCCGCGTAGTGCTCGGTGAGCACCCCGAAGAACCGCTCGATCGACCCGAACAGCGCCCGGTGGATCATGACGGGTCGCTGCCGGGTGCCGTCGGCGGCCTGGTACTCCAGACCGAACCGCTCCGGCTGGTTGAAGTCGACCTGGAGGGTGGACAACTGCCACGTCCGGCCGATCGCGTCGCGCGCCTGCACGGAGATCTTCGGCCCGTAGAACGCCGCGCCGCCCGGGTCGGGCACCAGGTCCAGGCCGGAGGTCTCGGCGGCGGTCCGCAGCGCCTCGGTCGCCTCGGCCCAGTCCTCGTCCGCGCCGATGAACTTGGGCGAGTCGTCGCGGGTCGACAGCTCCAGGTAGAAGTCGTCCAGGCCGTAGTCGCGCAGCAGGTCCAGCACGAAGCTGAGCAGCGTGGTCAGCTCGCCGGCCATCTGCTCGCGGGTGCAGTAGATGTGCGAGTCGTCCTGGGTCAGGCCCCGGACCCGGGTCAGGCCGTGCACCACGCCGGACTTCTCGTACCGGTAGACCGTGCCGAACTCGAACATCCGCAGCGGCAGCTCCCGGTACGACCGCCCGCGCGCCCGGAAGATCAGGTTGTGCATCGGGCAGTTCATGGCCTTGAGGTAGTAGTCCGCGCCCTCCAGCTGCATGGGCGGGAACATGGTGTCCGCGTAGTACGGCAGATGACCGGAGGTCTGGAACAGCTGCGCCTTGGTGATGTGCGGGCTGTTGACGAACTCGTACCCCGCCTCCTCGTGCCGCCGCCGCGAGTAGTGCTCCATCTCCCGGCGGATGATGCCGCCCTTGGGGTGGAACACCGCCAGGCCGGAGCCGATCTCGTCGGGGAAGCTGAACAGGTCCAGGTCCGCACCGAGCTTGCGGTGGTCGCGCCGGGCGGCCTCCTCCAACAGCTTCAGGTACGCCTTGAGCTCGTCGCGGGTCGGCCACGCGGTGCCGTACACCCGCTGCAGTTGGGGGTTCTTCTCCGACCCGCGCCAGTACGCGGCGGCCGAGCGCATCAGCTTGAACGCGCCGATCAGCCGGGTGGTCGGCAGGTGCGGGCCACGGCACAGGTCCGACCAGCAGACCTTGTCCTCCTTGGCGTCGAGGTTGTCGTAGATGGTCAGCTCGCCGCCGCCGACCTCCATCACCTCGTCGGTGTCCAGGCCCTCGCCCTTGACCTCGATCAACTCCAGCTTGAACGGCTCGTCGGCCAGCTCGGCGCGCGCCTCGTCCAGGCTGCCGAAACGGCGACGGCGGAACCGCTGCCCGCTCTTGATGATCTCCTGCATGCGCTTCTCGAGCTTGCTCAGGTCGTCGGGCTGGAACGGCTTGTCGACGTCGAAGTCGTAGTAGAAGCCGTTCTCGATCGGCGGACCGATGCCCAGCTTGGCCTCGGGGAAGACGTCCTGCACGGCCTGCGCCAGCACGTGCGCGGTGGAGTGGCGCAGCACGTTGAGCCCGTCGGGCGAGTCCAGACTGACCGGCTCGACGACGGTCTCCTCGGTCGGCGTCCAGTCCAGGTCGCGCAGCTGACCCTGCGGGTCGCGGACCACGACGATCGCCTTGGGGCCGTTCGCGGGCAGTCCGGCCGCGGCCACCGCGTCGGCCGCCGTGGTCCCGGCGGCGACGACGACGGGGTCGGCCACGGCGGGGGTACGGGGTGCGGACACGGTGACTCCTCCAAGCGGTACGAAACGGTGCCGATCCTCGGCTCCTGCCGATGCTATCGGTCGCCCCGCCGCCGATCGGGAACGGCACCTTCCCAACGACCGACGTTGAACCTTTCGCGCCTCGCAGCCGAACTAGAAGGTGTGGCCGGAAACCGGTGCCGGCCGCGTCGACACGGATGGGGGCACGAGATGGCGAGCACGTACGGCGGTGGCCGCCGGCGGCGGATCGTGGCGGCGACCGCGTTGACGGCCGCTGGGCTGCTGCTCTGGCCCGCGACGGCGTACGCGGCGGACGTGACGACCACCCCGACCGAGGCCCGGCAGGGCGACGCCGTACGGCTGGAGTTCAACGTGCCGGAGGAGCGGGCCGGGACGAGGACCACGCAGGTCGAGGTCCGGTTGCCGGCCGACGCGCCGGTCGCCGAGGTCTACCCGATGTCGGTGGACGGCTGGGCGCCCCGGATCAGCTCGCGCACCCTGGACAAGCCGGTGGCCGGCATCCACTCCTCCGGGGTGAGCACAGTGACCACCGCGGTGACCTGGGTCCGCGTCGGTGCGGGCGCGCCCGGCCCGGCCCGGCTGGCGCTGTCCATGGGGCCGCTGCCGCAGGCCGAGAAGCTCACCTTCGAGGTCGTCCAGACGTACGCCGACGGCACCGTGGTCCGCTGGGCGGACCCGGGCGGCGCGCACCGGGCCCCGGTGCTCACCCTGCTGCCGGCGGCGGCCGGTGCGCCCGGCCCGGCGGCGCACGGCGGCGGGCACGGCGGCCCGGCGGCCGGTGCGGCGCCCGACGCCGTGGGTGATGCCGGTGCCGCGCAGGCGGACGGCGCTGACGGGGAGTCCGGCAGCGCCGACGCGATGCTCGCCGCCGGGCTGCTGGCCGGCCTGGGCGGCGGCGCGGCGATCGGCTGGCTGGTCAGCCGGTGGCGCCGACGCGACCCGGCCGAGGACGCCGCCCTCGCCGAGGTGACCGGCGACCCGGCCAAGGACACAGCGCCCGCCGAGGTGACCGGTGACCCGGCCAAGGACACAGCGCCGGGCGAAGTGACCGTCAACCCGCACAAGCCCACGACGCCCGCCGAGGTGACCAGCAACGCCGACGAGCGGGCGACCCCCGCCGACCCGACGCCCGCCGACCCGGCGCCCGCCGTTTCCGCGGCGGCTCGGTGATCCACTCGGGTTCCTGGAAACGGCGGCATCCCCGCCAGCCGGACAGCCCGGTGTCCAGGAACCCGAGTCGATCATGCCCAGCGCCGCCGCCAGGACAGGGCCGCTGCGGTCAGAGCCGCCAGGGCCGGGCCGCCGCCAGGGCCGGGCCGCAAGGGCCGCCGCGGTCAGGGGGCCCAGGTGGGTAGCGGCTCGCGGGCGGCCAGCCACGACTCGGGCACGCCGCCCGGAGTTCCGACGCCGGTGTACGCCGCCACCACCGCCCCCGCGATGGCGGCCGTGGTGTCCACGTCCCCACCGGCCCGCACGCACGTCCGGATCGCCGCCGGATAGTCGTCGAGGTGGGTGGCGGCGACCCAGAGGGTGAACCCGACGGTGTCCTGGGCGGTCACCCGGGAGCCGTTGCCGAGCGCCGCCACCACGTGCGGCAGCGGTCGGCCGAGCAGTCCGGCTGCCCGGGTCACCCCGCGGTGCACCTCGGTGCCCGGGTCGACCGCGGCGGCGATCCCGGCGAGCAGCCGCTCGGGGGCGGGCCGGTGCCCGTCGAGGCGGGCACGGGCGGCCAGCGCGGCGGCGACCGCCACGGCGACCGCGCCGGCGATTCCCTCCGGGTGCGCGTGGGTCACCTCGGCCGACGCGCGGGCCTGCGCGGCGGCGCGGCCGGTCGAGTCGGCGAAGTAGGCGCCCAGGGGGCCCACCCGCATCGCCGCGCCGTTGCCGCACGAGCCCTGGCCGTCGAAGGCGGACGCGGCGGCCAGCGGCCACGGCGTTCCGGTACGGATCAGCCGCAGGATCATCATCGCGCCGGCGCCGTAGCCCCGCTGCGGGGCGCAGCGCTCGGCGAAGGCCAGCGCCAGCCGGTCCCGGTCGATGCCGCCGGATTCGGCCAGCTCGGCGAGGACCGAGCAGGCCATCTCGGTGTCGTCGGTCCACCTCCAGGGTGCCGGGGGCAGCGCGTCCGCGTCGAGATCGGCCGGGGGCGCGCCGGGCAGGAAGTACCGCGCGCCGAGCGCGTCGCCGGTGGAGAGGCCGGCGAGGCTGTCCCGGGCGAGCGCCAGGCGGGCATCGACGAACAGGGTGAACGACATCGTCGTTCCAGCTTGCCCGCTTCCCAGGTACGTCGCAACGCGATCAACTTGCCAGGCCAAGTACGGTCTTGTCGTGGCCTCCGTGCTCCTGGTCGAAGACGATCACGTCGTACGCGGCGCGATGCTGCGGTCCCTCACCGACCGAGGGCACGCCGTGCACGCCGTGGGTACGGCGCTGGACGCCCTGCGCCGGGTCGCCGCGGAGACACCCGACCTGGTGGTGTTGGACCTGGGTCTGCCCGACCTGGACGGCTCGGATGCGCTGCGGATGCTGCGCGGCATCACCGATGTGCCGATCATCATCGCCACCGCCCGTGACGACGAGCAGTCGGTGGTGAAGCTGCTGCGCGCCGGCGCCGACGACTACATGGTGAAGCCGTTCACCGGCGCGCACCTGGACGCGCGGATCACCACCGTGCTGCGGCGGGCCGGGCGGGCGAGCCGTACGGTGCAGCCCGCGGTGCACGTCGTCGGCGGTCTGCGGGTGGACGTCGGTGAGCGCAGCGCACAGCTCGACGGGGAGGCGCTGGCGCTGACCCGCAAGGAATTCGACCTGCTGGCGTATCTCGCCGCACGACCCGGGCGGGTAGTGTCCCGCCGGGAGCTCTTGGAGGAGGTATGGCGTCAGCCATCGGTCGGCGAGGATCAGACCATCGACGTTCACCTGTACTGGCTGCGCCGAAAGATGGGCGAGTCCGCGGCGAAGCCACGCTACCTGCGCACCGTGCGGGGGGTCGGGTTCCGGCTGGTGGCGCCGGACTGAGGTCGGCGCTGGCCCTGCTCACGGCCGGCATGTGCAGTCTCGTCGCGCTCGCCTTCCTGATCCCCCTGGGGCTCAGCCTGCGTGAGCAGAGCCGCCAGGAGGCGATCGCCGAGGCGGCCCGACGCAGCGCGCTGGTGACCGGTGCGCTGGCGGTGAGCACCGACCCGGCGGTCGTCGAGCGGGCCGTGGTGGCCAGCGCCGAGGGCGCGCCGACCCGGCCGGTGGTGCACGGGTTGGGGCTGGACGAGTCCGCCGGCCGGGCCGACGGCACCGACCTGGACCAGGCCCGCGCCGATCGGCGTTCGCTGGTCGCCGACGTCGACGGCGGGGTGGTCCGGCTCGACCCGGTGGTGCTGGGTGACCGGACGGCGGTGGTCGAGGTGTTCGTGCCCGACTCGACGCTGGACGAGGGTGCCGGCGGCACCTGGCTGTTGTTGTTCGCGGTGGGTGCGGCGATGGCCGGCGCGGCGGTGCTGGTGGTCGACCGGGTCGCCGCCCGTGCGGTGGACTCGACCCGTGGTCTGGTGAAGGCCGCCCTGTCGATCGGCGACGGCGACCTCGGGGTACGCGTGGAGCCGACCGGCCCACGGGAGCTGGCCGAGGCCGGGCACGCCTTCAACCGGATGGCCGACCGGCTGGACGCGGCGCGCACCGACGAGCGGGAGCTGGTGGCCGACCTGTCGCACCGGCTGCGTACCCCGTTGACCGTGCTGCGGCTGGACGCGGAGGCGTTGGAGTCCGACGACACGAGCGTGGGTTCGTTCTCCGAGGCCGAGCTGGACCGGCGGCGCGGGATCCGGCGGATCCGGCAGGCGATCGTCACCCTGGAGGGTGAGATCGACGTGCTGATCAAGACCACCCGCAAGGCGGTGGCGCACGAGGCCGGGCCGGCGATGTGCGACGTCAGCGAGGTGGTCCGGGACCGGATGGTGTTCTGGGCGGCCCTGGCCGGTGACCAGAACCGGCCGCAGCGGGTGACCGGCGCGCAGCTGCGTATTCCGGCGCCGGTGCCGCGCGCCGAGCTGGCCGCCGCGCTGGACGCGGTGATCGGCAACGTGTTCCGCTACACGCCGCAGGGCACCGCGTTCGAGGTGGCGGTGTCCCGCCGCGACGGGTACGTGGCGATCCGGATCGACGATGCCGGCCCCGGCATCGCCAACCCGGACCGCGCGCTGCGGCGGGGGGCCAGCGACCAGGGTTCGACCGGGCTCGGGCTGGACATCGCCAAACGGGTGGCGTTGCAGGCCAACGGATCGGTGAGCATCGACCGGGCCCGCCTCGGCGGGGCGAGCGTGGTGATGCTGCTCGCCGACCCGGAGGCGACACCACGGCAGGTCAGCCGCTTCGGCCTGGTGGGTCGGATGGCGCGGGACGTTCGGGAGCAGAAGGCCAGTGGCCGACGCTGGCCCCGGCAGCGCCCCACCGACGGCTGAGCGCCCGGGCTGTGCCCCGGCGCAAGTCTTCCTTAGATCGCGGTTAACGACCGAGGTGGATCAGCCGCGAGCTGACAGGATCAACGCACGAACCCACCAGTTCCACCGACCACCGCACCGTGCACCCACCGGTCGGTGGAGCCGCGCGCGCGGCGGGAGTCACAGGTCCCCCCACACCCATGCTCCCGCCGCGCGCCCTGCTCCCTCGACCCGCTCAGCCGGCGGTGGTGAGGTACGCGTCGATCTCGTCGGTGATCCGCTGCTTACCGGCCGGGTCCAGGAAGGACGCGGTCACCGCGTTGCGGGCCAGCCCGGCCAGCCCCTGCGGGCCCGCGCCGAGCAGCCGGGCCGCCACCGCGTACTCGTCGTTGAGGGTGGTGCCGAACATCGGCGGGTCGTCGGAGTTGATGGTGACCAGCAGGCCGGCCTCGACGAGTCGGGGCAGCGGGTGCTCGTCGAGGCTGGCCACGGCCCGGGTCCGCACGTTGGAGGTCGGGCAGATCTCCATCCCGATCTGCCGCTCCGCGAGGTACGCGAGCAGCTCCGGATCCTGGGCGGCGGAGATGCCGTGGCCGATCCGCTCGGCGCCCAGCTCGCGCAGCGCGTCCCAGACGGTCTGCGGGCCGGTGGTCTCCCCGGCGTGCGGCACCGAGCGCAGGCCGGCCGCCCGGGCCTGGTCGAAGTGGGGCCGGAACTGCGGCCGGGGTACGCCGATCTCCGGGCCGCCCAGTCCGAAGCTGATCAGCCCGTCCGGGCGCTCCTCCAGCGCGATGCGCAGCGTCTCCTCGGCCGCCGGCAGGCCGGCCTCGCCGGGGATGTCGAAGCACCAGCGCAGCTCGATGCCGAAGTCGTCCAGGGCGCGCTTGCGGGCGTCCTCGATCGCCTCGCAGAACGCCGGTGCGGGGATGCCCCGACGCACGTGCGAGTACGGGGTGATGGTCAGCTCCGCGTACCGGACCTGCTGGCGGGCCAGCTCCCGGGCGACCTCGTGAGTGAGGATCCAGACGTCGTCGGGGTCGCGGATGAGGTCGACGACGCTGAGGTAGACCTCGATGAAGTGCGCGAAGTCGCGGAACTCGAAGTAGTCGACGAGCGCCGCCGGGTCGGCCGGCACCGGGGTGCGGCCCTCGTGCCGGGCGGCCAGCTCGGCGACGATGCGGGGCGAGGCGGAGCCGACGTGGTGCACGTGCAGCTCCACCTTGGGCAGGCCGGCGATGAAGGTGGGCAGGTCGGTCACAGATTCTCCTCGGCACGGTCGCCGGTGTGCGCGACGACGAAGACGCGGCGGAACGGGAAGTACACCTGACCCTGCCGTACCGGGTAGGCGGCGGTGAGCCGTACCCCCAGCTCGGCGCGGAAGGCCGACCAGCCGGCGGCGTCCAGCGCGGCCCGGACCGGGCGCAGCGCGGTGCCCTCCATCCAGGCCAGCACCGGGTGGTCGGCGGCAGGCGGGGCCGGCAGCAGGTGCACGTAGGTAGTTTCCCAGGCGTCCACGGAGCAGCCGGCGGCGGTCAGGAGCGCGGCGTAGTCGGCCGGGTCGTCAACCGGGTCGGTGCGCTGCAGCGGGGCCAGCTCGGCGCGCCAGGCGGGGAGGTCGACGACCTCGCGCAGCGCCCGGTGGGAGGGGGCGTCGAAGTTGCCGGGGACCTGCATGGCGAGCCACGCGCCGGAGGGCAGCTCGGCGGCCCAGCGGCGGAGCAGCTCCTGATGGCCGGGCACCCACTGGAGCACGGCATTGGTGAGCAGCACGTCCTCGTCGCCGGCCGGCCGCCAGTCGCGCACGTCGGCGACGGCGAAGTCGACCGGGGTGTCCAGGGCGGCGGCCCGGTCGATCATCTCGGGCGAGGAGTCGAGGCCGATCACCCGGCTCGCCGGCCAGCGCTCGGCGAGGGTGGCGGTGAGCTGGCCGGGGCCGCAGCCGAGGTCGACGACGCTGCGGGGTCGTTCGGCCGGGATCCGGGCGACCAGGTCGTGAAACGGTCGGGAGCGCTCGTCCGCGTAGCGCAGGTACGTCGTCGGATCCCACATCGTCGCCTCCCAAACCGTACGTTCGTCTTGCTTAAGGTACGGCTCACGTGGCAGCCCGGCAAGGTGATGTCTAGGCTCGGGGAATGGAACAGCGCAGCTTCAACCGGCTCGGCCGGACCGTCGGAGTGGTCGGCCTGGGCGCCTGGCAGCTCGGCGCCGACTGGGGCACCGTCAGCGAGGCCGACGCGATGGCGGTGCTCAGCGCCGCCGTCGACGCCGGAGTCACCTTCCTCGACACCGCCGACGTGTACGGCGACGGCCGCAGCGAGCAGCTCATCGGCCGCTTCCTGCGCTCCCGCCCGGACGCCGGACTGACCGTCGCCACCAAGATGGGCCGCCGCGTCGAACAGCGGCCGGAGGCGTACACCCTGGCCAACTTCCGGCAGTGGACCGACCGGTCCCGGGCCAACCTCGGGATGGACACACTGGACCTGGTCCAGCTGCACTGCCCGCCCACCGCCGTCTTCGCCTCCGACGAGGTCTTCGACGCCCTGGACACCCTCGTCGCCGAGAAGGCCATCGCCGGGTACGGGGTCAGCGTCGAGACCTGCGACCAGGCGCTCACCGCCATCGCCCGACCGGGCGTGGCCAGCGTCCAGATCATTCTGAACGCGGTGCGCCACAAGCCGCTGGAGCGTGTCCTGCCGGCGGCCTCGGCGGCCGGGGTCGGCATCATCGCCCGGGTGCCGTTGGCCAGCGGCCTGCTCTCCGGCCGCTACGACGAGCACACCGAGTTCCCCGCCGACGACCACCGCAACTACAACCGGCACGGTGCGGCGTTCGACGTGGGCGAGACGTTCTCCGGCGTCGACTACGACCGGGGCCTGGCCGCCGTGCGCCGGCTCGCGCCGCTGGTCGACGCGGACCGCACGATGGCGCAGTTCGCCCTCCGCTGGGTGCTGGACCAGGCCGGGGTCACCGTCGTCATCCCCGGCGCCCGCGACGCCGACCAGGCGCGACGCAACGCCGCCACGGCGGCCCAGTCGCCGCTCACACCCGCGCAACTGGCCGGGGTACGCGAGGTCTACGACGAGCTGATCCGCCCGCAGGTGCACGACCGGTGGTGACGCGATGAGGGGTTGGCTGACGCTCACCCTCGGCCTGCTGGCGGTCGTGATCGGTGCGGTGTGGACGGTGCAGGGTCTCGGCTACGTCAGCGGCAGCGTGATGACCGACGAGCGGCTCTGGGCGCTGCTCGGCCCGGCCGTGGCGCTGGCCGGGTTCGTGGTGATCTGGCTCGGCCTGCGGTCACGCCGTCGAGGCTGACGTCGCGCCGTCGAGGCTGACGTCGCGCCGTCGAGGCTGACGTCGCGCCGTCGAGGCTGACCTGGGCCGGCGGGCTCGGCGAGCGCGACCGGTGAGGGCTCGTTCGGTGCCTGTCGAGCTGCCCCGGATGTGGGGCACCGGCGGCCCGTGCGGCAGGGCCGGCACGGTCCCGCCGCCGGGAGGCGGTGGGGTTGCGATACTTCGGCACGGGCGACGCGGCAGCGCGGGCAGCGCGGGCAGCGCGGGCAGCGCGGGCAGCGCGGGCAGCACGGGCAGCACGGGCAGCGCGGGCAGCACGGGCAGCACGGGCAGCACGGGCAGCACGAGCAGCACGAGCAGCACGAGCAGCACGAGCAGCACGAGCAGCACGAGCAGGACGGGCAGCAGGCGGCACGGGGCGACGCTTCGGCACGGGCGACGCGGGCAGCGGGCCGAGGGCCGGGGGTGTCCGCTGTCCGGCCGACGATGGGGTGCCTGCCGTGTCCGCCCGGTCCCGCCCCACCTGCGGGGCAGCTCGACAGGCACCGAGGGACACCTTGGCTACCCGGGGCACGACGGCGGACGTGGAACAGCCCCGCATCCCTCACGGGATGCGGGGCTGCACAACGACCCCTGGCCGGATCGTCCCACTGGCCGGCGGGGGCCGGCCACACTACTCAGATGGGACGGACCTGCTCAGCCTGCGGGCCCTTCTGACCCTGAGCGATCTCGAACTCCACCCGCTGGTTCTCCTCCAGCGTGCGGTAGCCGCTGGTCTGGATGGCCGAGAAGTGGACGAACACGTCAGCACCCCCGCCGTCGACGGTGATGAAGCCGAAGCCCTTGTCAGCGTTGAACCACTTCACGGTTCCCTGCGCCATGTGTATCTCCTTCTAAAACTGGCGGCCGTGCACGCCGTGCGGCCGATTGGCCGTTTTCCGAGCAGCGGTGTCTGAGGCGGCCCCACAAAGGAGACTTCTCTCAACCCACGCCATCTCGCAACAGCGGGGACAGCAAATCACGTACGCAAAAACTCTGCACGACCTCTCCGACGAATTTCTCCGACATGTGACCTGACGGATGCCCGAGATCGCTGGGCGTCGTGCTGCGCCGTGCGAAAGGCCCCCTTCCCGTCGATGCGGGAAGGGGGCCGATGTCGATGCGTTGGTCAGTCCGGCCACTGGCCGGTCATCCGGCGGACGCCGACCGCTCCGCCCCGGTCCACGGCTGCCCGGACCACCGCGAAGATGGCGCCCTGCAGTGCCGCGGCGGCCAGGATCTCGCCCCAACCGCGGTCCTCGTCAGTGGCGTTGGGTGCCTCACCATCGCCCGCGGTCACCTTCCAGACCTGCCGGAAGATCGCGCCCGCCACCGTACCCGCGGCGATGCCCAACAGGACGCCGACCGGCCGGTACGCGACCCTGCCGATGCTCTTGCTCACCTACGCCTCCCCCGCACGATCATCAGCACCACCACGGCGGCCACCGCTCCGGCGGCGATCGTCGCCCACGGCACCGGGTTACGCCGAACCATCCCGCCCTTGTCGTACGCCTGCGCCCGCACATCCTCGGCGTGGCGCACGGCCTGCCCGCGGACCCGGGCCACGGTCTGCGCCGCCTGCTCGCGCACCCGCTCCCGTGCCTGACCGGCGGACTCCTTCAGGCGCGCCTTGACATCCGCCTTGGCGGCCAGCGCCTCCATCGTCTCGCCCAACTCCACCCGGGTACGACGGATCTCCTCACGGAGCGCCTCTGTGTCGCCGGTCCCGTTGCCCGTCATGCCCGACCCCTGTCCTTCACCGCGGCAGCGACAGTGTCCACGTCTGCCCGCAGGCTGCGCACCGTCGCCGCCGGGACCGGCGGGACCGCACGGCTGACCTGCTTCTTGCCCACCACGGCGAGGATGCCGGCGACCAGGAAACAGGCCACCGCCACGATCAGCGCGGCAGCCCAGGCGGGCAGCACCAGGTCGAGCAGCAGGATCGCCGTGGCGACCAGCGCGCCCAGGCCGAAGAACGCCAGCGCTCCGCCGCCGCCGAACAGGCCGATGCCGATGCCGGCGTGCTTGCCCTTCTGGGTCAACTCCGCACGGGCCAGCGTCAGTTCGTCCCGGATCAGGCGGGAGACCTGCTCGGTGGCTCGCTGCACCAGCTCGGCGGTGGAGGGCTCGCTCCCGTTGCGGGATGTGCGGGCGTTCGCCACGTCAGCCATGCTGTCCTCCTTTCCTCATCACCGCGCTGTATGCCCGGAGTCGCCGCCCGTCAATCCTAAAGCGCGCCGAGCAGCTCGCCGTCCCTGTCGTCCGGTCGCCGCGCCGCCAATCCGACGGCGACCTCCCGACCGGAGAAGAGATGTCCGGCAGCAGATCCCCCGCCCAAGCGAGCCCAAACCTCCCACCCCACCTCGACCAGGGCGGTTGATCATGAGGTTGGC
>NZ_WBKR01000154.1 GCF_008868155.1 Micromonospora sp. ALFpr18c
GCTGACGCCCCGCCTCGCACCCACCTCTGCAGCCGCGTCACACCCGCGACGGGCCGGCCACGCGCCGCGTCCGCCGTGGCGATGACGCACACCCGGAACGGATCACGATCATGATCGATGTCCTCATCGTCGGAGCCGGCCCCAACGGCCTCATGCTCGCCTGCGAACTGGCCCTCGCCGGCGTCCACCCCGTCGTCCTCGAACGCCACGCCGAGCCCACCGGCGAACCCCGCGCCAACGGCCTCGTCGGCCAGGTCGTCCGCCTGCTCGACCGGCGCGGCCTCTACGCCCCGCTCAGCGGCGAGAGCACCCCGCCGACGCCCCAACCAGCCTTCGTCTTCGGCGCGTTTCCGCTGGATCTCACGACGCTCGCGGACAACCCGCACTACGCGCTCGGCGTGCCGCAGGCCCGGCTCGAGGCCGTCCTCGCCGCCCGGGCCGGCGACCTCGGAGTCGACCTGCGCCGCGGCCACGAGGTCGTCGACCTGCGCCAACGCCCCGACGCGGTCGAGGTCCGCCTCGCCGACGGTACGCGGCTCACCTCCCGCTTCCTCGTCGGCGCCGACGGCGGCCGCAGCACGGTGCGCCGCCTCGCCGGCATCGCATTTCCCGGCACCACCGTCGACACGTCGGTCTCCCGCACCGCCACCGTGACCGTCCCCGCGTCGTCCCTCGACCCCGCCACCGGCGGCCTGCGCGTTCCCGGCTACGGCGTCGTCCCACCGTTCCAGCACACCCGCACCCCCCGCGGCCTGATCGCCTGGGCGCCGTTCCCCGGCCGGCCGGCGATCCTGAGCACGACGGAGTGGCCCGACACGCCACCGAGCGACGAGACCCCGATGAGCCTGGCGGAGCTACGCGCCAGCGTCGCCCGGGTGCTCGGCGCCGACGTCCCCTTCGGCCCGCCCGACGGCCCCGGCCTGCTGCGCCGGCTGACCGGCGGCAACACCCGCGTCGCCGACCGCTACCGCGCCGACCGGGTGCTGCTGGTCGGCGACGCCGCGCACGTGCACCCCGCGATGGGTGGCCCCGGCCTCAACCTCGGCCTGCAGGACGCCGTCAACCTGGGCTGGAAGCTCGCCGCCACGGTGCGCGGCTGGGCACCGCAGGGGCTGCTCGACACGTACGAGACCGAGCGCCGCCCCGTCGCCGAACGGGTCGTCATGTCCACCCGGGCCCAGTCGGCGCTCATCGCCCCCGGCGACGACATCACCGGCCTGCGGGAACTCTTCGCCGAACTGCTGCGCAAGCCGGAGGTGACCGGGCACATCGCGGCGCTGATGTCCGGCGCGGACGTCCGCTATCCCGCCGACCCCGCCGACCCGCTGGCCGGCCGCAACGCCCCCGACGTCATCGTGCACGGCGACCACGGCGCGCTCCGCCTCGCCGAGCTGACCCGCACCGCCCGGCCGCTGCTGCTGGACTCCACGGGCGCCTTCGCCGAGGTCGCCGCGCCCTGGCGAGACCGGGTCGACGTGATCACCGGCCCGCTGCGGGGCACCACCGCGACCGCGTTGCTCGTCCGCCCCGACTGCTTCGTCGCCTGGTCCGCCGGGGACGCCGACACCCTGCGCGCCGCACTCATCCACCACTTCGGTCCCGCCCGATCACTGTCCGCCAGCGCGTCGGCGTGAAGCCGGCAGGGCCGCGGACACCTACCGGGTGTCGGTCGCGGCCCGCCCACTCGGCGACTCGGCGGCCCGGCCGCCGGCGGCCACCCGGATCGCCGGCACGCCGGCAGCCGCCGTCACGGTGTCGGCGGGCACCGGCTCGGCGGCCCCCTCGCTGTCGACGGTCACCCCGCTGAGGATCTCGTCCGCCCGGGCCGCACGCCGCCGACGGGCGTGCAGTGCCGCCTCGAACTCGCGGCGGGCCTGCACGGCCTCGGCGTACGCCCGCTCACGCACCAGCCGCGCCTCCGCGCGGGCGTCGTCCAACTCGACGCGGGCCTGCGCCAGGATCTCCGCCGCCTCCCGGCGCACCGTGTCACCGGCGTACCGGGTCACCGCGGCGTCGCCCAGATCGAGCCGCTGGAGCAGCCCGCTGAGCCAGGCCGCCTCCTCGCGGATCTCGTCCCACTCCCGGGTGGCCCCGGCCACGCTCTGCGCCCGCGCGGCGAGCCGGGCCAACCGGACTCCCAGCTCATCCAGGCAAAAATCGACCTGCCGCTGGTCGTAACCGGTCTCAACGACGGAGAACCTCATACTGTCGCCCCCCAGGCAGCTGCTGTTACTTCCCCACCTGGATCCTCGACGGCGGCGGCAGTGGTCGAGGGGGTTCGGGAAAAATGTTCAGCATCCGAGGGGCGCGCCTGGGTCAGGGGCGCTTGGGCAGGACGACCACCCGTCCGAAGAACTCGTCGATGCGGCGCACCACGTCGTTGAAGTCGTCCAGGTCGATCGGCTTCGTGACGTACGCGTTGGCCTGCAACGTGTAACTGCCGACGATGTCGGTGTCCGCGTTGGACGTGGTCAGCACCACGATCGGGATGGTACGCAGGCCCTCGTCCTGCTTCACCGCGCCGAGCACCTGCCGCCCGTCCATCCGGGGCATGTTCAGGTCCAGCAGGATGACATCGGGGCGTCGTGCCTGCTCGTGGCGGCCCTCGGCGCGGAGGAACTCCATCGCCTCCTCGCCGTCGCTGACCACGTCGATGATCTTGTCGACGTCGGAGTCCGCCAACGCTTCCTCGATCATCAGCACGTCGCCCGGGTCGTCGTCGACCACCAGGATGCGTACCGGCTGCGGGCTGTCTACGCCCATCACTACCTGCCTCGAAGTCAGCGGAGGCGGGACCTGACGGTCACCGCGCTGGCGGGGAAATCTAGCCCATCAGGGGGCGCTGTGGGACGCCGGGTCGACAGTGTCCGGTTCGTAGCGCAACACCTCGGCCAGGCCGGTGACCCGCAACACCCGCTCGACCCGGCCGTTGGCACCGACCACCCGCAGCCAGCCGCCGTCGGCCGCGGCCCGGTTGTCCCCCCGCACGAACACGGCCATCCCGGTGGAGTCGCAGAACGTGAGGTCGGTGAGATCGAGCAGCACCCGGCGCTCGCCGGCCTCGGTGAGCCGGTCGATCGCGGCGGTCAGCTCAGGGGCCGTGCTCAGGTCCAGTTCACCGGCGAGCCGAAGGCAGGCGCCACCACCGTCACGCCCGGCGTACCTGACGCTGAACGTCACCGTTCTCCCCCTCGCTCCACCGCTGGGTGGGACGTTTGCAGTGCGGCAAGTATACGCAGGGGCACCCCGCCGACCGCACGGCACGGTGATCCACCGGGGGTGCCGTCAGCGGGCGGCGCGGGAGCCGGCGGCGGACGTCTCGGCCCGGCCGAGCGCCAGCGCGTACGCCGCGCGGGGAAAGTCCCGCAGCACGCCCGCGTAGTGCTCCAGGGTCAGGTCCGCCGCGGCCGCTGGCACCCCTCGACTCGACAGGATCCCCACCAGCCACTCGACGAACTCGGCGAACAGCGACGGGTCGTCGACGTAGAGCGCGGCGGCCAGGAAGTCCACGATGTGGCCCAGGTCGCTCACCGTCGCGTCGAGCTGGGCGACCGTGTAGTCGCGGGCGGCCGGCACCCGCTCCCGCAGGTCGGCCAGCGCGCTGTCGATCAGCTCGCCCCGGCGCCGGATGAGGCTCGCGTACTCGTCGTCGGCCAGGTGCGACAGCTGCGCCGGCGCAACCCGACGCAGCGCCCGCTCGTCGGCGACCAGCTCGGCCGCCGCCGGTGCGCTCGGCGCCCACGCCGCGCCGAGCTTCGCGGCCCACCGCCCGTCCGTGCCGAACCCGCGCCCGCCCACGACCACCGGGACGTCCGAGCGGCGGCACGCCTCGATCATCCGGTGCGCGTGCGGCAGCCGCATCGGCAGCGCGCACGCCAGCGCCACCGCGTGCGCGTCGTGCCGGTGCAGGTACGACACCAGGTGCGCCGCCGGCACGCTGGCGCCCAGAAAGGTCACCTGCCAGCCACGCAGCCGCAGCACCTCGGCGACCAGCCGGGGAGGCAACGCGTGCCACTCCCCGTCCATGCAGGCCACCACGACGCGCCCACCGGTCGGGCGGGTGTTGGCGTGCGCGGCCACCGCCGCCACCACCCGCTCGCTGATGTGCGTGGCGGCGTGCTCCTGCGCCACGCTCCACTCGTTGCGCGCCCAGCGCTCGCCCACCTCGGCCTGCGCCGGCGCGACCAGGTCGAGCAGCACCCGTTCGGCGGGCACGCCCGCGTCGAGCAGGGCGAGCGCCACGTCGATCGCGGCGTACTCGTCGGCGTCGGTGAGACAGTCCAGGTAGCCGCGGTACGCGTCGGTCGGGTCGGCGGCGGCCGTCGGAGCGCTCACGCGTCGGTCTCCCTCTGCTGCTCGGCGCCGACCGGCTCGGGCACCGAGTGCAGGTGCCGAGGGGCGCGACCGCTCGGGCCGACCGCGCGCAACGCCAGCACCGCGATGTCGTCGTGGTCGCCGTGCCCCAGCCAGTCGCAGGTGACCTGCTCGACCCGCTCGGCCAGGGCCGGCGCCGGCATCCGCTGACAACCGGTCACCGCGGTGACCAGCCGCTCCGGGCCGAACTGCTCGTCGCCCCGGCGCCCGCCCCGGGCCTCGGTCACCCCGTCGCTGTAGAGCAGGCACGTCTCGCCCGGTGCCAGCCGGACGGTCACCTCGCCGACGCGCGGATCGGGCACCACGCCGATCAGCATGCCGCGCAGCGACACCGACTCGACCTCGCCGGACGCGCGCAGCACCAGCGGGGGCAGGTGCCCCCCGCCGGCCATGGTGAGGGTGAGACCACCGTCGCGGTGCGGACGGGCCACGCCGAGCACCATGGTCGCGAAGCGGCCCTGACCGTGCGCCTGGGTCGTCTCCAGCAGGGCGTCGTTGAGCAGCCGCAGCAGACGCCCCGGATGCGACTCCAACCGGTGCAGCGCCTGGAGGCACTGCCGCAACTGACCGGTGAAGACCGCCGCCTCGACACCCTTGCCCGACACGTCGCCGAGGAAGAACACCGAACCGCCGTCGGCGAGCCGGTGCGAGCCGTAGAAGTCGCCGCCGATCCGCAGCCCCGCCTGCGCCGGCCGGTACGCGGTGCCCCACTCCACGCCGGCGGCCTCGACCGGCTCCACCGGCAGCAGGCTGGCCTGCAGGGTGTCGGCCACCTCCGCCTGGTCGCGATAGAGCAGGGCGGTGGTCAGCGCGGCGCCGGCCCGGGCCGCGAAGGCGCGGATCAGCTGCACGTCGTCCTCGTCGTACCAGCGGGTGTTGCGGCGGGCGACGAGCAGCACCCCGACCGGGGCGTCGCGGCCCGGCAGCGGGACCACCCGGGCGGCACTCTCGGCGCCGCTGAGGCCGGGCAGCCAGCCGGCGTCGACCGCCTGCTCCACCAGCCAGTCCACCGCGTGCGGCTCCACCCCGGTCAGCCCGTCGGCGATGGCCGCCGGCAGGTCGACGCCGGGCAGCACCCCGCTGTCCACCAGCGGCGTCTCGTCGTCGCAGCGGGAGGCACGCCACCAGCGGGCCCGGCCGGCCCGCGGTGCGAGCACCAGCACGGCCACCTCCGCCAGGGACGGAACGGCGAGGCGGACGACCGCGGCGGCGGCCCGGTCGGGATGCAGGGGGTTACCCAGCTTGTCGCCGACGACGGCCAGGAAGGCCGAACGTGCCCGCTCGGCCAGCAGCGCGTCGGCGCGGCTGGCGCTCTCGGTGACGTCCTCGACGTACCAGCAGCACCGGGCGCCGGAGAGGGGCACCTGGCGAGCGGTGAGCTGACGCCCGCGATGGGTGAAGGTCACCGGGCTCCCGTCGCCCAGAGCGGGCACGCCGGCGGCGGTGAGCAGCTCGCCGGGGACCACCTCGGGCAGCAGTCGCTCGGCCACCGGGCTGACGTGGCGCACGACGCCGGCGGCGTCACAGACCACCAGGCCCTCGCGGAAGTGCTCGACGACCTCGGACCAGTCGGGCTCGGCGCCACCCCGGTCGGGCGCCAGCGGCGGCAGGGCGGCGGCGGGCCGGAGCGAAGCGTCGGCGGACCGCGCCAACGCCCGCGTGGTACTCGGCGTGGAGATCCGTCCGTCGCCCGGGTCGAAGCCCCTGACGTCGGATGCAGTCACCAGCTGAGCCTCACTCCTTCGTCGTCCACCGAATCCGCACGGGAACCGGCGTCTGGGGTCAAATCTCTCCGGCCCACCCTACGCCGGTACGCCGAAACCGGCACCTCGCGGCAGCTCGCGGGCCCTCGTCGCGTACCCGGCAGGCCCGGTCGCGGGTTGTTACGATCCCCCTCGAACCGGCCGGAGCGGCAGCGGTGGAAAGGCGTGATCGTGAAATCCCCAGTGCGGCGACCCAGGACCAACCCACTGACCACGACCGTCGATCTGTCCGACCCGAACGCGCCCCTGATCCGGGTCGGCGGCGAACTGGCGTACGCGACGTCCGCGCCGCTGCGTGTCGAGGTCGACCGGCTGCTCGCCGACGCGCCACCGACCGTTGTTCTGGACTTCGCCGACCTGCACTTCATCGACAGCACCGGCCTCGCCGTGATCGTGTACGCGTGGCGCGAGGGCCGGCAGGTCGGCACCGCGATCCGACTGCGGGCGGTGCCCCGGTTCCTGGCGTCCATCCTCGACATCACCGGGGTGGCCGGGCTGCTCGCCCGGCCACTGCCGCAGGCGCGGCCCACGCAGGCACTGCCCACGCAGGCACTGCCGCAGGCGCGGCCGGGTGACCAGCGGCCGGCGGCGAGCGCCTGAGCGTCGCCGGCACGACGCGGGTCACGTGTCGGCGCCCCGGCTTTGCGTTCGGGCCGAGGACTGGGAACATGGTGGGGTGCCCGACCAGCTGCTGACCATCGAGGTGACCCGGCTCGACGCCGGGCACGTCCAGCTGCGGTTGACCGGCGAGCTCGACTACGACACCGCACCCGAGCTGATCGAGGCGGCGGCGGAGCTACGCGAAGCGGGCCGCCAGCAGGTGCTCATCGACCTGACCGGAGTGACTCTCTGTGACTCCTCCGGGCTCAGCGCGCTGCTGGTGGTGCACCGTGGCGCCGAGTCGATCCGGTTGACCGGGGTCAGCCCGCAGCTGCGGCAGATGCTCGACCGCACCGGCCTGAGCGAGCTGCTGGCCGTGGAGCACACCGCGACCGGCGACGACCTGCGCGCCATCGGCTGATCGGCGCCACCCCGCCAGCCGGGGTGGCCCCCGACCCTGGGACCTGGGGTCGGGGGCCGGAGAAATGTCTAGGGCGCCGTCATCGGCTGGAGCCGGGGGCCGTCGTCGCGCAGCTCGCCGATCGGCGACGCGTCGGCGTCCTCGGGAGCGCCGGAATCGGGCGTCTGGTACAGGTAGCGGACGAACTCCCCACCCGCCTCGTTGTCGTCCGCGCCGGGCCATTGGCCGATGCAGTCCATGCCGACCACCTCGCGGCCGGTCCCGTCGGCCTCCTCCAGCAGCGCCCACAGGCTCACCGGGTAGCACCGGGTGGCATCGGGCGTGAGCTGCCAGCGGGCGTACCAGCCGGGTCGGGCGGGGACGATCTCGACGATCCGCTTCATGACGACCTTCCTTCCGCGTACCTCGGAAGAACTCCGGTCCTGCACCCGATCGTGCGGGCCGTGCGGGTGAGCGCCCATCACCCATGGCGGATGAAGCCCGCCGAGGCCCGGCCGGCCCACCCGGCAGCGTCCGTTTCGGCTCCCTGTAGGGCGGGAAGGCGACGGACACAGCCACGATCCCCAGCGGAAGGGGTGCGTCACCATGCGCAAGCAGATGGAGGGCGACAACCAGCGGCGCCGGGCACTGGCCCGGCAGGCCCGCGAGCAGGGTCGCCAGCCCAGCGAGTTCGGCGCCAGTCTGAGCGCCTCCAAGCAGATCACCAGTCTCGACCAGAGCAAGCGGGCCGGCCCGGCAGCGGCCGGCCAGCACAAGCAGGACTCCACGCGCGGTGGGCCCGCCCCGCCCGCGGTCGGCACCGCGGACAATCCTCGACCGCAACCGTCCCCGCCGGCCGGTGCCGCCGGAGTGAACAGCGTGGGCTACCAGGATCTCGTCGGTGAGGTGGGGCGCCGGGCCGGCGTGGACTTCCAGTCGGCCAAGGTCGGCACGGAGGCGACCGTGCTGGTCCTGGCCTTCGCCCTGGAGGCCGCCGAGCGGCAACGTCTGCTCGACGCGGTGCCGAACTCGCTGCACGACGTGCTGCCGGTCGACGGTATCGAACGGCACCATGACCTGCCCGGCTTCCTGGCCGAGGTGGGCCGGATCAGCGGCCGCACCCCGGAGCAGGCCCGCTACCAGGCCGAGGCGACGCTCGCGGCGCTCGCCGACCAGGACGGCGACCTCGTCGAGTCCCTGCACGTACCGGACGGGCTGCGCGAGTTGCTGAACCCGCCGGAGGCCGGCGGTGGCATCGTGGGCGCCTCCACCGCCACACCCACGCTGGACCAGGCCCAGCTCGATGCGGCGCTGGACGACCTGCCGTACTGGGCCGGTGACAGTGACGGCCTGTACCGCGTGGTCGCGCTGCCGCCGGACAACCTGGACCGGGTGCTCGACCGCCTCGACCGGCTGCGCCAGGAGACCGGACGCGGTCCGAGCATCGGCCGTCCCGGCGGCACGGCCGCCGTGCTGACCGTGCGGACCAACCAGGCCGACGGGGTGACCGCGCTCGACGTGGACCTCGCCCACCGGATCGACGACGCGATCGACGAGATGGGTGCGGGGATGGCCGGCTGACCGGCCACCGCGGCGTATGGCGGCCGGCGGACGCGGGGTACGCCCCGCTCCGCCGGCCGGCTCGGCTAGCGTGCCGGTCATGAACCGCGCCGCCGACCGGCTTGAGCTGGTCACCGATCCGGTCCGCCGGACCGGGCGGACCCTGCTCTCTGCCGGCGTCGAGCAGTCGTACGTGGATGTCGAGGATCCTCGGCACCTGCATTTCGAGTACGTCCGACGGATCGCCGCGGCGGCGGAGCTGACGGCCCCGGCGGGCGTCCCACTGGACGTCCTGCACCTGGGCGGGGGCGCGTTGACGCTGCCGCGCTGGCTGGCGGTCACCCGTCCCGGCTCCGCGCAGCGGGTCGTCGAACGCGACGCGGCGGTGGTTGAGCTGGTCGCCCGGGAGCTGCCACCGCTGCCGCCCGAGGTGCGGGTGGAGGTGGCCGACGCCCGGGAGGCGGTCACCGCCACCGCGGCGGGCAGCTACGACCTGGTGATCGCCGACATCTACCGGGCGGCCCGGATGCCCCGGCACGTGCGTACCGTGGAATTCGCCGCCGAGGTGGCGCGGACCCTACGCCCGGACGGGTTGTACCTGGTCAACGTCACGGATCTGCCGCCACTGGTCGGCACCCGTGTGCAGGTGGCCACCCTGCGGGCCGTCTTCGGGGACGTGTGCGTGCTCGGGGACCGGCGGATGCTGCGCGGCCGCCGCTACGGCAACCTGGTGCTCGCCGCGACGCCCCGGCCCGGTGGGCTGCCGGTCGGCCGGCTGGCGGTGGCCGCCCTGCGTGACCCGGTGCCCGGGGGTCTGCTGCACGCCGCCGCGCTCGACACGTTCGTCGCGGGCGCCCGACCCTCCACCGACGACGACCCGCACTGACGGGACCGACCGCAATCACCGGTGATGCCGGGTTTCCGACGGTGTGCGCGGGGAAGGCCCGGCGGGTGAGCGACGCCGACACCCGGACGACCGCCCGCCGAACCCTGATCGTGATCGGTCTGGTGCTGGCGACGGCGTTCGCGCTGGCCTTCGTGTACGCGACCCGCCGGGTGCTGGTGTGGGTCGTGGTGGCCGCCTTCTTCGCCATCGCGCTCAAGCCCCTCGTCGACCGGCTGCAACGCCGGCTCGTACGGCGGCGGGCACTCGCCACGCTGCTGGTGTTCCTCGCCGCGCTCGTCGTGCTGGCGGCCCTGGCCGCCGTCATCCTGGCGCCGCTGGTCAACGAGGTGGGCCGGTTCGCCGACCGGGCTCCGGAGCTGCTGCACGACGCCCGTGCCGGTCGTGGTCCGCTGGGGCAGGTGCTGGAGCGCACCGGCGTCCGCCGCTACGTCAGCGAGCACTCCGACCAGGTGCGCGACCTCGGCTCCCGACTGCGCCAACCCGTGGTCGGGGTGCTGCGTGGCGTGGTGGAGACGGTCGCCGGGCTGGTCACGGTCGTCGTGCTGGCGTACCTCATGGTGCTGGAGTCGCCGCGGATCACCGGCGGCCTGCTCGCGGCGGCCGGGGACGGTCAGGGTGAGCGGTTGCGCCGGGTGGGGCGGGAGGTGTCGCGGGCCGTCACCGGCTACCTCACCGGCAATCTGCTGATCAGCGTGATCTGCGGCGGGTTGACCTTTCTGGTGCTGACCGTCACCGGCGTGCCGTTCGCCGCCGTGATCGCCCTGCTGGTGGCGGTGGCCGACCTGATACCGCTGGTCGGCGCCACCCTCGGCGCGGTGATCGCGGCCGGTGCCGGCTTCCTGCACTCCCCCACCGCCGGCGTGGTGGTGCTGGTCTTCTTCGTGATCTACCAGCAGCTGGAGAACCACCTGCTCCAGCCCCTCATCCTGTCCCGCGCCGTCCGGCTCAACCCGCTGACCGTGCTGGTCAGCGTGCTGCTCGCGGCGGAGCTGGCCGGGCTGCTCGGCGCGTTGCTGGCCATCCCCGCCGCCGGCATCGTGCAGACCCTGTTGCGCGAGTACGGGCCGAGCCGCCTACGTCCGGGCCGCTCAGCGGCCGCGGGCCGCGACCTCGGGTGAGGTGCTCTCCAGCGGTACGGCGTCCGCCGGCACCAGCCCGAGCTGGACCGCCGAGCGGGTCAGCGCGGCGTCCAACACCCAGTCGGCCCCGACGCGGGTGCGGTTCCCCGGCATCGCCATCAGGTGGTACGCCCGGGTGACCGCCTTCGCGGGCAGCCCGGCCAAGTTGACGTGCAGCGGGTTCGCGGCCGCGTCCTTACCGCCCAGGTCGACCACCCAACCCAGGTCATGATGCTTGTACGGCTTGCGCCGGCCGAAACCGTACGACGCGGCGATGTTGTGCGCGGCGAGCTTGCCCTGCCGCTGCGCGTGCTGGGCCGTCATCCCGCAGATCTGTCCCGGGTTGACCAGGTCCGGCACGGCGGCGGCGTCACCGCAGGCGAACACCTCCGGGTAGCCGGGGACGTTGAGGTACTCGTCGGTCACCAGCCGGCCCCGCTCGGTGCGCAGCCCCAACTCGTTGACGAACGGGTCGGGGCGCACGCCCACACACCACACCAGGGTGCAGGTCGGCACGTACTCGCCGTCGGTGAGCTTCACGCCGTCACAGGTCGCCTCGGCCACCGAGGTGCCCATCCGGACGTCCACCCCGCGCCGGTTGAGGACCTTGTGCGAGGTGTCCGACATCCGCTTGTCCAGCTCCGGCAGCACCCGGGGCGCCACGTCGAGCAGCATCCAGCGGGGCCGGACGGTCAGCCGGGGCCGCTGGGCGTGCAACGCGTCGGTGAACAGCTGCCCGTGCGCGGCGACCTCGGTGCCGGTGTAGCCCGCGCCGACCACCACGAACGTCGACCGGGCCTCCTGCTCGGCCGGGTCCTCGGCCTGCTCGGCCAGCTCGATCTGCCGCACGATGTGGTCGTGCAGGTAGACGGCCTCGGGCAGCCCGCGGAAGCCGTGCGCGTACTCGGTCACCCCGGGGATCGGCAGCAGCTTGTTGACGCTGCCCACGGCGAGCACCAGCCGGTCGTACGCCAGCCGGTTCTTCTCCCCCTCCGGCTGGGTGAAGCCGACCCAGCGGTTCTGCAGGTCCACGTGGTCCGCCTCGCCGATCACCACCCGTACGCCCTTGAGCGTCCCGGTCAGCGGCACGGCGATCCGTCTGGGCTCGACCACCCCGGCGGCCACCTCGGGCAGCAGCGGCAGGTACAGGAAGTAGTCGGTGGAGTTCAGCACCACGATCTCGGCCCGGTCCCGGGCGATCCGGCTCAACGTCTTCGCCGCGTGGTAACCGGCGAACCCGGCCCCCACGATCACCACACGAGGTTTCGTCATTGCGGGCCGTTTCCCGTCGCAGCCCCGGACAAACGTCGGTAGCGCCTGTGTGCGGTCAGCTCCGCTCAAGCCAGACGCGACCGCTGGAGCCCGTCGCCTCCACACCCCACTCCTCACCGAAGGCCCGCACCCGGTTGGCCGAGATCTGGCCGACCTCCGGTGGGATCGCCGGGTCGAGCACGAGCCGACCGTCGACCGGGTTGAGCCCCAGCATCGCGCGGACCAGCGCCAGCGGCGTGCCGGCCGCCCACGCCTGCGGGCTGCACGCGGTGGGATACGGGATGGCGAACAGCAGCCGTTGCCGGTCGGCCCCGCTGAGCGCCTCGGGCAGCCGGTGGCCGAACTGCTCGGCCGCGTCGATCATCGCCAGGCTGATCCGGTTCGCCTCCGCCCGATAGCCGTAGCGGGCCAGGCCGAGCGCGATCAGCGAGTTGTCGTGCGGCCAGACCGTGCCTAGATGGTAGCCGAGGGGCCGGTAGAGGCGTTCCTCGGCGGACAACGTCCGGATGCCCCAGCCGGAGAACATGTCCGGTGACATCAGCTGGCGCACCACCGCGTCCGCCCGCCCCGGCGGCACGATGCCGCTCCACAGCAGGTGACCCATGCTGGACGTCTTGCAGTCGACCACGTTCTTGTCGCCGTCGAGGGCCACCGCGTAGTAGCCGCCCCGCTCGTCGACCCAGAAGTCCCGGTTGAACCGCTTGTACAGGGTGCCGGCCTCGTCGCGCAGCCGTGCCGCCAGGGTGGGGTCGCCCAGCGGGCCGTCGAACAGCTCGGCCAGCCGCACCTTCGCGTCGAAGGTGTAGCCCTGGATGTCGGCGGTGGCCAGCGGCAGCACCGGGATACGCCCGTCGGCGAAGCAGACGCCGTCCGGCGAGTCCCGCCAGCACTGGTTGCCCAGCCCTTCCGGGGACCGGGTGGCGTACTCCACGAAGCCGTCGCCGTCGCGGTCGCCGTACTCGTCGATCCACCGCAGCGCGGCCACCGCGTTGTCGCGCAGGTGCCGGACGGTCTCGTCGTCGCCGGTCCAGCGCCAGTACTCCGAGAGCAGGATCAGCCAGAGCTGGGTGGCGTCGGCGGTGCCGTAGTAGGGGCCGTACGGCTTCTGGCCGGTGCGGGTCAGCTCGCCGCTGCGGACCTCGTGCAGGATCTTGCCGGGCTCCTCGTCGGTGAAGTCGTCACAGGCGTCGCCCTGCAGTCGGGCGAGCGCGAGCAACGCCCCCTTCGCCAGCGCCGGCCCAGCTACCAACGTCTGGTACGCGGTGATCAGCGTGTCCCGCCCAAAGACGCTGAGGAACCAGGGCAGTCCCGCGCCGGGCAGCAGGATCCGCTGACCTTTGACCTCCAGGTCGAGCCGCAGTGCCGCCAGGTCGTTGCGGGACTGGCGGACGGTGCACTCCAGCGCCTGGCTGTCGCTGCGCAGCACGGCCCGGTCCTCGGTCCACCGGCGCAGCGGGTCTTCGGCCCGGCCTTGAATGACGTCGATGATGTCGCCCCGCACCGGCTCGACCACGCCCAGGCCCGGCGCCAGCGGCACGTGCAGGTCTACCAGCCAGCTCTCGCGCGGACGCAGGTGCAGGTCCCAGACCAGATCGTCCCCCTCGATCCGGTCCGCCGGGGTCGCGCAGCGCACCCGGGTCTCGGCGGTGAAGTCTCCGTTGCGGTAGGAGAAGCACAGCTCGGAGCCGTCGGCGGCGTGGCCGCGGACGATCTGCGCGGAGCGGTCCCGGACCACCGACTTGACCTCGAACAGGTCGGCGAAGTCCACGTCGACGGCGAGGCGCAGCTCCGCCTGCACCGGCTCGGGCTGGTACGACACCAGCTCCAGCCGCTCGTGGAAGCCGTCGCCGACGTAGCGCAACCGCCGGACGGCGAGACCGTTCGGCGGCAGCCCGGGCAGCTCCGGGTTGGTGAGCACGTACTGCGCGGAGTAGTGCTCGATGGTCTCGGCCCGCAACACCAGCAGCTCACCGCCGTTGACGGTCAGCGTCCAGCCGCTGATCAGGCGGGTGTCCAGGTGGACCAGCCCGCCGATGCTGCCGGGCGGCACGTCGCCACGCGCGTTCGAGTACAGGAACGTGGGGCCGCTGAGAACGGCGAGCGAGTCGGGGCCCAGCTCGGGCGGCATCGCCCGCTGGTCGCCGCTCGCCCCCGTCACGGGAGGCATGCCGACGGTCGGGTCGGCGGGGGTCGCGCGCACGACAGCCATGACACCCACCGTAGGAACGGTCGCCACGCGGTGTCATCACCCGGTCCGGGTGAAAGCTCCGCAGCCATCCACGCTCAACGATATAGACAGGCGCCATCATCGATGGGCAGGATGCCGGAATGGGATCAGACGACACCGGCGCACGACCCACGAGGTCCACCCGCCGCACCTTCCTGTCCACCTCGGCCGCCGCCACCGTGGCGACCGCCGCCACCGTCGCGGTGCCCGCGCTGGCCCGACCCGCCGCCGCGACCGCCCTTCCGGCCGGCCCCGGGCGCCCGGCCCGCGTCCAGCGGCCCGACCGCGAGCTGCGCGACCTGCTGCGCCAGGTCGACCCGCGCCGGATCGAGGCGATCGTGCGCCGGCTGGCCGCGTTCGGCACCCGGCACACGCTGTCCAGCCAGGACGACCCGCAGCGGGGGATCGGCGCCGCCCGGGACTGGATCTACGCCCGCCTGCAGGAGTACGCGGCCACCTCGGGCGGCCGGATGACCGTCGAACTCCAGTCGTACGTCCAGCAGCCCGCGTCGCGGATTCCCACCCCCACCCGGATCACCAACGTGGTGGCGACCCTGCGCGGCCAGAGCACGCCGAACCGCACCTACGTGGTGACGGGCCACTACGACTCCCGGGTCACCGACGTGATGGACGCGGTCAGCGACGCGCCCGGTGCCGACGACGACGCCTCCGGCGTGGCCGTGGTGCTGGAGCTGGCCCGACTGATGGCCACCCGGCCCACCGCCGCCACCATCGTGTTCGCCGCGGTGGCCGCCGAGGAGCAGGGCCTGTACGGCTCGGCGTACCTGGCCGCGCAGCTCAAATCGGCCGGCGCCGACGTGCAGGGCATGTTCAGTGACGACATCGTGGGCAGCAGCACCGCCGACGACGGCACCCGCGATCCGTACGCCGTGCGGCTGTTCGCCGAGGGCGTGCCGACCGCGGAGACGCCGGCGGAGGCCACCACCCGCCAGTCCGTCGGGGGCGAGAACGACTCACCGTCGCGGCAGCTCGCCCGGTTCGTGCGCGACGTGGCGGAGAACGACGCCACCGGCATGCTGGTACGCGTGATCTACCGGCGGGACCGCTACCTGCGCGGCAGCGACCACATCTCGTTCCTGCGCGAGGGCTGGCCGGCGGCGCGGTTCACCGAGCCGAACGAGGACTTCGCCCACCAGCACCAGGACGTCCGGGTGCAGGACGGGCAGCAGTTCGGTGACCTGCCGGAGTTCTGCGACTTCGCGTACATCGCGCGGGTGGCGAGGGTCAACGGCGCGGCGCTGTGGTCGCTGGCCCAGGCGCCCGGCACGCCCAAGGGCGCCGTCATCGTGACCACCGACCTGACCAACAACACGACGCTACGCTGGCAGCGTGGCGACGAGCCGGGGCTGGCCGGTTACGAGGTGGTGTGGCGCGAGACCACGGCCGCCGAGTGGCAGCGGGTGATCGCGGTCGGCGACGTGACCGAGGTGAGCATCGACCTGTCCAAGGACAACGTCTTCTTCGGCATCCGGGCGGTCGACCGCGCCGGCCGTCGCAGCCCGGTGGCCTTCCCCCGCCCCGGCGCCTGAGGTCCCCTTGTGATCAAGAGGTTTGCGTCACGACACGCCGTAGCCGATGACGCAAACCTCTTGATCACGCG
>NZ_WBKR01000155.1 GCF_008868155.1 Micromonospora sp. ALFpr18c
CGGCCCGCCCTCGACCGGATCGCCATCGACCGGCCCGCCCTCGACCGGCCCACTCTCGACCGGCCCGCCCTCGACCGGATCGCCATCGACCGCCCCGCCGTTGACCAGCCCGCGCAGGACCAGGCTCGTGTCGACCAGCCGGCCGACGACCACCCGCATGCCGAACAGCCGGCCGACGACCACGCTCGCGCCGACCGGCCGGTGGTCGACCACGCACACGTGGACGACGCACACGTCGACCGCGCACAGGTCGACGACGCACAGGTCGACGACGCACCCGGCGAGCACGCACCCGGCGAGCCCGTACACGTCGAGCAGCCGGTCGACGACCGGGCCGACACCGAGCGGCCCGGCGGGTCGGGCGGGCCGGCGGCCGACGACGTCCGGCCGACCTACCCACGGCGCATCGGCACCGACACGCCCACGCCGGTGCCGTTCCTGGCCTTCGGGCAGCCGGTGAGCGAGAACGGCACGGCCCGACACTGACCTCGGCCGGCGAACGCCGGCGGGCAGGGCCCGCAGCCATGCTCGGTGATCTGGTGCGGAAAAGGAGGTCAGGAACGGGCCTGGGACCTCCTTCTCCGCACCTGGTCACGCTCAGGAGCCGCAGCGGGAACGCGGGCGGATTCTGCCCGGAACCGGGGCGACGGTCTCCTCGGAGCTGACAGGCTGGGCGGGTCGTCGCGCACCGGCGGCGACCCGCCGGTCTGATTCGGCGACCGAGAGGAGCGCCCGGTGACCGACCGACCGGAGGACTTCGACCTGCTCGTGGTGGGCGGCGGCAAGGCCGGCAAGACGCTGAGCATGGACGTCGCCCGGTCCGGCGCACGGGTGGCGATGGTCGAACGGGCCATGATCGGCGGTAGCTGCATCAACGTCGCGTGCATCCCGACCAAGGCGCTGGTCACCAGCGCTCGCGCTGCCCGGCACCTGCGCCACGCGGCAGCGCTCGGCCTGGTGGTCGAGGGCGGGCGGGTCGATGTGGACCTGCTGCGCGCGCACAAGCAGGACGTGGTCGAGGGCATGGTCGCGGCCAACCGGCAGCAGTTCCTCGACTCCGGTCTGCACCTGGTGCTCGGTCAGGCCCGGTTCGTCGGCCCCCGGACGGTACGCGTGACGCTGGCCGACGGTGGCGAGCGGCTGCTGCGCGGCGCCGACGTGGTGATCAACACGGGTACGCGTCCGCATCTGCCGTCGGTGCCCGGGTTGGCCGACGCCGGGGTGCTGACCAGCGACAGCCTGCTGCGCCTGGACCGGTTGCCGGCCCGGCTGGTGGTGCTCGGCGGCGGGACCGTCGGGGTGGAGTTCGCGCAGATGTTCGCGTCGTTCGGCAGCACGGTGACGGTGATCGAGGGCGCCCCTCAGCTGCTCTCCCGCGAGGACCCCGACGTGAGCGACGCCGTGCTGCGGGTCTTCCTCGACGACGGCATCGACGTACGGGTCGCCATGACGGTCGCCCGGGTGGATCGTGACGCCGACGGCACCGCCCGGGTGACCCTGGACGACGGCAGCGTGGTGACCGGGGACGACGTGCTGGTGGCGGCCGGTCGGGCACCGGTCACCGACGGGCTCGGCCTGGAGACCGCTGGCGTCCAGCTCAGCGAGCGGGGCTTCGTGGTGGTCGACGAGCACCTGCGGACCACCGCCGAGCGGACCTGGGCGGCCGGGGACGTCGCGGGCAGCCCGCAGTTCACGCACGCCTCGCTGGACGACTACCGGATCATCCGGGCGAACCTCGCGGGCGAGCGTCGCAGCACCGCCGGCCGGCTGATTCCGTACACCGTCTTCACCACCCCGGAGCTGGCGCGGGTCGGGCTCAGCGAGACCGAGGCGCGCCGCGCCGGGTATGACGTCCAGGTGGCGCGTCTGCCCGTCGCCGCGATCCCGCGGGCGCGCACCCTGCGCCAGACCGAGGGCATGTGGAAGGCGGTGATCGACGCCGGCACCGACCGGATCCTCGGCGTGGCGCTGCTCGGCGCCGAGGCCGGGGAGGTGGTCACCTCGGTGCAGGTGGCCATGCTCGCCGGGATGCCGTGGACCGCCCTGCGGGACGCCGTCATCACCCATCCGACCATGGCCGAGGGCCTCAATCTCCTCTTTGCCTCGCTCCAGGCCCGCCCGGTGCGCTGACGCCGGCCGGCCTCAACCGGCGATCTCGTCGCGTACCCGCTGCTGGAAGGCGCGGGCCTGGCCGCCGGTCGGCGGCGGACCGCCGTGCCGCGCGGCGACCGCCCGGCGGATCACCCCGGGCGCGACGCCTGCGTCGAGCAACCGCTGCCCGGCCGCCACCTTCGCCAACCAGACGCCGTCGCGGTGGCGCACCAGCGAGCGGCAGGCGCCGAGGACGGCGTCCTCCGCACCGGGAGCGGGCCGGTCGTCGGGCGGGGTCGGTAGCGCCAGCCACCAGGACAGCGCCTCGATCAGCAGGCGACGCAGGTCGGCCGGGGCCAGGTCGGCGAAGACCTCCCCCGCCGGTGGCCCGAGCAGCGGCAGACCGCTCTGGTGCAGGATGCTGCGGTCCAGCCCGTACCAGAATCGGCCGTCGGCGGCCGGCCGCTCGGCCGGGTCGAGGGTGCACCGGAACGGCATCGTGGCACCCGTGTTCAGCTCGACCTCGAAGCCGGGCTCCGGGGTGCCGGAGGCGGCCACCGCGCGTCGGTAGGCGACCAGCTCCAGCCCACGCGCCGGGCAGGGCAACGCCTCGTGCCGAAGCCGCGCCACCAGCTCCCGCCTGGCCACCCCGGTCAACGGCCCGGCGCAGACCAACGCCACGTCCACGTCGCTGCGGCCGGGCTGGTACGCGCCGAGCCCCACCGAGCCGGCCGCGTACGCGCCGACCAGGTCGTCGCCGAGCACGTCCCGGGCGGCGGCGACCAGGTCGGCGAGGTAGCGCTGAAGATCCGAGTCCACGCCCTCATCGTGGCGTGCGGACGGCGGCGGCCCGCAGCCGGGTCTATCCCGCGTACAGCAGCAGCAGGCCGGCGACGGTGTACGCGACCATCAGCGCCAGCAGGGGCAGCTGGCCGGCGACCGCCCGGGCCCGGGGGAACAGGTACAGGGCGCGGTCGTGGGCGAGCAGGGTGCCGATCAGGTGCCCGAGGATGATGACGGTGATCTGGAGGGTGGCCACCCCGGAGGGTGTGACCAGGCCGGTGTGCGGCTGCCAGCCGGCGGTGCCGAGCCAGTTGGCACCGGTGCCGAGCGGGTCGGACAGCAGCGCGACGGTGCGCTGGCCCTCCAGGATCAGCAACGAGTAGTAGTGCGCCACCACGTACCCCACGGCGATCGGCACGATGGAGTGGGCGATCTCGCCCGGCACGTCACGGGCCTGAACCGGTCCGGCGCCGCCGATACGGGCCGCGGCGCCGGTGGCGGCGAGGTACGCGATGGCGACGGCGGCGATGACCAGCGTCAGCCCGGCGCTGCCGGTGACCGCCGGGGGCAGGCCGTTCTCCTGGGTGAAGCGCAGCCAGCCGGGCGCGTTGGAAAGGCTGTCGTACATGGTGGAGCCCAGCAGCACGACCACCACGGCGACCAGCCCGGGGCGCGGTCGCAGGCCGGCCATGCCGTCGAGGGGGTTGCGCCACACCAGCACACCGTCGGCGGCCCGGCCGATCGGGGCGACCTGACCGATCAGCGTGCTGTACGCCTCGAACGGGTCGGCCCGGTCGAACCAGCCGGAACCGAACAGCGCGGCCCCGACCAACAGGACCACGGCGTACCCGGCGAGCCAGGCGGTAATCACCGGCAGGGTGGCCCGGTCGGGTGCGACCAGTTCCAGCCAGACGAAGCCGAACAGGGTGCCGGCGGCCGGCCAGATCCCGACGCCGACCGGCAGGTCGCGGACGCCGCGCTCCGGGTCGCGCCGTGCCGCGAGTGCGGCCAGCAGGTGCAGGGTTCGCAGCGGGTTGACGGCCCGCCAGACCGGGCCGAGCAGCAGCGACGCGGGCACCAGCCCGACCCAGAGCAGCACGTAGAGAGCGCCCGCCGTCGGGTTGTCGGCGGTGTCCGGGCCGGCCAGGCCCAGGCCGAACCAGGCGGCGGCGAGCAGGCCGAGTCCGCGCAGCGCCCACCGGACGGCGGGCGCGTCGACGAGGCCGGCCAGCCAGCGCGGCACCGGACGGCCGCCGGTCGCGTCCCGGTCGAGTCGCGGCTCTCGCCAGAGCAGACCCAGCGCGAGGAACGTGACGACGAGGGTCAACGCGGCGGCGACGACGAGCTGCGGCAGGGTGATCGGCAGGTCCTGCCGCCCGCCGACGCCGTGCGCCAGCAGCGTGGGAGTGGCGGTCATTCCGCTCAGCGGACGACGAGCTGGAACAGCACCAGCTCGGTCTCGTGGGTCTCCACCTCGAACAGCCCGGTCTTGTCGGCGCGGAACTCCACCGAGCCGGGTGCGCCGGCCGGCAGCCGGGCGCCCAGGTCGTACCCGTGCACGTGCAGCTCGTCGGAGACGTCCGACGTGACCGTGATCCGGACCAGCTCGCCCTTACCGACGGTGACCCGCCCGGTCGGCGGGTCGATCCGCCGCTTCGCGATCTTCACGGTGATCTCCCGGTCCACGGCCGGGGTGCTGGTGGTGGCGGCCGGCGTCGGGCTCACCGCCGCGGTGGTGGCGGCGCTCGGCGGGGCCGCGGACGTCGGTGCCGCCGAGGGGGTGGCCACGGACGGGTCGTCGTCCTGCCCGCACCCGGTGGCGAGCACGGCGGTGAGCAGGGCAGCGGTGAGGACGGCGGACGTGCGGGCGGCGGGGGTACGGACGAGCACGGGCGGACTCCGAACGACGCGAGGGGGACGGGGGTCGGACAGATCGTCGGGGATGCGAACTCTACGTCTTGTTCGCCGGCGGGGAAATGACCATGATGAACGAATGCGATCGAGGCTGGTCACTGTCCGTAACGTCCTGACCCGAGCCGCGGTGGCGGTGGCCGCGACGGCGGTGGTGTCGCTGCTGCTGCCCGCGGCCCCGGCGTTCGCACACGGCCAGTTGGCGACCTCCACCCCGCTGACCGGCACCGTGGTGCGCGAGCCGCTGGCACAGGTCGCGTTGTACTTCACCGAGAAGCCGGCCGCCAACGCCCACTTCACCATCACCGGGCCGAACGGGTCGCGGGTGGACAATGGCTGGTCGTTCGGTGAGCCGAAGCGCCTGGACAAGCCCATCACGGAGTACTTCATGGTCAACGGGGTGTTCGAGCCCCGGCTGTACCACACCGGCTTCCCGGCCGTGGTGACCGTGGCGCACTGGCCGGCGAAGGGCAAGTACACCGCGACCTACCTCTCCGTCGCCTCCGACGGTGAGGAGGTGCGGGGTGCCGTCACGTTCGACTACCAGGGCCCGGGCACGGCGGCGCCGGCCGGTTGGACGGCACCCACGAACGGCCCGGAGCCGGCGCTGCTCGCGCTGGCCGAGGGCGAGCACTCGGCGCCCGCCGCGCCGGCCACGACCGGTGCGCCGGTGGCGGAGCCGACCGCGCCGTCGCCGTCCGAGGGTGGGCTGCCGCCGTGGCTGCTACCCGCCGGCCTGGTGGTGGTCGTGGGCGCGATCATCGTGGTGGCGGCCCGGCGCAGGCCCGCCCCGGGTCGGCCGACCGGCGCCGCGCGTCGACCCCGGGGCGCCACCCGCCAGTCCGGCGGCACCTCCCGCCAACGTGGCGGCTCGAGCCGCAAGCCGGCACGCCGTGGCCGACGCTAGCACCGATGGCGGGGTCTGACCGGCAGACGGTCAGGCCCCGCCCCGGACGGTCAGGGACCGTGCGGCAGCGGCTGCGCCAACGCCCGCAGGTCCGCCGGGAGTTGGGACAGCGCGTCCTCGAACTCCCGGTGCCCGACCACCCGGTGCATCGTCTGGAGGACGGCCCGGGTGCCCCGCTCGGCGGCGGGCCGGTCGACGCCGGCGCGGTCGGCCACCCTGCGCAGGAACTCGTCGAAGCCGAACGCCTCCGGCGGCTCGGCGGCCTTGACCAGCAGCGGGCTCAGCTCGTTGGCCAGGTGGGGTGCGAGCGCCGCGGCCTCCCCGCCGCTCAGTCGCTCGGTGAGGGTACGCAGGACCGCCTCGGTCAGCGGACGCGCCTGCTCCGGCGACACATTCGCCCGTGCGGCAACCTTGTCGACGAACGTCAGCTCGGCCATACCCCCGCCTCTCGGTCCGTAAGGCGCGTGGCTACCCGAGCCCGGCGGCGACAAACCCGGCACGTTCTGTTCGTTGCTCCGCGCCACCCCGACCCCGTCTCGTACGGTGGGGTGGACCGGGAAACGGCGGCTGCCCGAGGGCGGCCCGCGGCGCAGGAGGAGCAGATGGCGGTCGACCTGCCCGACGTGATCGACCGGTACTTCCGGGCCGTCGACGACGGCGACCTGGACGCCTTCGTCGCCTGCTTCGCCGACACGGCGAGTGTGGCCGACGAGGACCGGCTCTACGACGGGCGGGCGTCGATCCGTGCCTGGCGGCAGAAGACGATGGACAGCTACTCGTACACGGCCGAACCGCTGCGGGTCACGCCGCAGGCGGGCGACTCGTATCAGGTGCTCGCCCGGGTGAGCGGCACTTTTCCCGGCAGTCCGGTCGAGCTGCGGTACCGGTTCACTGTGCGCGACGGCCTGATCGGCGCCCTGGACATCCGCCCGTAGCACGCGGCGGGTCCGCCCGACAGGAGGAGCCGGCGTGTCGCGAGTCTGGCTCATCACCGGTTGTTCCACCGGCCTCGGTCGGGCGCTCGCCGAGGCCGTGCTGGCCGACGGCGACCGGCTCGTCGCCACCGCCCGCAACCCGACGCAGCTCGCCGACCTCGCCGACCGGTACGGCGACCAGGTCCGGACGGTGTCTCTCGACGTCACCGACCCCGCCGCGGCCCGGACCGTGGTCAGCGACGCGGTGGACGCCTTCGGCAGACTGGACATCCTGGTGAACAACGCCGGGTACGCCGACGTCGCCGCGATCGAGGACATCTCGGAGGACGCGTTCCGGGCGCAGATCGAGGCCAACTTCTTCGGGGTGGTCAACCTGTCCCGGGCCGCCCTGCCGCCGATGCGCGAGCAGCGGCGTGGGCACATCGTCCAGGTCTCCAGTGTCGGCAGCCGGGTGGCGAGCATCGGGTTGGGCGCGTACCAGGCCGCCAAGTGGGCGGTGAGCGGCTTCTCCGGCGTGCTCGCCAGGGAGGTCGGGTCGTTCGGGATCCGGGTCACCGCGGTCGAGCCGGGTGCCCTGCGGACCGAGTGGGCCGGATCGTCGATGAGCGCGTTGCCGATCAGCGAGCCGTACCGGCCGGTCATCGAGCCGGCCGTCGAGCGCCTGCGTCAGGCCAACGGCACCCAGCCGGGCGATCCCGCCCGCGCCGCTCAGGCGATCATCCAGATCACCCGGGTCGACGACCCGCCGGCGCGGCTGCTGCTCGGCGCCGACGCCGTGGCGGGCGCGACCGCGGCGGCCGACGCCCTCGCCGCCTCCGACGCGCGGTGGCGCGAGCTGAGCGAGTCCATCGTCTTCGACGCCAGGTCCTGACCGGGAGCGCGCGCCGAGCGGATCGGACGGGTCGCTGTTGATCACCGCCGAACGGACGACACGGTCCACCCGGCGGCGGGTGACATGATGTGCCGACAACAGCCGACTCGACGAGGAAGGGTGCTGCTGCCCGATGCCCCACTTCGAGGCCCGGACGTCCACGGCACCCGGGCGGATCGTGGTCACCCTGATCGGCGAGTGTGACCTGGCCGCCCGGGACGAGCTGACCACGGTACTGGCCTCGGCGGTACGCGGCGCACCGGTCGTGGTGGTCGACGTGGGCGGGTTACGGTTCCTCGACTCCACCGGCCTGCACACCCTGGTGACGGCCCATCGGGCGGCGCGCGCGGACGGCCGGCGGCTCTACGCGGTCAACGCCGCCGGGGCGGTCGCCACCCTGCTGGACATCACCGGCGTGGGCGACCTGCTGAGCCCACCCGCCGACGATTCGCGGCTGGCGGGCTGATGGCGGCCGACCGACGGGAGACCGTGACCGAGCAGCCCACGTCCACCCCGGTGACGGACACCATGGCGTACCGGGTGGCGACCGACCTGCGTGCGTTGCGCGCGTTCGTCTGCGCCGGTGCCCTGGCCCGGGGCCTGCCGCCCGAGCGAGTCGACCTGCTGGCGCTTGCCGTGAGTGAGCTGGCCACGAACACGTTGCAGCACACCACCGGCGGCGGCCAGGTCCGGCTGTGGGCCGAGGCGGGTCACCTGTTCTGCGACATCGTCGACCAGGGGCCGACGCGGTCGTTCGGTCGGGCCATGCCGGCCGCCGAGGCGGTACGGGGTCGGGGGCTCGCCATCGTCGAGCAGGTCTGCGACGAGGTCGCGGTGTTCGGCACGCCGGAGGGGACCGTCGTGCGGATCCGGCTGGGTCTGTGACCCGCCCGGGGGCGGCTCAGGGCAGCACACGCACGGCCAGGGTGCAGGTGTCGTCGTCCGGGTTGGGGTGGTGCAGCAGCTCACGCAGCCGATCGAGGGTCTGCTCCCCCGGCGCGGCGGTGAACGCGGACAACGTCGCGGCCACCCGGTCCAGCAGCGCCTCGGTGGGCACCCGGCGTTCCACCAGCCCGTCGGTGTAGAACAGCACCAGGTCGTCGGGGCGCAGGCGTGGCGTACGCACCGGGTACGCCGAGTCGGTGCCGGCACCCAGCAGCAGACCGGGCGGAAGGTCGAGCGGGCCGGTCTCGCCGGCCCGCGACAGCAGCGGCGCCAGGTGCCCGGCGCGCGCCCAGCAGAGCACCCGGGTCGTCGGATCGTAGACGGCGACCACGGCGGTCGCGGTGATCGCGAGCTGGACGCAGAGTCGGTTGAGGTGGCCGAGCAGCACCGACGGGTCCCGGATGTCGATCGCCAGCCAGGCCACCAGCGCGAACCGCAGGTGCGCCATCCCGCTGGCGGCGTCCAGCCCGTGACCGGCGACGTCGCCGACGGCGAGCACGACCGTGCCGTCCGGCAGGGTCTGGGCGTGGTACCAGTCCCCGCCCACCTGGGCGGCGCTCTCCGCCGGCAGGTAGGTGACCATCGCCTCCAGGCCGGCCAGGCGCAACGGGTCGCGGGGCACCGGCTGGATCAGGTTCTGCAGCTGCCCGGCCAGCCGATGCTCGGCCAGCGCCGTGATCTCCCGCGTCCGGAGCTGGTCGCTGAGTTGTTCGATGGCGGTCCGCGAATCTACCCGGGCCGTCACGTCCTGCACCACGGCGTGGATCTTCAGGGGTGCGCCGGCCGCGTCCCGGGAGGCACCGGAGAGGATCCGCAGATACTTCACCGATCCCGCCGCCTGGAACCGGACCGTGACGTCCGAGGACCCCCCGCTGTCCATCGTCTGCCAGGCCGCCTCGCCCAGCATCTGGTCGTCGGGGAGCATGGCGGCCGACTGCTCGGCCCGGGACAGCGGACCGAGCGCCGGATCCCGTTCGAAGATCCGGTACATCCCGGGCGACCACTCGCTGACCCCGCTGGCCAGGTCGTACTCGGCCCAGCCCAGGCTGCCCAGCAGCTCGGTGCGCTCCAACCGACGCCGGTCCTCGTCGAGCCGTCGCCAGGAGACGAGCAGGCCACCGAGCACCCGGTCGACGTACACGTCGAACTGCGAGTCGGCCACGACTCCCGCGCGCTTCTCCGCGTACCGGAAGTCGGCCAGCCGGCCGGGCGACCCGGTGGCGAGCACCTCGTGGTACAGCTGCCAGAGGGGGCCGTCGACCATGCTCGGGTACAGGTCGCTGAGCAACCCGCCTACCCGGTCGACTCCGCGGCCGTAGATGTCGTTGCCCTGTCCGCTGGTGGCCGCGACCCGGAAGTCGGCGACCACCCCGTCGTGGTGCACCGGGAGCAGCCAGGTGCAGCCGGCCGGTACGACCGCGAGGATCTCCCGGACGACGGCCTCGACGGGGCGGGCCGCGTCGGCGTCCCGCGCGAGTCGGTCTGTCACGACAGCAGCCTAGTCACCGGCCGGGCGCCCGCCCACGCCCCGACGCGTCGACCCGAGCCGCCCGGAGGCCGATCCGCCCCCGTCCGGGCCACGCCGGCTGCCACAATGCGGACAGCCGGTCGGATGGTGGCGCCGGCTGGACCCGACCGGGAGGACGGCACCATGCCGGACAGCGCACGCGAGGCCGAACTGCTCGATGCCGAGCGGACCCTGCAGGCCGCCCAGCGGGCCGGCGACGTCGACGCCCTCGACCAGTTGCTTGTCGACCAGTTGCTCGCCATCGGCCCGGACGGTCGCGCGTACCGCAAGGAGGACGACCTCGCCGCATACCGGGACCGCAGCTCGGTGATCGAGGAGCTGGTCGAGGAGGAGCTGGACCTGCTCGTCGTCGGCTCGACCGGGGTGACGTTCTTCCTGGGCCGGGTGGCCGGTGTGTTCGAGGGGGCAGCGTTCGCGGCGCGCCTGCGCTACACCCGGACCTGGGTCCACGACGACCCGCACGGCTGGCGGGTCCTCGCCGCGCACATCAGCCCGGTCTGACCGGCCCGACTCCGGTCACGGCCCGCCGTCGTCCTCGTCGAGCAGGCCCTGCTCGTCGAGGAAGGCGAACCACCGGTCGGCGGCCGGGGTCAGCTCGGCGTAGCCCGGGCCGAGGACGTAGTAGTCGACGAAGGAGCCCAGGTCGGGGGCCAGTTCCTCGAACGCGTCGGACATGAACCACTCGGTGCCGGTCGGCGGGAAGAACCAGACCGCGCCGGTGCCGCGGTCCATGAAGATCGGCTCGTCGCTGTGGGTGCCGATCACGAGCCAGCCCGCCCGGTCCTCGGGGATGGACGAGAAGTCCGGCGCGTGGTCGAGGTGATGCTGGAGACCGGCGAGGGTCGACGTGGACGCCAGCTCGACCCGGCCGGCGCGCAGCCCGTCGGCCACCAGCAGCAGATCCCGCAGGTCGGCGGGGAGGCCCGCCGGCACGACGTCGATGCCGGCACCCTCGCCGATGTCGGCGTACTCCAGGCTCGCCGGCTCGTCCGCGACCAGGTCGGCCCGCAGCTCGCCGATGAGCTGACGCAGATCGGGAGTCATCCACCACCTCCGGATGGTCCTGGCCCGCCCGGTGCGGGCCTCACGCGGGCACCCGCTCGACGGTGATGTCGACCGGGCCGACGCGCAGCGTGCCGTCGTTGAGGGGTGTGCAGCGGATGCCACCCGTGGTGCGCAGAGCCTTCCATGCCCCCGGCCCGACCGTGACGTCCATCCAGGCGCACGGTCGCGCCGCGCGGTTGACCCGCAGGCTGACCGGACCGTCTCCGGAGTCGAGGACGAGCACCCTGCCGATCAGCTCGTCCACCGCGATCCCGTTGGTGAGGATGTTGCGGCGGACCTCCGCCAGCCCGATGCCGGGCGGCAGGGACTCCTGGGCGATGACCGTCACGCTGGCGTCGCGGTGCGCCTGCTGGCCGAAGTACCGGTCGCCGACGACGCCGAGGCCGGCCCGGATCTGGACCCTGTCGACCAGCTCACCGGGCGGGGCCTGGGCCGGACCGTCCGCGGGCCGGCCCAGGAAGCGGTGCACGGGCGAGGCCAGCAACTCGACGATCTCCGGCATGGCAGGGATTCTACGAACCGGACGGCCCCGCGCGGGCCGAGTCGGCGCAGCGCGCTGAGGGCGCACGACGGTGCGACGGCGACGCGGGGGCCGCCGTCGCACCGTCACGGCGCTCAGGCCGGGGTGCCGGTGACGGTCAGGTGCCGCAGTCGACCCACGTTGTCGAACGAGCCGAAGCCCACCCGCCCGGAGCCGAAGGTGGTGTCCTTCGCCGTCATCAGCGGGTCGCGGTGCCCGTCGACGTAGACCGCGATCTCCCCGGTGGCCGGCAGGTGCACCACCCGGACTCGGTGCCAGTCGGCATCGGTGATCGCCGGGTTGGCGCCACGGGACCGGCCGTTCCACTGGTGGTCGATGCGTTCCCGGTCGGCGTTGTTGACCTTGAAGATGCCGTTGTGCGGGTAGATCGTGTTGTCGGTGGAGAGGTGGGCGTAGTAGAACTCGGTGTCCGAGCGCCACCCGAAGACGATGATCACGTCCCGGTTGGTCACCTCCACCGGAGTGTCGAGGCGTACCCGGGCGTCGACCCGCACCGACGACCAGGCCGGGCCGGCGGTCAGCACCGCGTACTCGAATGGCCGGCGCGGACCCGGCCGGCTCTCCCCGGCCTCCGCGAGGATGACCTCGTCGCGGGTGAACTGCCACTTGGCCGGCGTGACCGGCGCCCAGTTCGAGGCCCCGGCGGTACGGCGCAGAGTGGTGTTCCCGACGTCGCCGTCGGCGACCACCCGCGTGCCGGTGACCTTCCAGATCTTCCCGTTGGCCTTGGCGACAAGGTACAGCTCGCCGGCGGCGTCGGTGCCGAAGCGCAGGTCGACCCGGTTGGGATCGCCCGGAGCGCCAGGGCCGGAGAGGTCGCGCATCCGCACCGGGCCACCCGCCGCGCCGAACAGCGCGAGCTGGTGGATCGGGGCCAGACCCCGGCCGCGGCGCATCTCGTTCGCCTCGGTGTAGAGCACCCGGCCGTCGACCAGGTCACCGAAGACGTACTTGCCGCGCAGCGCGGGCAGCGCGCGTCCCCGGTAGACGAACCCGCCGGCCACCGCGACGCCGACGTCCGCGGTGCAGTTCCAGTCCGCGGCGGGGTCGTGGTCGTACGCGGCGACGGGGTACGTGTAGCCGTACCGCTCGTCGTCGGCGGGCAGCGGGAACAGCCGGTCGCACGGGTTGGTGGCCGCCCTGTCGAACACGAAGGACCCCTCGCGCTCGCTCCAGCCGAAGTTGTCGCCGGCACGGACCTCGTAGATCGCCTCGACGGCGTGTTCACCGATGTGCCCGAGGTACATCCGGCCGGTCGCCCGGTCCCAGCTGAACCGGTGCGGGTCGCGGAAGCCCACGGCGTAGATCTCGCCGAGTGCCCCGGTCCGGCCGACGAACGGGTTGGTGGCCGGGATGCCGTACCGGCCGTTGGTGGAGTTGCTGCCCCGCGGGTCGATCCGCAGCAGCTTGCCGTGCGGCAGGCCGAGGTTCTGCGGGTCGGTGTTGCGCGCGCCCAGGCCACCGTCGCCGACGGCGAGGTAGAGCAGGCCGTAGTCGCGGTCGTGGCGCTTGGCCGTCGGGTTGAAGTTGATCTCCTGGATGCCGTGCACCTGGCCGCCGAAGCCGATGCGCAGCACCTCCCGGCGGGTGCCTGCGAAGGTGGCGGCGCCCGGGTCGGTGGCCGTCCACTCGGTGATGACGCCGTGGTAGACGGTGCCGGGCTGGGCGTAGTCCGGCACGGTGGTCGTCGCCGACGCCAACTCGGTGTGGATGGTGTAGAACCGGCCGTTGACGCCGAACTCCGGATGGAACGCGACGTACCCGAAGCCCTGGCCGAGACCACGGCCGGAGAAGAACCGCGGCGCGAACGTCGCCGCCACGTCCAGGTAGACGTGCGGCACGCCGTTCTCGACCAGGTACAGGTTGCCGTTCAGGTCGGGCACCGCCCGCCGGCCGGAGCCGTCGGGCAGCTCCATGACCGTGTTGATCCGGGCGGTACGCATGAGCCGCTGATCGGTCGGCGCCGGAGTGGGGTACGACTGCGGGAAGCTGGCGTACTCACTGAGGACCAGCCCGAGGCGGGACTGGACCGGCATCTCGGGGATCGGGTCGTAGACCGCGTCGGCGGCCCGGGCGGGTGTGGCGACCAGGGTGGACAGGACCAGCACGAGGGCGGTGAGGCCGGCCCTCAGGGCGGGCCGGCGGATTCTGCCGGCGCGGCGGTGCAGGGTGCGCACGCATGTCTCCTTCTCGGTGGGACGGTGCCGAGGGTGGTCAGCGGGCCAGGTGGCGGTACTGCCTCCGCACGTCGTTCGCGGAGACCACGCTGTCGAGGAACATCAGGCCGTCCATGCGGCAGTCGCACGGGTTGCGCTCCAGCGTGTCCTGCGGAAAGCTCCCGCCGATCTTGATGCCCCGGGGGTCGGAGGCGGTGGTCACGTGCGGGCCGGGCCCCGACACGAGCCAGGGGTCGTCGGTGCGGGTGTAGAAGCCGTCCACCGGTTCGCCGTCGCGGTAGAGGGCGAGCGCGCCGGTGCCGAAGTCGAAGGTGGCGGCGAGGTGCACCCACTCCCCCGCCGGCAGCAGCTCCCGCCAGTCCCGGCTCGCGGCGAAGGTCTGCGAGTTGCCGCCGTCGAGGCGTCGGCCGAGCGCGACGAGGCGCAGGTCCCCGTCGACGTCGATCAGCTCCAGCAGGGCGCGGACGCCGTGACCGTCCGAGTCGCCGGTCAGCACCCCGGCCAGGCCGATCGCGTTGTACCGGTCGTCCGGGTCGGCGGTGGTGGAGTTGGGCAGCGGGCTGTCCATGTTCAGCTTGAACCAGCCCATCACGGTGGTGCCGCCGGTGGCGCTGAACGCGCGCAGCGTGCGTACTCCGCTGGCCGACCAGGTGCCGGCCTTCCAGTCGTCGTTGCCGGCGACCGCCGGGTCGACCTGCCGGGTCTGCACCGCGTTGCGGCTGCCCCGGTAGGCGCGGTCCGGCACCCGCATGGCGGCGCCACCGTTGATCAGTTCGATCTCGGTGCCGGAGCGGCCCTGGTCGCGCTCCAGCGCGGGGTCGCCGGGCACCGGGTGGTCGAAGTCGTACGCGGCCACCAGGTGCGCTCGCAGGGCCGGGTGGACGTCGTGCGAGATGCTCCGATCCGCCTGCGCCGGCGGCGCGCCGGCGCCGGTCAGCGCGCCGGTCGCCAGCAGGGAGACGGTGGCGACGGCGGCTCGTCTGGCCCTGGACATCGCGTTCACCTCGTTTCGTGGCACGGCGGTGCCGGCTACGTAACCGCTTACGTAAGCGCTTACGTACCCTAGGCTTCGATGAACGTCACTGGCAACAGATCAGGTGACATGGATGTTTCCGGGAAGTTGCGGATGCCGAGGGCCAGCCAACGGCCGCGCCTCGTGGACGTGGCCGAACACGCCGCCGTCTCGTTGGCGACCGCCTCCCGTGCCCTCGCCGGCCGCGACGGGGTCAGCGCCGAGGTGGCCGACCGGATCCGGCGGATCGCCCGCGAGCTGGGCTACGTCGCCAACCCGTACGCCCGCACCCTGGCCGGGGGCGCCAGCTCCACGGTCGGACTGATCGTCCACCAGGTCGACGACCCCTACTTCTCCGAGATCGCCGCCGGCGTCATCCACCTCGCCGCCGAACAGGGACTGCTCGTGCAGATCTGCCAGTCCGGCCGCGACCCCGGCTACGAGCTGCAACAGCTTCGTCACCTCATCGCCCAGCGGGTCGGCATCATCCTGATCGGCGGCTCGGGGTACGACGACCCGCGGGTGGAGGCCGAGGCCCGCGCCGAGCTGGCGGCGTTCCAGGAGCACGGCGGCCGGGTCGCCGCCATCGGACGGCACGCGCTCGGCGTCGACGCCGTCCTGCCGGACAACGAGGCCGGCGGTTTCGCGCTCGCCCAGCACCTGATGGATCTCGGGCACCGACGGATCGCGGTCGCCGCGGGCAGCGCCGGTCTCACCACCGTCGCCGACCGGCTCGCCGGTGTGGCGTCGGCCGTACGGCTGCGCGGGCTGCCCGCCGCCGACCTGGCCGTCGTGCACGGCGACTTCACCCGGGGAGGCGGGCGGGCGGCCACCGAGCAGATCCTCAACGAGCACCCGGAAACCACCGCGATCATCGCCCTCAACGACGCGATGGCCATGGGCGTGCTGTCGACACTGCGATCCCGCCGCGTGCCGGTGCCGACACGGATGTCGGTCGTCGGCTTCGACGACGTCTCGGTGGCCGCCGACCTCGCCCCCAGCCTCACCACCATCCGGCTGCCGATGACCGAGATGGGCCGCACCG
>NZ_WBKR01000156.1 GCF_008868155.1 Micromonospora sp. ALFpr18c
GGGACGGCCCGCCGGCTATCCGGACACCCGGTGCCGCGCCCCGGGCGCGGACTTTTGTCAGTTGGAGCGAACCTTCTGCCGAACGCGACGAAGCTTTGCCTTCGTCCGGAGGCAAGGGTAGGGTCCGGATCTAGATAGAGGGTTGCCCATTCGTCGATCAGCCTGCCGCCACCCTGCCGGGTCGCCGCGTCCCGCCCGATGGGTCCGGGTCGTGCCCCGCGCGCCGTCCCTCACCGTTCCGCCGGAGCCCGTCTCCGGCCGGTTCGGCGCGCCCGGGCGGCGGCAGCCGGTCGACCGCCGTCGACGGCGTGCCCCGCCGTCAGGAAGGGACCACCACCATGGATCAACAGACCAACCCTACGGAGCCGACACCGGCGTTCGAGGCGGTCAGCCGACGCGGCCTGCTTCGCGCGGCGACGGTATCCGCCGCCGCCGTCGGCACCGCCGGCCTGCTCGCGGGCCCGGCCGCCGCGGCACCCAGCGGGCAGAGCGGGCAGAGCGGGCAGTCCGGCGGACGTCGCCGGGTGCCGGTGGACCGGATCAGCATCCAGCTGTACACCCTGCGCGACCAACTGGCCGCCGACCTGCCCGGCACCCTGGACGCGCTGCGGCGGATCGGCTACCGGCGGGTGGAGCACGCCGGCTTCGTCGGACGCACCGCCGCGCAGTTCCGCGCCGCGCTCGACGCGGCGGGGCTGCGCGCCACCTCCGGGCACACCGGCATCCCGCAACCGTTCGACGACGCCACCTGGCAGCGTTCCCTTGAGGACGCGAACGTCGTCGGCAGCAAGAAGATCGTGCACCCGTACTTCGGTCGGGACGCCAACGGCCAGGCGATCCGGGATCCCGCCGTCTACCGCGCCCTGGCACGGGACCTGAACCGCGCCGGCCGGCTCGCCGAGCGCGCAGGGCTCGACTTCGGCTACCACAACCACCAACTGGAGTTCGTGCCGCTGACCGACGGCTCGACCGGCTTCGAGATCCTCACCGGGCAGACCGACCCACGGCTGGTCCACTTCGAACTCGACCTCTACTGGACCTGGCGGGGCGCGCACGACCCGGTCGACGTGATCCGGGCCAACCGTGGCCGGATCCGCCAGGTGCACGTCAAGGACCTCGACGTCGAGGGCGGTTTCGCCGACCTCGGTGACGGTGTCATCGACTTCGGTCGGATCTTCGCCCACGAGCGGGAAGCGGGCATCGAGGAGTACATCGTGGAGCGCGACGACGCGGGCACCACGCCGCGCGCCCCCGCCGACGCCCTGGACACCGCCCGGGTCGGCTTCGACTATCTCGCCTCACTCCGGTACTGAAAACCACTTCGGGGGACGACCTGATGAACAGGACCGCATTCGCGTCCGCGCTGCTGCTGGTGACGGCCGGCCTGGCCGTGCCGCCGGCGGCCGCGGCCGCCGCCCCGGCCGCCGCGCCGCCGGACAGCAGCTTCCAGAAGGTGACACTGAACGACTTCCCGGGCGAGCCGATGAGCCTCGCCGTCCTGCCCGACCTTCGGGTGCTGCACACCTCCCGCACCGGTGAGGTCCGCATCCACGACCCGCGCACCGGGCTGAACACCCTCGCCGCCGACATCCCGGTGTACGAGCACGACGAGGAGGGGTTGCAGGGGGTCGCCATCGACCCGAACTTCGCCCAGAACAAGTGGGTCTACCTCTACTACTCGCCGCCGCTGAACACGCCCGTGGACGACCCCGCCACCCCCGGCGTCAACGAGGGGGACGCGCCGGAGACCGGCACCGAGGCGGACTGGCAGCGGTTCAAGGGCGCGCTGCGGCTGTCCCGGTTCAAGCTGGACGGGATGAAGCTGAACCTCGCCAGCGAGCAGCAGATCATCGACGTGCCCACCGACCGGGGCATCTGCTGCCACGTCGGCGGGCAGATCGACTTCGACAGCAAGGGCAACCTGTACCTGTCGACCGGTGACGACACCAACCCGTTCGCCTCCGACGGCTACGTCCCGATCGACGAGCGGGCCGACCGCAACCCGGCGTACGACGCCCAGCGCACCGCGGCCAACACCAACGACCTGCGCGGCAAGCTGCTGCGCATCAAGGTGAAGGCCGGTGGTGGCTACACGGTGCCGGCCGGCAACCTGTTCAAGCCGGGCACGGCGCAGACCCGTGCGGAGATCTACGCGATGGGGCTGCGCAACGCGTTCCGGTTCGCCGTCGACCGGCGTACCGACGACGTGTACGTGGGCGACTACTCGCCGGACGCCTCCACCGCGAACCCACAGCGCGGGCCGGCCGGGCACGGCCGGTGGATGCGTGTCGACAAGCCGGCGAACTACGGCTGGCCCTACTGCGTGACGCCGACGATCGCCTACCGCGACTACGACTTCGCCACCGGCGAGTCCGGTGCCAAGTTCAACTGCGCGCGTCCGGTGAACGACTCACCGCACAACACCGGCAAGCGCGTGCTGCCGCCGGTCGAGCAGCCGGAGGTCTGGTACGCGGCCGCCGCCTCGGCCGAGTTCCCGCAGCTGGGCACCGGCGGCATCGGCCCGATGGGCGGCCCGGCGTACGAGTACGACGGGACCAGCACGTCGCGGACCCGGTGGCCGGCCTACTACGACGGGGTGCCGCTGTTCTACGAGTGGACCCGGGACTACATCAAGGAGTTCCGCCTCGATGAGGACGGCGACGTGGCGGACATCCGGCCGGTGGTGCCGTCACTGGTGGTGGACAACCCGATGGACCTGGAGTTCGGCCCGGACGGCGCGCTCTACGTCCTGGAGTACGGCGACGGCTACTTCGCCGAGAACCCGGACGCCCAGCTGTCCCGGATCGACTTCGTCCGGGGCAACCGGACGCCGATCCCGAAGATCAGCGGCACTCCGACCGTCGGGCAGGCGCCGTTGACCGTCGCGTTCTCCAGCGCCGGCACCACCGACCCCGACGGTGACAAGCTGAGCTACGCGTGGGACTTCAACGCGGACGGCTCGGTGGACAGCACCGACGCCAACCCGAGCTGGACGTTCCAGGAGAACGGCTCGTACACCCCGACGGTGAAGGTGACCGACCGCACCGGACGGTCGGCGTCGGCGACCCTGCCGCTGGTGGTCGGGCCGACCGCGCCGATCGTCGAGTTCGTCGCCCCGGTGGCCGGGCAGCCCTTCCAGTTCGGGCAGACGGTCGCGTACGAGGTGAAGGTCACCGACGATCTGCCGGTGGACTGCTCCCGGGTGAAGGTCACCTACGTGCTCGGGCACGACGAGCACGGGCACCCGCTCTCCACCGCGACGGGTTGCTCCGGGACCATCCCCACCTTCGTCGACAGTGGGCACAGCGGCGCGGACAACCTGACCGCGGTCTTCGTGGCGGACTACACCGACGCGCCGACCGAGCCGGGCGTACCGCCGCAGTCGGCCTCGGCCACGGTGGTGCTGGACCCGACCCCGGCGGTGGCCGGCCTGGCCGGCTGACCAGCGCACCGTGACAGCGGCGGCGGCCGGATCACTCCGGCCGCCGCCGCACGTCGTCCACCCCCGGCCGGTCAGCTCCAGTCGCTGTCGACGTGGTTGTCGCGCCAGCGTCCGCCCACCGGCGGGGTGTCGAGCAGCAGCCCGTCCTCGGCGTTGCCGGCGAGGTCGTTGTCCTCGACCCGGCAGTCCACGCAACTGCCGCGCTCGGTGATCCACAGCCCGTGGGTCTGGGTCCGGGTGTCGTGGTTGTCCCAGATCCGGTTGCCCCGGATGGTGGCCGAGTCGAACGGCGCGTCGATGGTGATACCGGCCCGCCGCGCTGGTGCGGCGGACAGCTCGTAGGCACATCCCGGTGGCGGCACGTCCCCGCTCCAGGCGCTGATCCCGTCCGGGCGGACCGGGGCGAGGGTGAGTTCGTCGCCGGTGTTGGACGCCACCATGGCGACGGCGCGGCCGACCCGCAGGACCTTGCCCCGGTGGCCGTCGTGCGGCCAGTTCGCCGACCGGTCGACCAGGCACCGCTCGCCGTAGCGGACGGCTTCGCCCGTACCGCCGGCGCCCTGGGCGTACTGTCGCCCGTTGTTGCGGATCCGGTTGTTGAGCAGCACGGTGTCGGTCATCTGATGGTCGATCCGGACCGCGTCCAGCCCGTTGCCCCAGAACTCGTTGCTCTCGACGACCACGTCGCGGATCGAGCCCTGGTAACCGCGCCCGAGGTCGTGCGCGTGATAGCCGTGCCGACCGTTGCCGCTGATCCGGTTGCCCCGGACGGTGTACGGGCCGGGGCTGTTGCCGATGCTGACCCCGTCGCGCATGTTGCCGTCGATGACGCAGTCGGTGAGCAGCCCACCCCGGCCGGCCACGGACGAGGTGCCCTGCGCCGACACGTCGAAGCCGGTTTCCAGGTTGCCGGTCATCGTGCAGGCGGAGACGATCAGTCCGTCGGCCCCCCAGTCGGAGATGCCGAACCGGTTGCCCTGACTGTGGCAGCCGATGATGCGGATGCCGCGCGGTGGTGGCCAGTAGTCCTTCTGCAGCTCCAGGAAGATGCCGTTGGTGCCGTTGGCCAGGGCGGTGCAGTTGGCGATGGTCAGCCGCTCCACCGTTCCCCAGCCGCCGATGCCGACCCCGATGCCGGCGCCACCCAACTGTTCGCCGTTGTCGAGGCGGCCGCAGCCGACGACCACCACGCCGTCGATGAGGGAGTCCTGCAGGAAGTCGCAGCCGAGCCCGGTGGCGGCGGTGTGGTGGATGTAGAGGTTGCGGAACACCCCGCGCACCACGTACTGCAGGCCGAGGCCCTTGGCCAGGTAGTTGTACTCGGCCATCGCCACACCCGAGCCGTCGATCTGGAAGTCGGCGAACGTGCAGTCGGCGATGTGCCGGTCCCGGTCGGCGCCGTGCTGCACGGTGGTCCAGAAGGCCAGCGGGGTCGGGTCGGCGCGGTTGCCCTCGTTGCTGAGCATGAACCGGGTCGCCGCCGGACCAGCCCCGATCAGTGAGACCCCGCTGCGCCACACCGTGCCGGCGTCGCGGATCGAGTAGATGCCCGGCGGACAGTAGATGACCCGGGCCCGTCCGTCCGAGGCGTACCCGGCGCCGAGGCGGTCGACGAGGGCGGCCAGCGCCGGCTGGTCGTTGGTCGCGCCGTCGCCGGTCAGCCCGTACTCCAGCGCGTCGCAGTACAGCGGCGCGCCGGCCGCGGCGGGTCGTCGTACCCGGACGGAGTTGAGTAGCAGCTCGTTCGCCACGGGCCGGCTCCCTTCGACGCGTCTGGTGCGCTCCGGCGGGGCCGACTTCCCGATGACACCGCCGGGAAACCCCGGCCCGATGACGCGCCGGCCCCGGCGCCGCACGGGCGACGCCAGGGCCGGGGGGTACGCGCCTCAGACGGCGGCGATCAGCAGCGCCGGGCGTTCCACGCAGTCGGCGACGTGCCGCAGGAAGCCACCGGCCACCCCGCCGTCGCAGACCCGGTGGTCGAACGTGAGGCTGAGCTGCGTCACCTTGCGGACCGCGAGCTGCCCGTCAACCACCCACGGCTTGTCCACGATCCGCCCGACCCCGAGCAGCGCCGCCTCCGGGTGGTTGATGATCGGCGTGGAGCCGTCGACGCCGAACACGCCGTAGTTGTTCAGCGTGAACGTGCCGCCGGTCAGCCGGGCCGGCGGCAGGGCGCCCGCCCGCGCCGCGGTGGTGGTCGCCGCCAGTTCGGCGGCCAGCTCGGCGGTGGTGAGCCGCTGGGCGTCGCGCAGCACCGGCACCAGCAGGCCCCGGTCGGTCTGCGCGGCGATGCCCAGGTGCACCCCGGCGGACTGGACGATCCGCTGCGCCTCGGTGTCGACGCGGGAGTTGAGCTGGGGGAACCTGCGCAGGCCGCTGAGGCAGATCCGGGCCAGCAGGGCCAGGATGCTGACCGGCGCGTCGGGGGTGGCCGCGTTGATCGCCGCGCGGGTCTCCAGCAGCCCGGTGGCGTCCACGTCCACCCAGATGGTCACCTCGGGGATCTCCCGCCGGCTGCGGGAGAGCTTGTCGGCGATCACCTTGCGCACACCGGTGAGCGGGATGATCACGTCGCCGTCCCCGGCCGGGGCCGGGGTGACGTGCGGGTCCGGCACGGCGGCGAGCCGGGCGGCGGGCACGGCCAGCACGGCCTCCACGTCCGCGCGGCGGATCACGCCGCCGGGCCCGGTGCCCCGGACCGTGCCCAGGTCGACGCCGCGCTCGCGGGCCAGCCGGCGCACGATCGGCGAGATGACCAGGGCCGCCGGCCCAGGGGTCGTCGCGCTCCCGACCAGGCCAACGGCGGCGGTCGCACCAGCCCCGCTGGGCCGGCCGGCATCCGACGGTGCGGGGTCGGTCGGTTCGGGGGCCACCGCCAGGCGGCTCCGGCGCCGTCGGCGGGTGGCGCCGCCGTGGCCGGTGCCGTAGCCGATCAGCACGTTGCCGGAGCCGGCCCGCTCCTCCTCGCGGTAGGTGGCGTGCCCGGCGGGCTCGTCGCCGCCGTCCAGCGGCGCGATGGTGATCAACGGCTGGCCGACCGGGCGGACCTCACCCGCCGCGCCGTGCAGGGTGACGACCCGTCCGGCGTACGGGCAGGGCACGTCGACGACCGCCTTGGCGGTCTCCACCTCGACGACACTCTGGTCGACCGTGACGATGTCGCCCACGGCGACCCGCCACTCGACGATCTCGGCCTCGCTCAGCCCTTCGCCCAGGTCGGGCAGGAGGAAGACCTGGGTCCGCTCGACGGTGGTCATGCCGCCGCCCAACGCGCGTCCGGCTGGTCGTCCCACTGCAGGCGGGCCACCGCGTCGAGGACCCGGTCCACCCCGGGCAGGTGGGTGTGCTCCAGCATCGGCGCCGGGTACGGGATGTCCAGCCCGGCGACCCGCAGCACCGGCGCGTGCAGCGCGTGGAAGCAGCGCTCCTGCACGCGGGCGGCGATCTCCGCGCCGACGCCGGCGAAGCCGGGTGCCTCCTGGATCACCACGCACCGGCCGGTGCGCCGCACCGAGGCGGTGATGGTGGCGTCGTCGAACGGCACGATGGTGCGCACGTCCACCACCTCCAGGTCCCAGCCCTCCTCGCGGGCGGCCTCGGCGGCCTCCAGTGCCACCGGCACCGCCGGCCCGTACGCCACCAGGGTGGCGTCGCGCCCCGGCCGGCGCACGACGGCCCGGCCGAACGGTTCGGCACGCGCCGGCAGCGACGCGTCGGCGCTGGCGAAGTAGAGCTTCTTGGGCTCCATGAAGACCACCGGGTCGGGGTCGTCGATCGCCTCGCGCAGCAGCGAGTACGCGTCCTCGACGGTCGCCGGGGTGACCACCTTCAGGCCCGGGGTGTGTGCGTAGTACGCCTCGGACGAGTCGCAGTGGTGCTCCACCCCGCCGATCCCACCGGCGTACGGCACGCGGATGACGATGGGCACGCTCAGCGCGCCCCGGGTGCGGTTGCGCAGCTTGGCGACGTGCGAGGCGATCTGCTCGAACGCCGGGTACGCGAACGCGTCGAACTGCATCTCGACCACCGGCCGCAGCCCGGACATGGCGAGACCGACGGCGAAGCCGACGATGCCGGCCTCGGCGAGGGGGGTGTCGAAGCAGCGCTTCTCGCCGAAGCGGGCCTGCAGGCCGTCGGTGATCCGGAAGACGCCGCCGAGCGCACCGACGTCCTCGCCGAAGACGACGACCCGCTCGTCGGCGGCGAGGGCGTCGGCCAGCGCGGTGTTGAGCGCCTTCGCCATGGTGGTGGCCATCAGGCGGCACCGTCCTCGTCACTCGCCGCGGCCAGCTCGGCGCGGACCTGTTCCCGCTGCTCGATCAGCTGCGGGGTGGGTTCGGCGTACACGTGGTCGAAGAGGCTCAGCGGGTCGACCGTGGGCTGCTCGTTCATCCGGGTCCGCAGGTCCGCCGCGTACGCCTCGGCCTGCTCGGCGATCTCGGCGACCGCCGCGTCGTCGAGGACGCCGCGCGCCCGCAGGTAGGTCTCCAGGCGGGCGAGGGGGTCGCGGTCGCGCCAGGCGTCGACCTCGGCGCCGTCGCGGTAGCGGCTGGCGTCGTCGGCGTTGGTGTGCGGCTCCATCCGGTAGGTGTGCGCCTCGACGAGGAACGGCCCGTTGCCGGCGCGGGCGTGCGCGACCGCGCGGGTGAGCACGGCGAGCACCGCGACGGGGTCGTTGCCGTCGACCTGCTCGCTGGGTACGCCGTAGCCGACGCCCTTGTACGCGAGCGACGGCGCGGCGGTCTGCCGGGACAGCGGGACGCTGATGGCGTACCTGTTGTTCTGCACGAAGTAGACGACCGGCGCCTTGAACACGGCGGCGAAGTTGATCCCCTCGTGGAAGTCGCCCTCGCTGGTCGCGCCGTCGCCGATGAAGGCCAGCGCCACCGTGTCACGGCCCTGGTACGCCTCGCCGTGGGCGAGGCCGGCGGCGTGCACGCACTGGGTGGCCAGGGGCGTGCACTGCGGCGCGGTGTGCACGGCGGTCGGGTCGTAGCCGCAGTGCCAGTCGCCGCGCAGCAGGGTGAGCACCTCGACCGGGTCGATGCCCCGGGCGACCAGCGCCATCGACTCGCGGTAGGTGGGGAACACCCAGTCGGTGTCGCGGACCGCGAGCACCGCGGCGACCTGGCACGCCTCCTGACCCCGCGAGGACGGGTAGACGGCGAGCCGACCCTGTTTGGTCAGCGCGGTCGCCTGGGTGTCGAAGCGGCGGCCGAGCACCATCCGGCGGTACAGCTCGCGCAGGGCCTCGACGGGCGGCTCCGGGTAGTCGGTGCGGGCGGGCAGCGGCGTGCCGGTCGGGTCGAGCAGGCGGACCGGTTCGGCGTCCGGGAGCAGCGGGCGCGCCGGGTCGGGCGGGGTGACCGCCCGACGGGGACGCGGGGATGCCCTGCGGACCGCCTGGGGAGTGGTCGTCACGGCGGAACCTCCTGGGACGTGTGGTGAGCCTATGCTTCCGCCTGTCGGATGATTGACTCAAGATCCATCAGAAAGGCGGGACGATTGGCATGCTGAGGGAGCTTCGGTGAGCCAGGAGGCCGCGGACGAGGTGAGCCGGGCGAGCGGATCGGGACGATCGGTTCGGCACCTCGACGAGGTGGACCGGCGGATCCTCGACGAGCTGGTCCGCGACGGTCGGACCTCGGTGCGCACCCTGGCCGAGCGGATCCACATCTCCCGCACCAACGCGTACGCCCGGGTGGAGCGGCTGCTGCGCGACGGCGTGATCACCGGCTTCCACGCCCAGGTGGCACCCGAGGCGGCCGGGCTGGGCACCTCGGCGTACATCGCGTTGACGATCGAGCAGAACACCTGGCGGGAGGTCTCCGCGGAGCTGGCCCGGGTGCGCTACATCGAGCACGCCGCGCTGCTCGGCGGCGACCACGACGTCCTCGCGTTGGTCCGCGCGCCGGACAACGCCGCGCTGCGGGACGTGGTGCTGGGTCGGGTGCAGAGCATCCCGGGGGTGCTGTCCACCCGCACCTGGCTGGTCTTCGAGGAGTTCGACGGGGCGGGCAGCCCCTGGGTGTGACCGGCTCAGCGCTCCGGTGGAGCCTCCAGCCCCTCGGAGTCGGCCAGCTCCAGCAGCGGCTCCAGCAAGTGCCGGTCGCCGTCGAGGCCGGCGTGCGGGTCGCCGCGTTCGGCGAAGCGGGCCGGCATGGACAGCACGTCGAAGTCCTCCGGCCGGGCGTCGTCCAGCTCCGCCCAGTCCAGCGGCGCCGACACCAGCGCCCGCGGCGTCGGCCGGATGGAGTACGCCGAGGCCATCGTGTGGTCCCGCGACATCTGGTTGTAGTCGACGAAGACCGGCCGGTCCCGTTGGTCACGCCACCAGGTCGTGGTGACCAGCTCCGGCAGCCGCCGCTGCATCTCCCGACCCAACGCGAGCACCGCCCGGCGGCACTCGCCGAAGCTCCACCGGGGCTCGATCGACAGGTAGACGTGCAGGCCACGGCCGCCGGTGGTCTTCGGGTAGCCGGTCAGACCCAGCTCGGCGAGGAACGCCCGCACCTCCCGGGCCACCGGCACCACCTGCTCGAACCCGACACCGGGCATCGGATCCAGGTCGATGCGCAGTTGGTCCGGGCGTTCCACGTCGGCGGCGCTGACCGGCCACGGGTGGAAACGCAGGGTGCCCAGGTTGGCCGCCCAGATCACCACGGCCAGCTCGCTCGGCGCGACCTCGTCGGCCGTACGGCCACTGGGGAAGGTGATGTGCGCGGTCCGCACCCACTCGGGCGCGCCCGCCGGCAGCCGCTTCTGGTAGAAGGCGTCGCCCCGGTTGGTCTGCCGGGTGGCGATCGTCGCACCCTCGAACACGCCGCGCGGCCAACGTTCCAGCATCGTGGGCCGGTCCCGCAACGCGCGCAGGATGCCGTCGCCCACCGACAGGAAGTAGCGCACCACGTCCAGCTTGGTCAGCCCGCGCTCCGGGAAGTACGGCTTGTCGGGGCTGGAGACGCGGACCAGCCGCTCCCCCACCCGGATCTCCTCCGCTGCCGTGGCCACGCCCCTGAGGGTACGACGCGTGGAAGCGACGACGCGGCAGGCTCGGTCAGCTGATCAGCAGGACGCCGGCGAGGATCAGGGGCAGTCCGACGAAGAGGAAGATGCCGACCCCGGTCAGCACCCGCCCGCCGCCGGCCTCCTCGCGCTCCGGCGCGACACCGAAGGTCGCGCGCGGGCCGAGCATGCCCATCCGGCTCAGCGTCAGGTCGCCGGTCACACCGAACAGCGCGCCGACCACCATCAACGCGATGCCCAGCCGGGCGGTGTAGTCGCCGCCGGCCACCGCCACCCACACCGCCGCCGCGACCGCGACCAGCACCGCGGCGACCACGAACAACACCAGCGCTTCCCGTAGACCGCGCACGACCGTCATCGACGACCACCTCCCACCGGCGGACATTGTTCCCCATCGACCCGTGGCGGCGCTGCCCCGAACCCGACGACGGCGCCCGGCGTCGCTCCCGCCGGTCGGCGGGCCCGCACGGCGGCCGGGGTGGGCGGTTACCGCCGGCGGCGCCCGGGTAGGGGGTCGGCATGGCGGAACTGGCAACGCTGTGGATCATCCGACACGGGGAGAGCACCGCGAACGTGGCGGCGAGCCGGGCCGAGGCGTCCGGGGAGGAGCTGATCGGGCTCAGCCACCGTGACGCGGACGTGCCGCTCTCCCCCACCGGCGAGGACCAGGCCCGGGCCACCGGACGGTGGCTGGCCGGGCTGCCACCGGACCGCCGACCGGACGTGGCGGTGGTGTCGCCGTACCTGCGGGCGGTCTCCACGGCCGAGCTGGCGCTGCACGGCACCGGGGTGCCGGTGAGCCGTGACGAGCGGCTACGCGACCGGGAGCTGGGCATCCTCGACGGTCTGACCGGGCACGGGGTGCGACGGCGGTTCCCGGACGAGGCCGAACGCCGGACCCGGCTCGGCAAGTTCTACTACCGGCCGCCGGGCGGCGAGTCCTGGACCGACGTGGCGCTGCGGCTGCGGACGCTGCTGGGTGACCTGCGCCGTGACCACGAGGGCCAGCGGGTGCTGCTCTTCGGCCACGACGCGCTGGTCTTCCTGCTGCGGTACCTGGTGGAGGGGCTGACCGAGGCGCAGCTGATGGCGTTGACCCGGGAACACGTGATCGCCAACTGCTCGATCACCGACTGGTCCGCAGACGCGCGGGACCGGCTGACGCTGGGCGGATTCAACGAGGTCGGCCACCTGCACCGGCAGGGCACCGAGGCGACCAGGGAGGACGAGATCCATGCCGAGCCGGTCTGAGGTGAAGGTGATCACGGCGGGACTGCTGCGGGACTGGGCGCTGCCGGTACCGGTCGGCGGCAAGGAGAGCCGGGGCACCGTGCTGGTGGTCGGCGGTTCCCGCTTCACCCCCGGCGCGGTGCTGCTCGCCGGGGGTGGCCGCGCTGCGCGCCGGCGCCGGGGTGCTCCAGCTCGCCGCCGCCGAGTCGACCGCCGCCACGCTGAGCATCCAGGTGCCCGAGGCGCTGGTGGTCGGGCTGCCGGAGACACCCGACGGCGCGGTCGCCGCCGACCCCGACGGCCAACTCTGCGAGCTGGTCGGGCAGGCCGACGTGGTGGCCCTCGGCCCCGGACTGAAGGCGATCGACGAGACGAACCGCCTGCTGGGCCTCGTCCTCGACGCGGCCCGACCGCAGACCGCGCTGGTGCTCGACGCGTACGCCCTCGGCGCCCTGAGCCACGACCCCGGCCTGCTGGTCGGCTCGGGCCGGCCCGTGGTGCTCACCCCCAACGTCACCGAGGCGGGTCACCTGCTCGGCCGCGATCCGGGCGACGACCTGGACGCCGAGGCGGCGGAGCTGGCCGCCCGCTACGAGGCGGTCGTGTCGCTGTACGGGCACGTGGCCGCACCGGACGGGCGGGGATGGCGGGAGGAGAGCGGCGACGCCGGTCTGGGCACCTCCGGCAGCGGTGACGTGCTCGCCGGGCTGCTGGCGGGGCTGCTCTCCCGGGGTGCGGACCCGGCGCAGGCGGCCTGCTGGGGTTCGTTCGCGCACGCGGTGAGCGGCCAGCGGTTGATTCCCCGCTACGGCCGGATCGGCTTCCTGGCCCGGGAACTGCTCGACGAGATCCCCCGGACGCTGGCCATGGTCTGAGGCGATTTCACCTTGTTTCCGCTGTCGGCGTGGGGGTACCGGAACCACACCAGACGAGATTTCAGGGAGGTCATGCCGGTGTCGACCGATGCCATCGTCCTGCTCAAAGAGGACCACAAGGAGATGCGCCGCCTGTTCAAGGCCTTCCAGGACGCCGAGGAGGGGCCGGCGAGCCAGCGGCAGAAGCTGGTGGACCAGATCCTGGAGGCCCTCACGGTGCACACCTATCTGGAGAACGAGGTGATGTACCCGGAGGTCCGTCGGCTGCTGCCGGACCTGGAGGACGACATCCTCGAGTCGTACGAGGAACACCACGTCGCCGATGTGCTCTGCGCCGAGCTGGCCAGCATGGACGCCGGCGACGAGCGCTTCAACGCCAAGACGACCGTGCTGATCGAGAACGTTCTGCACCACGTCGAGGAGGAAGAGGAGGAGTGGTTCCCCAAGGTGCGCGACGCGCTGGGTCGTAAGCAGCTCCAGGAGATCGGCGAGAAGATGATCGCGCTGCGCGCGGACGCGCCGCGTACCCCCACCGCCCCGAAGGCGATCAAGAAGGCGCTCGATGCGGTGACCGCCTGAGTCACCCCGCGCACACCGAGGGCCCGGCGACCCGCCGGGCCCTTCGGCGTCCCCCGGCGGGTCGCGTCCGGAGGTCGGCCGGGACCGCCGTGGCCGGCCCGGTAGGATCGGCACGGGCCGTTACTGGCGCGTGGGGATGGACAACCATCGGGGAGCGGCCCCGTCACGAGGACGTTTGCCGAGCGCCTGGGCCTTCCCGCACGTCTGTTGGAGGTCGCATGTCGCGCAACGCCGAGTCCACCGCATTCCGGAGCGCCCTCGAGGTGATCCGTGCTGTCGAACCGCGGGTGGCCGATGCCATCGGCGCCGAGCTGACCGACCAGCGGGAGTCGCTCAAGCTCATCGCGAGCGAGAACTACGCGTCCCCGGCGACGCTGCTGGCGATGGGCAACTGGTTCAGCGACAAGTACGCCGAGGGCACCGTCGGGCGTCGCTTCTACGCCGGCTGCCAGAACGTGGACACCGTCGAGGCGCTCGCCGCCGAGCACGCCCGCGAGCTGTTCGGCGCCGCGCACGCGTACGTGCAGCCGCACTCGGGCATCGACGCCAACCTGGTCGCGTTCTGGGCGATCCTCGCCGACCGGGTGGAGTCTCCCGCGCTGAAGAAGGCGCAGGTGCGCCAGGTCAACGACCTCACCGAGGCGGACTGGTTCGCGCTGCGCCGTGAGCTGGGCAACCAGCGGATGCTCGGCATGTCGCTGGACGCCGGCGGTCACCTCACCCACGGCTTCCGGCCGAACATCTCCGGCAAGATGTTCGACCAGCGCAGCTACGGCACCGACCCCGCGACCGGCCTGATCGACTATGACCGGGTGGCCGAGGCGGCCCGCGAGTTCAAGCCGCTGATCCTGGTCGGCGGTTACTCGGCGTACCCGCGGAAGGTGAACTTCCGGATCCTGCGGGAGATCGCCGACTCGGTCGGCGCCACCTTCATGGTCGACATGGCGCACTTCGCCGGCCTGGTCGCGGGCAAAGTGTTCACCGGCGACTTCGACCCGGTGCCGCACGCGCACATCGTCACCACCACCACCCACAAGTCGCTGCGCGGCCCGCGTGGTGGCATGGTGCTCTGCCAGCCGGAGCTGGCCGACCAGGTGGACCGGGGCTGCCCGATGGTGCTCGGTGGTCCGCTGCCGCACGTGATGGCCGCGAAGGCGGTCGCGCTCGCGGAGGCCCGCCGCCCCGACTTCGCCGACTACGCCCAGCGGATCGTGGACAACGCGCAGGCCCTCGCCGAGGGGCTGCTGCGCCGGGGCGCGACGCTGGTCACCGGCGGCACCGACAACCACCTGGTGCTCATCGACGTGTCCGGCTACGGGCTCACCGGACGGCAGGCCGAGCAGGCGCTCCTGGACTCGGGCATCGTCACCAACCGCAACTCGGTACCGCAGGACCCGAACGGGGCCTGGTACACCTCCGGCATCCGGATCGGCACGCCGGCGCTGACCACCCGGGGCCTGGGCACCACCGAGATGGACCAGACCGCGGAGCTGATCCACACCGTGCTCACCCAGACCACCGCCGCCGCCAACACCGACGGCACCCCGTCCAAGGCCAAGTACGCGCTGGACCCGGCCCTGGCCGACAAGATCGCCCGCCAGGCCACCGACCTGCTGGCCCCCCACCCGCTCTACCCCGGCATCGACCTGGCCTGACCCCGACCACTCCCGTCGATCATGGAGTTGTGGTGCCCGGTACGGGCGGGTAGGCGGCTTTCGTCCACCACTACAACTCCATGATCGACGCGGTCAGGCCGGTCGGGGTCAGGTCAGGGGGCGCTTGAGGTGGTAGCGGTGGACCTCGGTGCTGCCCTGGACGTTGTTCACGTCCTCGGCGGCGGAGACCAGCTCCCAGCCCTCCCGGCCGGCGCGGTTGAGGTGCGCGATGGCGGTGTCGCCGAAGGCGGTGATGTCCTTGCGAGAGCCGTCTGGGGCGTACCAGACGAACGAGACGTGGAAATTGCGGCCCTGTCCCTGATAGCGGCGGACGAGCAAGGCGTACTCCCAGGCAACCATGCGGCCCATTATGACCGTCCACAAGTGAGATCAGGCGGTTGGCGGGCCAGCTCGTCGATGATCAGGGCGGACAGCCGGTCCAGCCCGACGTCGATCTGCTCCGGCGTCACCGCGCTCACCGACAGCCGCAGCGCGCACACCGGCGCCGCGTCGTCGTAGAAGTGCGCCATCGGCGTCCACAGCACCCCGTAGTCGCGCGCCGAGCGGTCCAGCAACGCGTCGTCGACCGGGAAGGGCACGGCCACCACCACGAAGAACCCGCCGGCGGGCACCGTCCACCGGACCGGCGCCGGCCCGTCGCCGCGATCCGGGAACCGCCGGGCCAGCCCGGCCACCAGGTGGCGCAGATTCCGGGAGTACGCCGCCCGCTCGCGGGTGTTCGCCGGGACGAGGCTGCACCCGTGCTCCAGCAGCCGGCCGCCGATCACCGCCTGCGCGATCGGTGACGTGTTCACCGTGACCATGCTCTTGATCATGGCGAGCTGGTCGGCGAGCGGGCCGATCCGGCCGTCCGCGTCGGCCACCCGCTGGTCGGCGACCACGTAGCCGACCCGCGCGCCGGGCAGCACGGTCTTGGCGAACGAGCCCAGGTAGATCACCCGCCGCTCGGTGTCCAACGCCTTGAGGGTGGG
>NZ_WBKR01000157.1 GCF_008868155.1 Micromonospora sp. ALFpr18c
GCCCGACAGTCACGACTAAAGCTCACATCCCACAAATCGACCAGTCGCTATCCATGGCGGACCTACCGAAAGGCCTCCAACCGGACGCAACGCATAGATCAGATCAATTCACTGCGAACCACCCTCTGAATATCGCTAGCGGCCCGTGCGGCTCTGGCAGCGGCAACGGCCTGTTTTATGCGGGTTGCATAAACCGCTGCGAACATTTGTTGGTTTGCGACTGGCACGGGAAACCCGTACCTGTATTCATCTGCCACATACCTGGCTAATTCTGTATCAGGGATTGGATCGATCGTTCCGTCACGGTTGGCATATTCTCCATTGTTGTACCAGTTTGTATCCTTATAGGTCATGATATCAGCGTAATGCGCAGCCTGATGATCGGTGGACATCTCTCTCCCTGGGTTGAATGCGCGAGCTGAGCCTTCTCCGCTTGCGCCCTTGACCTTAGAATGTCGCTCGATCAGTCAGGGTTCATACCTCAGGGCGTTCGCAAGATCGAGCTTTGACCCTTTAATGGCCTTTGGGGTAGTCCCGCCGGTTCAGGCCGGTACGTAGAAGAGCGGTGTCGGCGCGGTCGCGGAGTTGGGCGGCGGTGACGGCGCAGACCGCGAGGGCGGCCATGACCAGCAAGGCGTGACACCGGCGACACCGGTACCGGGTCGAAACAATGCCAGTATTTGATCATCAGGCTGACGCCGCAACCGTGACGTCGACGCCGGTGCACCTCGCGCCGGGGAGAGAAAGAGAGCAAGCATGTCCCTGTCGCGTCGCAGACGGGAACGGCAACCGATCGTTGCCCGTACCCTCCTGGCGCTCGCCGTCACGCTCACCGGGTTGCCCATCGGCAGTTCCGCCGCGGCGGCCGACCCGAAGCCGGTCATCAACCCGGAGGTCGTGTCCGGCCTCGCCGCCGACGGCACCACGAGCTTCTGGGTCTACCTGCGGCAGCGGGCTGACCTGTCCGCCGCCGCCAAGGTCGCCGACAAGCGCGCCCGGACGACCCAGACGTTCTCCGCACTCACCACGACGGCTGACACCAGCCAGAAGAGCCTCCGGGCGATGCTGGACAGCCGGAAGGCGAGCTACAAGTCGTACTGGATCGCCAATGCGGTCCGCGTCACCGGTGACAAGGCGCTGCTGGACAGCATCGCGAAGCGCTCCGACGTGGAGCGCGTCGAGCCGACCCGCACGTACCGGGCCCCCGCGCCGGTCAGCAAGAGCGCGGCGGCGGCCAAGGCGGCCACGACGTGGGGCGTCAGTGACATCGGCGCGCCGGCCGTGTGGGACGAGTACGCCGACCGCGGTGAGGGCATCGTCGTGGCGAACATCGACACCGGTGTCGACATCGCCCACCCGGCGCTCGCCTCGCACTACCGCGGCCACCGCACCGACGGCACCGTCGACAACAGCTACAACTGGTTCGACGGCACCGGGACCTGCCCGGACGCGGCGACGCCCTGCGACGACGGCGAGCATGGCACCCACACGATGGGGACGATGGTCGGCGATGACGGTGCCGGCGACCACATCGGCGTGGCGCCCGGCGCGACGTTCATCGCCGCCAAGGGCTGCGAGATCGAGTTCTGCGCCGACGCGGCGCTGCTCGCCGCCGGTCAGTGGATCCTCGCCCCGACCGACAGCAGCGGCAAGAACCCGCGCCCCGACCTGCGGCCGGACGTCGTCAACAACTCGTGGGGCGGCGGCGGTGGCGACCTGTGGTATCAGGAGACGATCCGGGCCTGGGTCGCGGCGGGCATCTTCCCGGCGTTCGCCGCGGGCAACGCGCCCGAGGGCGCCTCGTGTAACTCGATTGCCGACCCGGGCAGCTACCCCGAGTCGTACGCGGTGGGTGCCTACAGCGCGGACCACGCGATCGCCGGCTTCTCCCTGCGCGGCAAGTCCCCGATCGACGACTCGATCAAGCCGGACATCGCCGCGCCGGGTGTCGCCGTCCGCTCCGCGGTTCCCGGTGGCGGGTACGCGACCTGGGATGGCACCTCCATGGCCACCCCGCACGTGGCGGGCGCGGTCGCACTGATCTGGGCGGCCTCCCCGCTGCTGCGCGGTGACGTCGCCGCGACCCGCGCGCTGCTGGACAACTCGGCCGTCGACACCGCCGACCTGTCCTGCGGCGGTACCGCCGACGACAACAACACGTTCGGTGAGGGCCGGCTCGACGTACACGCCGCGGTCGCCGCCGCGCCCAAGACGTACGCCACGGTCTCGGGCCTGCTGACGGCGGGCGGCAAGCCGGCCGCCGACGCGAAGGTCACCATCGGCGACCACACGTTCACCACGGCCGCCGACGGCCGCTACCGGCTGATCGTCGAACCCGGCACCCGCACGCTCACCGTGGAGAAGTACGGGTACGCCACCGCGCACACGACGGTCACCGTCGCCGACCGACAGTCCGTCACCCGGGACGTGAAGCTCACGAAGGCCACCATGGTCCCCGTCCGGGGCAAGGTGACCGACGGCTCCGGCCACCGCTGGCCGCTGTACGCGAAGCTGTCCGTCGCGGGGCGTCCCGGCGGTCCGGTCTACACCGACCCGGACACCGGCGCGTACTCCTTCGACGTCCCGGCCGGCACCTCGTGGGCCATCACCACGACCGCGGTCTACGCCGGTTACCGCACGTCCACTGTGCGGGTGGCGGCCGGCCGGCACGGCACGACCGCCGACGTCGCGCTGACCACCGGTCCGGCCTGCGACGCCGCCGGCTACACGGGAGCCGACAGCGCCGACTACTACGCGCAGACCTTCGACACGGCCGCGAAGCCCGCGGGTTGGACCCTGGCCGACCGTACCGGCGGGGGTGGTTGGACCTTCGACAACCCGGCCGGCCGCGACAACCAGACCGGCGGTACGGGCGGCTTCGCCATCATCGACAGCGACCACCTGGGCGGCGGCCACACGCAGGACGCCGACCTGGTCATGCCGCCGCTCGACCTGAGCAAGGCCAGCGCGCCGTACCTCCGGTTCTCCTCCGACTACTGGGTGGTCGGCGGTGCGGCGGACGTCGACGTCTCGGCCGACGGCGGCGCGAGCTGGACGAACGTCTGGCACACCGAGGAGGACCGGCGCGGCCCCCGCTCGGAGCAGATCTCGCTGGACCCGGTCGCCGGGGTGGCCGGCGCGCTCGTCCGCTTCCGCTTCCAGGAGGAGTACGGCTGGTGGTGGCAGATCGATGACGTGCGGGTCCTCAACCGTGCCTGCACTCCGGTGCCGGGCGGCCTGGTGATCGGTACGACCCGCGACGCGAACACCAAGGCCGGCCTGGCTGGCGTCGCCGTCACCGCCGTCGGTCAGCCCGCCGCCGGGGCCACGTCGATCGCGACGCCGGACGACCCGAACGAACCCGACGGGCTCTACTGGCTGTTCTCGCCGACCACCCGTAAGCGCACCCTCACCGCGGCCAAGCGGGCGTACGCCACGCACACCGCCACCACCACGGTCGCGGCGAACACGGTCAACCGCAAGGACCAGGCCCTCGACGCGGGCCGCCTGAAGGTCACGCCCGCGAAGATCGACCTACGGGTGCCGTACGGGTCCACCCGCACGGCGACGATCACCGTCACGAACGCCGGCAAGGCCCCGGCGACGGTGATGACCGTTGAGCGTTCCAAGGGGTACGAGGAACTCGCCCGCAAGGCCAAGAGCGGGCCCGCCGCGGTGACCGTACCGGTGAAGGGTCTTTCGCAGTCCTGGAAGGGCACGCCCGGCGTGCCCGCGACCACGCCGCAGGCCGCGGCGAGTGCCTGGGTGAAGGCGCCGGACATCCCCGGCATGATCAACGACAATGCCGCGGTGACCGCTGACGGCACGGTCTACTCGCTCGGTGGTCAGGTCGGCACCGGGTACGGGAAGAGCGCGTACGCCTTCGACATCGCCGCGCAGACGTGGAAGGTCCTGCCGGATCTGCCCCGGCCACGGGCGCGCGGCGCAGCGGTGGCGCTCGGCGGCAAGATCTACCTCTTCGGCGGCTGGTCCGGCCAAGGCCCCACAGTGCCCGAGGTGGACGTGTACGACCCCAGGTCCGGCACCTGGTCGACGCTGTCCGCGACGAACCCGAGCCCGGTCGCCTCGGCGGGTGTCGCGGTGTCCGGTGGGAAGGTCTACCTGGTCGGCGGCTGCGTCACCACCAGTTGCGTGGCATCGGACACGACGGTCGTGTTCGATGCGGCGACCGGAAAGTTCAGCACCGGGACCGCGTACCCGCACGCCGTCGCCTGGACGCACTGCGGCGCGCTGGGCCGGCTCGTCTTCTGCGCGGGCGGCTCCAACAAGAAGATCTATTACAAGGATCTGCAGGTGCTCAACACGGCGACCGGCGTCTGGACCGCGGGCGAGGACATGACGCACGCGGTCTACGGCGCGCAGACCACCATGGCCGGTGGGCTGCTGGTGATCGCGGGCGGCGTCATCGATGGCAACGGCGTCGGCAGCCAGGTCGTCGGCTACGACCCGGTCGCCGGGGCGTGGATCGACCTGCCGGCGATGCCGACGCCGCGATACCGGGCCGCCGCAGCCTGCGGCGCCTACATCGTCGGGGGTACGGCCAGCCGGGACATCGGCTCGGAGAGCATGCTCTTCCTCGACGGGCTCGGCGACTGCGGTGAACAGGGCGACGCCACCTGGATGAGTAGCCAACAGCCGGATACCTTCACCCTGGCACCCGGCAAGTCCCGGACGATCAAGGTCACGCTGACCGCGACGGCCGCGGCGGGCGTCACCCGGACCGGCACGTACTCGGCGCAGGAGATCCTGCTCGCGGACACCCCGTACGCCGCCCCGGTGGTGCCGGTGACGATGACCGTCACCCGCCGCTAACGAAATGCTGGGGGTGGCTCGCGGACCACGAGCCACCCCCGGGCGTTCGACGCCCCGATCATTCGCGCTCAGTTGGTCTTCGTGACCGACGACGCGGTCACCGAGCCGTTCGCATCCGTGGCGCCGTCCACGCTGACCTTGTCGCCGGTCTTGAAGCTCTTCAACTGCCCGGGGACCCGCACGGACGTGTCGCCGTTGGTGCGGATCGTGATCACCTCACCCGACTCGGTCTGCAGATAGACGGTGCTGCCGTCGATGAGCTTCACGGTCCCGGTGGTGGTGTTGGCGCGTTGTGGTCTGCCCTGGGTGCCGCCGGCGACTGAACCACCGCCCGGGAGGGCCGTGGGTGGGGTGAAGCCGCCCTGTCCCCGGAATCCGCCCGGCCCCGCGGCGCTGGGCTGCGTGCCGAACTCTTTCTGCACCTCAATCCCGGCCACCAGGCCGCCGGCGAGGAGGAGCGCCACAGCGAGGACGATCGTCGTCCTGTTCCACCGGCGGCGGTTCGCCGCGGCGGCCAGCTCAACGTCCAGTGTGGATGCGGTCACAACGGTCTCCCGGGGGTTCACTCGTAGCGGAGGGCGTCGATGGGGCGCAGGCCGGCCGCCCGATGGGCGGGCACGCTGCCGAAGAAGAGCCCGATCGCGACCGACACGCACAGGGCGAGGGCGATCGAACTGGGCACGATCACCGGCCGTACACCGACGATGGTGAAGTTGCTGCCGATGAACGCGGTCGCGACGCCCAGCCCACCGCCCAGCAGGCTCAGCATCGTGGCCTCGGCCAGGAACTGGGTGAGGATCACCCGGCGTGGTGCGCCGAGGGCCTTGCGGATGCCGATCTCACGGGTGCGTTCGGTGACCGTGACGAGCATGATGTTGGTGATGCCGATGCCGCCGACCAGCAGGCTGATGCCGGCCACGGCACCGAGGAGCGTGGTGAACGTGTCGGCCGTCTCGGTCTGCGTCTGCAGGAGCTGGGAGGCGTTCTGGATGCGGTAGGGCTGGGTGGTCGAGCCGCTCGGCACCTGGACCCGCTGGGACAGGATCAGGGAGACCTGTGACTGCGCGTCGGTCACCTTCTCAGGAGTGCGGGCCTCGACCACGATCGAGGTGAGCGGCCCGTATCCGGTGAGCGCCTGCTGGACCGCGCTCAGTGGTGCGATCGCGACGTCGTTGGCGTCCATGAAGCCGGAGGCGCTGCTCTTCTCGTCCAACACACCGATGACCGTGAACAGGGCACCGTTGACGGTGATCTCCTTGCCGACGGCCTGGACGCCAGGGAACAGTTCGTCGGCGACGGTCTGCCCGATCACGATGACCGGGCGGCCCTGTGCGGCGTCGTCGGCGGTGAATGCCGCTCCGTCGCCGATCGGGGAGTTCGAGGCCGCGAAGTAGCTCGGGGAACTGCCGACGAGTTGTTGGACGGAGTGCTCGGTGCCCTGGTAGGTCAGGGTCGCCTGGGTGCTGGTGACCGGTGACACCGATGCGACGTCGGGTGCGAGGACCGGATCGTCGAGCGCCTCGGCCAGAGCCGGCGTGAGGGCACCGCTGCCGCCGACGCCCTGCACGGTCAGGGTCTTGGTGCCCAGCGCCTCGATCCGGTCGGCGACCTGACGGGCGGAGCCATTGCCCACGGCGACCAGCAGGATCACGGCCGCGACGCCGATCAGGATGCCGAGCATGGTGAGGCTGGAGCGGAGCTTGTTGGCGCCGATCCCGCGTACGGCGAACCGCAACACCTCGAAGGCGTTCATGCCAACACCTGCTGCCGGACGTCGGTGACGATCTGGCCGTCAACGAGCCGGATCAGGCGGCTCGCGCGGGCGGCGACGTCTTCCTCGTGAGTGATGAGCAGGATGGTGCGGCCGGCGGCGTGCAGGTCGTCGAAGATGCCGAGGATGTCCTCGGTCGACCGGCTGTCGAGGTTGCCGGTCGGTTCGTCGGCCAGCACCAGGGCGGGTTCGGTGACCAGCGCCCGGGCCACCGCGACGCGTTGCTGCTGGCCGCCGGAGAGCTGGTTGGGTTCGTGGTCGCCGCGCTGGGCGAGGCCGACCATGTTCAGCGCGTTGCGTGCCCGTCGACGACGTTCGGCCGGCTTGACGCCGGCGTAGGCCAACGGCAGTTCGACGTTGGCTACCGCCGACGTGCGGGGGATGAGGTTGAACGACTGGAAGACGAAGCCGATGCGGCGGTTGCGCACCAGGGCGAGTTGGCGGTCGTTGAGCCGGCTCACGTCGACACCGTCGAGCAGGTACTGACCTGCGGTCGGGATGTCGAGGCAGCCCAGGATGTTCATCAGGGTGGACTTGCCGGAGCCGGACGAGCCCATGATCGCCAGGTACTCGCCCCGCGCGACGGTCAGTGACACTCCGCGCAACGCGTGGACGGTGGCGGCACCCTGGCCGTAGACCTTGGTGACGGTGCGTACGTCGAGGACGGTCACCGGCCACCGCCGGGACGACCGCCGCCGGAAAAACCTCCACCGCCGGGGAACCCTCCGCCGCCGGGTCCTGCCCCTCCGCCGGGGAAGCCGCCGCCAGGCTGCGTCCCCTGGTTGGAGTTGCTCGGCGTGTTGATCAGCACCTGATCTCCGGCGGCGAGACCAGATTTGATCTCGGTGGTGCTGTCGCCTTCGAGGCCGACCTCCACGGTGCGGACGACGCGTTGGCCGTTGTCCAGCACGGTGACGGTGTGCCGATTGCCCGCGCTGGTGATGGCCGCCGAGTTGACGTACACGACCTCGTCGGCCTGGCCGACGGTGACCGACACGTTGACGCTCTGGCCGGCGCGTACTCCCTCGGGCAGGTCGTCGATGGTGAACGTGACGCCGTAGGTCACGACGTTGTTCTCCGTCGTCGCGTTGGGGTCGATGGCGGCGAGCTTGGTCGTCGACCGTGCGCCAGGTAGCGCGTTCCAGGTGACGGTGCCGGCCTGGCCGGCCTTGAGCTTCGTGGCGTCCGCCTCGGCGACCGAGGCGGAGACCTCCAGTCGACTCAGGTCGGCGATCTCGATGAAGCCGGCGGACGACGAGCCGGTCCCGCTGCTGCCGCCGTTGGAGGCGCCGCTCGGCGCGTTGCCCCCGCCGTTCGAGGTGTTGCCGCCGCTGCTGCCGGTTCCGGAGGCCGATCCGCCGACCGTGCCGTTGACGGCGGTCACCGTTCCCGCCGTCGGCGCCTTCAGGGTGGTGCCGGCCACGGCGTCCTCGGCCTCGTCGACGTCGAGTTTGGCCTGGTCCACCTGGCCCTCGGCCTCGGAGGTGTCACCGTTGGCGTCCTGCGCCCGGTCGAGCGCGGCTTCGGCGGCGTCGAGGTTGGTCTGGGCGGCGGTGAGCTGCCGGCGTGCGGCCTTGTCGTCGACGGACGCCAGGGCCTGCCCCTTGGTCACCTTGTCGCCGACCTGGACCCGGATCGCGGTGACGGTGCCGGAGGTGCCGAACGTGGCGCTCGCCGTCGACGCGCTGCGTACGGTGCCGGAGGAGGAGACCGTCGCGGTGACCGTGCCCTGGGCCGCGGCGATGGTACGGCTGCCGCCGGAGCCCGGCTCGGCGGCCTTCGCGGTGCTGAATGAGGTGTACGCCCAGGTGGCCGCGCCGGCCACCGTCAGGGCGAGTATGACGTTGACGATCAGGGCAGGCGACGTCCGCAGTCTCGGAAACGACGGCCTGCCCAGTCTCGGGAGGCTGTGGCGCATGCGCGTCAGCTTGCAGGGGGCGGCTCGGAGCAAGCCCCGTACAAGCTCAAAGCTGACTGGGAACCGGTGGGCAGCAGCACCCGGAACGCGGCTCCCTGGCCCGGGCTCGTCTCCAGTTCGACCCGGCCACCGTGGCCGCTCACGATCGCCGCGACGATCGACAGGCCGAGCCCGGAGCCGCCATTGCTTCGGGCTCGACTCGGATCGGCCCGGTAGAGCCGTTCGAAGATGCGCCCGGCATGCTGCCCGGGCAGGCCCGGGCCGTCGTCGGCGACCTCGAAAACCGCGATCGGTGTACGACGGGGCGGCTCCTCGCCGACCACGGCGGCGATCTGACGGCGGGGCCGGTACGTCGCCAGCCGACCAACCCGGACGGTGATGGCGGCGCTCGGTGGCGTGTGCTGCAGCGCGTTGGCGACCAGGTTCGTCGCGACCTGGCGGAGTTCGTGTTCGTCGCCGAGCACCGTCACCGGGTCGAAGGCGCACTGGTCGCCGCCGAAGCTGGCCAGCTGGACCCGGCGGTCGGGGCGGCGGGCGTGCGCGTCGCGGATCGTGTCGGCGGCGATCGCGAGCAGGTCGACCGGGCGTCGCTGCGGCTCCCGCTGGCGGTCCAGCCGGGCCAGCAGCAGCATGTCTTCGACCAGCAGCCCCATCCGGGCGGCCTCCGCCTCGATGCGGGCCATCGTCTCGTCCAGCAGTTGGCCGGGTGGGGCGCCGCCACGCCGGTACAGCTCAGCGAAGCCGCGGATCGACGTGAGCGGGGTGCGGAGTTCGTGCGACGCGTCCGCGACGAACTGCCGGAGCCGCTGCTCGGACGCGGTCCTGGCAGCCACCTCCGATTCGATCCGGTCGAGCATCGAGTTCAGTGCGATGCCCAGCCGGCCCGACTCGGTGTGCGGGTCGGCGTCGTCCACCCGGTGGGTCAGGTCGCCGGCGGTGATCGCGGTGGACGTGCTTTCCATCCGGATCAGCGGGCGCAGGCCGATCCGGACCACCGCCGCGGCGACCAGCGCGAGCAGGAACAGCACGACGATCATCACGATCAGGTCGATGGCGAGCAGCAGGTCCGTCGTGGCCTCGACCTGGCGAAGCGAGATGGCGGGGACGGCGACACCGCCGTCGGGTTGGCTGACCACGGTGACCCGCCAGCGGTCCCCACCATCGACGGATTCCACGGTGTACGGCCCGTCGTCCGCCTTGTCGCGCAGGGCGTCGATCGTCCCCACTTGTGGTGGTGAGATCTCGTCGGGCGATGGTGACGGCGACGGCAGTTGGCGGCCAGCGGCGTCGAAGACCAGCATGGTGCGGTACAGGTCGAAGCGGCCACGGGAGAACGGATTGTCGCCGGACTGGTCGGGCGGGAGCGGGCGGGCCGCGATGTGGCGCATCCCGGCGAGCTGGTTGTCGATCTGGTCGGTGAGGTATTGACGTAGCAGCACGATGCCGGCCGCGTTGGACCCGACCAGGGCGACCGCGCTCAGCGCGGCCACCGCGACGACGAGGCGGGACCGCAGCGTCCACTGCCGCCACCTGGGCATTCTCATTCGTCCGGGGGCCGGCGCAGCGCGTACCCCACACCACGGACCGTGTGGATCAACGGCGGCTCCCAGCGGTCGATCTTCTTGCGGAGGTAGTAGACGTAGGACTCGACGATCCGGCCGTCGCCGCCGAAGTCGTAGTTCCAGACCCGGTCCAGGATCTGCGCCTTGCTCACCACCCGGCCCGCGTTGACCAGGAGGTAGCGGAGCAGGTTGAACTCGGTCGGCGACAGGTCGACCAGCCGGCCGCCGCGGCGCACCTCGTGCGCGTCCTCGTCGAGTTCGACGTCGGCGTAGCGCAGGACGCCGGTGTCGTCGTTCGGTTCGATGCGGCTGCGGCGCAGGATCGCCCGGATCCGGAGTACGACCTCCTCCAGGCTGAACGGCTTCGTGACGTAGTCGTCGGCACCGACGGTCAGGCCGGAGATGCGGTCCTCGACCGCGTCGCGTGCGGTCAGGAACAGCACCGGGACATGCGGCTCCGGCCCGGACCGCAGCCGCTGCGCGACCTGGAAGCCGTCCAGGTCGGGCAGCATCACGTCGAGCACCACCAGGTCGGGCTGGAACTCGGCGGCCGCCGCCAGCGCCTCGTGCCCGCCGGTGGCGACACGCACGTCGAACTCGATGAGCCGCAGCGTCGCCGACAGCAGGGCACAGATATTGGGTTCGTCGTCGACGACGAGCACTCGGGTCAACCGTCCAGCCACGTCATTCTTCTAACGGAGGTACCTCGGAGTCAGCTAGGACTTCCCTTTGTGCTGGCTGTGACGATCTCGTCGCCTTCGGCGAGCCCGCTCGTGATCTCCGTGTACTGGTCGCCGCGCAGCCCGACGCCGACGGCGCGGACCTGATCACCGGCGGCCGTCCTGAGCACGACGGTGTCATCGCCGTGCACCGCGGCCGAAGGCACCCGCAGCACGCTGGCGGCCTCGCCGGTCCGCACCCGGACGTTCGCGCTCTGGCCCACGAGGAGCTCCGTCGGGACCTCCTCGAAGGCGAGCACGACGCCGTACCGCACCAGGTCTCCATCGGCGGCACCCACCGGGTCGATCCGTACGACGCGGGCGGCGAACTCCTCATTCGGCCGGTTGGCCAGCGTGATTGTCGCGCTCTGGCCCATCTCCAGACGGCCCGCGTAGGCCTCTGGAACATCGGCCGCCACCTGCATGCCTGCCACGTCGGCAAGCGTGACGAACGTGCCGCCGGTGCCGACGTCGGCACCCACCGCGCCGGCCACGGTGAGCACCTTCCCACCGATCGGCGCCGTGATCCGGGTGCCGTCAAGCTGATCTTCCGCTTCGGCCAGGGCGACCTCGGCACTGGTCACCCGCTGCTGCGCGGCGAGCACGGGATCCCCGGACCGCTGAGCGGAGCATCCGGCGTTCTGGCCGCCGCCGGGCAGCTGACCGCCGGGTGCCTGGCCACCGCCCGGTTCCTGGCCACCGCCGGAGCGCGGCGGTTGGCTCGCGGGCGGTTGAACCGATCGGGTCGGCGACGGTTGGCTGCTCGGCGACACCGAGGGCGTCGTCGAGGGCGTGGGCGTCGGCGTGGCGGTAGGCGTCGGCGTGGCGCTGCCATCGGCGATCAGAGCGACCGGGACGATCTGCCCGATTCGGGCTGCGGCGACGGGGCAGGTGCCCGTCCCGCCGTCGGCCGTCTCCGCCGCCTCGTCGAGCGCGCTCTCCGCGTCCTCGAGTGACTGCCGCCTGTCGTTCACCCGCTTCTTCGCGGCGGCGGCGTCGATCTCGGCGAGCACCTGACCCGTCTTCACCTGGTCACCGGGGCGTACGTTGACCGCCGTCACCGTGCCGTCGGTGGCGAAGCCGAGCGTGCGGGTCTGCGCGGGTTCGAGCGAACCGGTCGTCGCGACGGCCGTGACAACCGCACCCCGGTCGACCCGCGCGGTGCTGGTGTTGCCTGACCGAGCCGGCTCTCCCCGGTGCGACGTCCACACCACCGCCGCGACGCCGAGCAGGACCAGCGCGGCGAGGCCGCAGACGGCGAGCCGGCCGTGGTCACGCCATCTTCTTCGGAGGAAGCCCATGAGCGGCGAGTATCGGCGGCTCACCTCGCAGATCGCTGAGCCGTACCTCGGAGTTCCCTCAGAGTCGATTCGAAGGGTTCTTTGAGCTCCGCCTGACCTGGCCTGGAGGTGGTGGAGGTTGCATGGGCCGGTGTGCCGCGGCACGTTTGCCGACCCCGGCGGCACGACGAGGATGGAGGAGCTGTGTCTCTGCGCACGCGACAGTCCCGCGGTACGCGATGGACCCTGGCGTTGGCCGGATCGGCGGCGCTGCTCATGGCGGCCGGTTGCGGCTCGGATGGTGGGAGTGGGTCCGACGGCCAGGCGACCGCAGGCGCACCGGAGGGAGTCTCGGCCTACCTCGGTTGCCTCCGCGACCAGGGCATCGACATCACGAACACCTTGCCCTCCGGGCGTCCCAGCGGATTCCCCTCGGGGCGCCCGACCGACTTTCCGTCGGGGCGTCCGACCGCGTTCCCGTCCGGTGGGCCGGGCGGCGGGCGGATGGAGGGCTTCCGCCCCCAGGGGGTCGACGACGCGACCTGGCAGAAGGCGCAGGATGCCTGCGCGTCGGTGCGTCCCAGCGGTGGCCCGGGCGGCAACGGCCTCGGCGGCCCGGGGGGCGGCAACGGCCCCGGCGGCCCGGGAGGCGGCAACGGCGACGCCGGTGCGGCCTACCGCAACTGCCTCGCCGACCGCGGTGTCGACCTTCGGGCCAACCCGGCCACGACCGATCCCAAGGTCGCCGAGGTCATTCAGGCGTGCGGCGTGCTCCGGCCAACCGCCACCGCCACGCCCTAGCGATCCCGCGCGTCGCGTACATCAGCCGCCCGCTGACCTCGGGCGGCGTGGCCCCGGCGGGCGCCTGCACCGACGGCGCGACGACGGCCGTGTCGTACGGCGTGGACTACGTCCGCTGGGCCGCGAAGCGTGACGGCCTGGTCCCTGCTGCCGGTCGGGCAGCACGGACCAGGCCGGATCGCACGCGCCTTACGAGATGGGCAGCCGGTCGAACTTCTCCCAGGTGCTGATCGACGTCCGGTTGGCGATCAGCGGCTTGGTGCCCTTGGTCTCCGCCACCACGTATCTGCCGTTGGCCGCGGCGCGGAGACTGATGGTGCCATCCGAGTTGTTGATGATCGTGAACTTCTCCCAGGTGCTGATCGACGTCCGGTTCGCGATCAGCGGCTTCGTCCCCTTGCTCTCCGCCGTGACATATTTGCCGTTGGCGCGCGAGCGGAGGGCGACGTAGTTGCCGCCCGCGCCGACCACGTCGAACTGCTCCCACCGTCCGGCCGTGGTGCGGTTGGCGATCACCGGCTTGGCGCCGGCGCTCTCGGCCACCGCGTAGCGCTTGTTGGCCCGGGCGCGGAGGACGATCGGTGCCGTCGGGACGGGGGCGCCGGTGAGTCGGGTGAGGGCCGCGTACGTGCCGTTGAACACGTTCTGGCTGTAGTTCGCGGGCTTGCTCGGGTTACCGGCGGCGTACTGCCAGATGGTCTCCGTCGTCCATCCGGCCGGCAGCGGCGGGCGGGCCGTGGTGTAGCCGGCGATGTCCAGCGGGTTGCCGCCGAAGGACGCGTTTTTGCCGGTGCAAGGGTTCCAGTAGTTGGTGTTCGTGTAGATCATCACGGGTCGACCGATGCGTGCCTTGACCTGGTCGGTGAAGGACCGGATCCAGTTCGACATCTCGGTCGGGGTGAGCCCGTAGCAGGTTGGCGCGCCGGACCAGTACGGCCACTCGATGTCCACCATGGGGACGAGCGTCTGGCGGTCCTTGATGAACGCCGCGTTGTCGATGAAGAAGTTCGCCTCGCTGATCGGGTCACGCTTGTCCGGGCGGGCGAAGTGGTAGGCGCCGACGAGCAGACCGGCCGCCTTGGCCGCCGCGTAGTCCTCGGCGAAGTAGGGGTTGCGGTACGTCTGCCCCTCGGTCGCCTTGACGTACGCGAAGCTGGCGCCACCGGCCGCGACCTGAGGCCAGTTGATCGGGCCGAGGTTGTGGTCGTGGCTGGAGACGTCGATGCCGCGGACCGTGTAGCCGGCCGGGATATTGGCGCTCGCGGACGCCGCGCTGGCTCGCTCGCCCGGCATGACGCCGGCGTTCGCCCAGCCACCACCGTCGGGAGCGGCGTCCGCGGCGCTGGCCGGCTGTGCCGCGCCGATCGCCGTGCCGATCGCCAACCCGGCGGACAGGAGCGCGCAGATCAGTCTTCTTGCCATGGTGAGGTGGGTTTCTCCTTGGTCGGGCGGTTGTGCCACGTGCGGAATGCAGGGCTAGTTCCTGGCCGGTGCGCCGCAGCATTTCTTGTACTTGCGGCCTGAATCGCACCAGCACGCTGTGTTGCGGTCGGGTGGCCACAGCAGCACCTGGTCGGGGTGCGTGATGGCGCGCCACTCGCCGTATTCTCGGCGGGTTGACCGTTCGGCCGGGTCTCGGCCTTCACGTCGGGCGTACGCCTCGTAGTCAGCGAGGTTTCCACTGACCATGCGTACCCGGGCGGCGCCGGCTTCGGCGTAGCCGCGGGCCTCCCGTTGGATCCGCGCGGCGTACGTGTCGTAGCTGTCGCCGTAGGAAGCGGTCGACTCGGGCCAGCGGGAACGTATCGCGGTGAAGTCCTCGCGTACCCAGCGCAGGACGATCCCGTCGAACGCTTCCACGTCATCGGGAACACCCAGCTGGCGACGCTGGACCGCGTCACCCAGCGTCTCCCGCACCATCTCCCGGAACGCGGTGAGCGAGGCGTCGGTCTCCGCCCGCACGGCGAGGTCCTCTTCGTCGTGTTCGATCCCCAGTTCGTCACGTAGGAAGCCGCGGGTGATGAGCAGCCCACGCCGGTAGTCCTGCACCTGCATGTCGTCACCGGCCTTGGCTGCCCGGGCCAGCCCCGCCTGACACCACTCGAGGGCCGGCCTGTACTGCCCGACGTCGCACAGCAGCTCGGCCATGTCATCGAAGATCCGCAGGTCGGCGAGCCCGCCCGGCTGGCCGTCGAGCTCGGTCCACAGCGACTGCTGGGCCGCTTCGGCCTCACGTTCACGCCTCAGCGCGTACAACTGCTCGACGATGCCGACCTCAGCGTCCCTGCCGGACTCACCCCCGAACTCCGCCGCGCGGCGGAACAACGCGAGCGCCTCCTCGCTCTTGCCGCCACGGGCCGTGTACCACCCGGCATCCACCAGAGCGCGTGGCTCCTCCGGATCACCGGCGTGCTGCAGGGCCCACCGCTCACACTCGGCCGCGGACGGCTCGCGCTTCAGCGAAGCAAGGAAAGCCCCGTACGCAGTGCTTGCGGCATCAGAGGCCACAGAACCGTTCATACCAGAAACCTACCGAAGCTCGATCATGCCAGGGGTACCGAGATCGCCACCGCGCGGGAGAGCCGCCCAGTCTCTGACAGAGATGCGGAGATCTGGTCGAACTGGCGCACCCTACCCGCGTCGCGGGATGTGCCCGGACCTTCGGTCGCGGCTCGTGCTACTGCCCGTTGGTGTCGAGCAGGCGGCCCAGCATGGTGATGATCTGGTCGAGCTTGGCGCTGTGGTCCTGTCGCAGCGCGGCGACTGTTTCGCCGAGTTCACGCAGGGCGGTGGTGTGTTCGACCTGGGTGATGGACAGAGCCTGGACGAGGTG
>NZ_WBKR01000158.1 GCF_008868155.1 Micromonospora sp. ALFpr18c
TGCCCACCGGCGTTGCCGATCACCGGCAGCGTCACCGGAGCCACCAGGACCAGCCTGACCATCTCGTACTCGATCTTCTTCCGGCCGCCCTGCGGCTACGACCCGCCGATCGTCGTCACCCTCTTCGCGGGCCGCGAGGACGCCACGAAGTGGCTGAATCCGGTGGCCCAGGCGGTCTCCGGCCCGGAGCGGAACGGGGCCGTCACCATCGGTGGGCTGACGCCCGACACGGAGTACTGGTACCGGTTCAGCGACACCGAGGGCCACCGGGATCCGTACGTCGTCGGTGGCCCGGCCCGTACGCTCGCCCCGTCGGCCTGCCGCGCGACGGCCACCATCGACGCCCGCTGGGGCACCGGCTTCGTCGCCACGGCCACCGTCCACAACACCGGGACGGAGCCGATCGACTCGTGGCGGGTCTCCTGGCGGTGGTCCGGGGACGAGCGCGTCCAGACGGTCTGGGGCGGCGTGGTCGAGACGACCGGACCCGATGTCACCGTGCGTAACGCCTCATACAACGGGACGGTGGCGCCCGGCGCCACGACGACGTTCGGCCTGCTCGTGTCGACCAGCGTGGTGCCCGACGGGATGACGCTCACCTGCGGCCGGTGAACGACGACGCCCCGCTCCCGCCAGCACGGCGTGCGCGGGGCGTCATCGGCGTCGGTCAGGGCTTGCGGGCCACCGCGCCGTACGCGTCGATGCCCTTCGCGTCGGCGTCCTCCGGGCGCCACAGCGGGATCGGCACCAGGCCGGGCTCGACCATCGTCAACCCCGAGAAGCAACTGGCGAGATCCTCCGGGCTACGCAGGATGTACGGGACACCGCCGTTCTCGGCCAGCCGGTCGGCGCCGGAGACGACCTCCGGACTGGTGTTGGTGCCGTCCCACAGCACCAGGTGACTGCCGGAGGCGGTCGCGTCCATCGTCCGGGAGACGATCGACCGCACCACGTCCAGGTCCGGTTCGTAGCCCATCACGCCCATGTACATCACGGCGATCGGCTGGTCGAAGTCGAGAGTCTGCGCCGCCTCGGCGAGGATCTTCTCCGGGTCGTGGTAGTCGGCGGGCACGTAGGTGGTGACACCCTCCGACGTCGCACTGGACAGCAGCGCCCGGGCGTGCACGAGGACCATCGGGTCGTTGTCGACGTAGACGATCCGCGCGTCGGGCGTGATCGCCTGCGCGACCGCGTGCGTGTTCTGCATGGTCGGCAGGCCGGTGCCGATGTCCAGGAACTGCCGGATGCCCGCCTCGGCGGCCAGGTAGCGGACGGCCCGCACCAGGAACACCCGGGACTGCTGCGCCATGACGACGATCTCCGGGTAGACCTCGGCCACGGCGTCGCCGGCCGCCCGGTCGGACTGGAAGTTGTCCTTGCCGCCCATCCAGTAGTTCCAGATCCGCGCCGCGTGCGGCACGTCGGGCTGAAGCTTCGCGGCGAGTTCGGCATCCGGGCCGGCCATGCCAGGCTCCTATCGAGGGGTTCGACGGACTACGTACACCAGAGCGGGATCGTACCCCCGTGCCGTCCACTGTCGATTCTCGGCGTCGGGCGGCGTCGCCTTCGGTGCCCGTGCCGGCAGTTGGCGGCTATTCGCGCGTCAGACCCGGCGGGAGGGCGTCCTCGTCGGGGTCGACCGGCCGGGCGTTGACCAGCGGGTTGCGGTGCAGGGCGGCGATGAGGTCGGCGGGGCCGCCGAGGTCGGTCCAGGTGTCGTCCCAGAGGGCCGAGACGAGCCAGCGGCGATCCGCGGGAAAGAGCAGGTCGGGGTGCCGGGCGAGTTCGTCGACCAGCGCCCGCTCGTGTGCCTCGTACCCGACGCCGTCGGGTGGGTGGCAGGTCGCGTACGCGTCGAACACCGGCGGGACGGCGGTGGTGATCGAGACGCCGTGTGTCGTCCGGTCGGCGAGCCAGGCGACGTCGACGGCCGTGCCGATCCGCCAGCTCCACCCATCCCTGGTGACCTCCATGGCCACCCATCGTAGGTTCGGACGCTGACGACGGACGTCAAACTGGCTACGGTCGGGGTGCCACGGTTTCCGACCCCCTTCAGGAGTGACCGTATGCCGCTCTCGCCGTCCCGGACCTTCTCCCAGCTCACGACGGCCGAGCGGCCGGCACGGACCAGCGTGGTGATGCGGCGCGCGGTGGTGCTCGGCGGCAGCATCGCCGGCCTGATGGCCGCCCGGGTGTTGAGCGACCATGCCGAGGAGGTGCTGATCGTCGAGCGGGATCCGTCCGACGTCGACGGCGGGCCTCGGCCGGGCGTGCCCCAGGGCAGTCAGGTGCACGCCCTGCTGCCCGCCGGTCAGGTGCAGTTGGAGCGCTGGTTTCCCGGCTTCGCCGACGAGGCGCTCGCGCTCGGCGCGCCGTTGCCACCCAGTGACGGGGCGACCCGGGCGAAGATCTACGTGAACGGCGAGCTGGGCCTGCCGCCGGCGCCGTCCGGCGCCGGACCGGCGCTGATCACCACGCGTCCGTTCCTGGAGGCGCTGGTGCGGCGGCGGACCCTCGCCGTCGACAACATCACCATGGTGTACGGGCGTGCCGACGGCCTGGTCCTCGATGGCGGTCGCGTCACCGGCGCCCGGTACGTGCCCGAGGGCGGCACCGAGCCGGTCGTCGAGTCGGCCGACCTGGTGGTCGACGCGATGGGCCGGTCCAGTCGGCTGAGCGACTGGTTGGCCGACGGCGGCTGGCCCCGGCCGCCGATGCAGCGGATGCCGATCAAACTGAACTACGCGACGGCGCTGTTCTCCCACGACGAGACGGTCAGCGACGCCTGGGTGGCGGTCTACCACACCATGGCCGGCAAGGGCCGGACCGCACGCATCGGCGGGATCAACTCGGTCGAGGGAGACCGTTGGATCATGCTGGTCGCCGGCTACGACGCGGACCGGCCCAGCCGTGACGTGGCCGATTTCGTGACCCGCTGCCGGCAGCACTATCCGGAGATGTTCGGCGACATCGCCGAGCGGGGGGAGATGCTCGGCGGCGTGGTCACGTACCACCAGGCGGACAGCCGACGCCGTGACTTCCACAAACTCGACCGGATGCCCGCCGGGCTGGTCGCGGCCGGCGACGCGGTCGCGTCCTTCAACCCGGTGTACGGCCAGGGCATGACCTCCGCGACGCTGCACGCCTCCTGCCTGTCGGCGTACCTGCGCTCGGGGCCGAACCTGGACGAGCCGGCACGGGCGTACTTCGAGCAGGTCCGGGTGATCGTCGACGCCGCCTGGCGGATCTCCACCTCGGCCGACATCGAACTCCCGCACGTCGACGGGCCGTACCCGCCGGGCTACCGGGTCACCAAGTGGTTCGGTGATCTGCTCTTCCGGACGTCGCTGACCGATCCGGTGCTCAACGACCGGCTGGGCCGGGTCACCACCATGCTGGAGCATCCGGCGACCCTGAGCCGCCCCGGCACCCTGCTGCGCGCGCTCCGCCTCGGCCTGCTCCGCTCCCGGAAAGCGTAATTCGATCTCGTCTGTGTCGGTCGCCTCTGACCTGCGGAGATAACGCTCTCACGGATAGTGGGAGAACGCTTGACGCGCCCGTGATCCAGACGTAACGATGCATTCACATGTCTCGTCACCACCGCCTGGCGTGATCGGCGCACGCCGTCCCCCCGCACCGCGAAAGGACCTACCGTGCGCAGATCCCTGAGATCGTGGCTCGGTGCTGTGCTGAGCGCGATCCTCGTGATGGGTGGCGTCGTCGCCGCGCCACCCACGGCCAGCGCCGCACCGTTCACCGTGCTGGTGTTCAGCAAGACCGCCGGATTCCGGCACGGATCGATCACCCCCGGCATCACCGCCATCCAGCAGCTCGGCGCCGACAACGGCTTCACCGTCGAGACCACCGAGGACGCGGCCCAGTTCACCGACGCCAACCTGGACCGGTTCGCCGCGGTGATCTGGCTGTCCACCACCGGTGACGTGCTCAACGCCGCCCAACAGGCCGCGTTCGAGCGCTACATCACCGGCGGCGGCGGGTACGTGGGCGTGCACGCCGCCTCCGACACCGAGTACGACTGGCCCTGGTACGGCGGTCTCGTCGGGGCGTACTTCGCCTCGCACCCGGCCGAGCAGACCGCCACCGTCAAGGTCGCCGACCAGGTGCACCCGTCCACCAGGGCGCTGCCGCAGCGGTGGAGCCGCTTCGACGAGCTGTACAACTATCGGACCAACCCCCGGGGCAACGTGCACGTGCTGGCCACCCTGGACGAGGGCACCTACACCGGCGGCAGCATGGGAGCAGACCACCCCATCTCCTGGTGCCAGAACTACTCCGGCGGCCGGGCCTGGTACACGGGCCTCGGCCACACCGACGCGTCGTACACCGAAGCGGCCTTCCGGCAGCACCTGCTCGGCGGCATCATGACCGCGGCCGGCGCGGTCGACGCGGACTGCGGCCCCACCGTCACGAGCAACTTCCAGCAGGTGGAGCTGGCCAAGGGCGCGGCCGAGACCGGCGAGCCGATGAGCCTCACCGTCCTGCCCGACCGGGGCGTGCTGCACACCTCGCGCAACGGCGTGATCCGACACACCGACGCCGCCGGCAACACCAAGGTCGCCGCCACCCTGGCCGTCTACACCGGCGACGAGGAGGGCTTGCAGGGCATCAAGGCCGACCCGAACTTCGCCACCAACCGCTGGGTGTACGCCTACTACGCGCCACCACTGAGCACCCCCGGCGGTGGTGCGCCCGCCGAGGGCACCCCGGCCCAGTTCGCCGTGTGGGACGGCGTCAACCGGCTGTCCCGGTTCACCGTGAACGCGGACAACACCATCAACCTGGCCAGCGAGACGCTGATCCTGAACGTGCCGACGAGCCGGGGCATGTGCTGCCACGTCGGCGGTGACATGGACTTCGACGCGGCCGGAAACCTGTACCTGTCTACCGGTGACGACACCAACCCGTTCGACTCGGCCGGGTTCACCCCGATCGACGAGCGGGCCGGGCGCAACCCGGCGTTCGACGCCCAGCGCACCGCAGCGAACAGCAACGACCTGCGCGGCAAGGTGCTCCGGATCAAGCCGAGCGCGGCGGGCGGTTACACGATCCCGGCCGGCAACATGTTCGCGCCGGGCACCGCGCGGACCCGCCCGGAGATCTACGCGATGGGGTTCCGCAACCCGTTCCGGATGAGCGTGGACAAGGCCACCGGCGTCGTCTACCTCGGTGACTACGGCCCCGACGCGGGCACCGCCGACCCGAACCGGGGTCCGGCGGGCAACGTGGAGTTCGCCCGGATCGACCGGCCCGGCTTCTACGGCTGGCCGTACTGCACGGCCCGCAACGACGCCTACAACGACTACACGTTCCCGTCCGGGCCGTCCGGGGCGAAGTTCAACTGCGCCGGTGGGCCGGTGAACAACTCGCCCAACAACACCGGCATCACCCAGCTGCCGCCGGCCATCCCGGCGTGGCTTCCGTACGGCGGGTCCGGCTCGCCGCCGGAGTTCACCGGCGGCGGCCTGTCCCCGATGGGCGGGCCGGTCTACCGGTACGACCCGAACAACACGTCCGCCGTGGCGTTCCCGGAGTACTACGACGGCACCTACTTCGCCGGCGAGTTCGGTCGCCGCTGGATCAAGAACATTAAGCTCGACGCGTCCGGCCAACCACTGAAGATCAACCCGTTCCCGTGGACCGGCACCCAGGTCATGGACATGGAGTTCGGCCCGGACGGCGCCCTCTACGTGCTCGACTACGGCACCGGCTGGTTCAACGGCGACGCCAACTCGGCCCTGTACCGCATCGAGTACGCCCGGGAGGGCAGAGCACCCGTCGCGAAGGTGTCGGCCACCCCGACCAGTGGCACCGCACCGCTGACCGTGGCGTTCTCCTCGGCCGGCACCCTCGACCCGGACGGTGACCCGTTCACCTACGCCTGGGACTTCGACAACAACGGCACCACCGACTCGACCGCGCCGAACCCGAGCTTCACGTACACCACCAACGGGACCCGCAGCCCGACGTTGACCGTCCGGGACACCACCGGAAAGACGGCCACCGCGAGTGTGGTCGTCACGGTCGGCAACAGCGCCCCGGTGGTCACCGTGAACACCCCGTTGAACGGGCAGACCTTCGCCTTCGGGGACGCGGTGCCGTTCAGCGTCACGGTCACCGACGCCCAGGACGGTGCGATCAACTGCGCCCGGGTGAAGGTCAACTACGTCCTCGGGCACGACTCGCACGGCCACCAGCTCGGCAGCGTGCAGGGCTGTACGGGGGTCATCCAGACCTCGGCCGACGGAGAGCACGACACCGCGGCGAACATCTTCGGCATCATCGACGCCGAGTACACCGACCTGGGCGGGGGCGGTCAGCCGGCGCTGACCACGCACACCCAGGCGGTGCTGCAACCGCGGGTACGCCAGGCCGAGCACTTCGGTGACTCGTCCGGCGTCCAGATCGTCGCCGGGGCGGCCGGGCACGGTGGGGCGGCGGTCGGCTACATCGACAACAACGACTGGATCTCGTTCCGCCCGTACAACCTGACCGGCGTCCAGTCGTTCAGCGCTCGCGTCGGCGCACCGGCCGGCGGCGGCGGCACGCTCGAACTGCGGGTCGACTCGCCCACCGGGCCGCTGGTCGGCTCGGCCACCGTGGTGCCCACCGGCGGGTACGCCACCTTCGCCACGGTCACCGGCGGGGTCACCGCCCCGACCGGCACCCGGACGCTGTTCCTCGTCTTCAAGGGCGCCGGCCCGTGGTTCGACATCGACGAGTTCACCCTCTCCGGCAGCCCCGGCGGCCCGGGGCCGGATCCCAACCCGCCGGGCGCGAACCTGGCCCAGGGCAAGCCCGCCCGGTCGTCCAGCTTCGAGGGTGCCTTCGTCGCGGCCAACGCGTTCGACGGGGCGTTGGGCACCCGTTGGGGCAGCTCCTTCGGCGACCCGCAGTGGATCGACGTGGACCTGGGCGCCACGTACGCCATCAATCGGGTGAAGTTGACCTGGGAGGCGGCGTACGGCAGCGGGTACCAGATCCAGACCTCCACGGACGGGGTCACCTTCACCACGGTGCGGACGGTGACCGGCGGCGACGGCGGCGTGGACGACCTGACCGGCCTGACCGGCTCCGGCCGGTACGTCCGGCTGCTCGGCACCACCCGGGGCACCGCGTGGGGCTACTCGCTGTTCGAGTTCGAGGTGTACGGCGGCACCGGCAGCCCGACCGGCGGCAATTTGCTGCTCAACAAACCCACCTCGACGTCGAGCAACGAGGGGGCCGACGTGAGTGGGGCGCAGGCGGTCGACGGCAGCCTCACCACCCGCTGGTCGAGCACCTTCTCCGACCCGCAGTGGATTCGCGTCGACCTCGGCAGCCCGACCGCGATCGGCCGGGTCAAGCTGAGCTGGGAGGCGGCGTACAGCAGCGCGTACCAGATCCAGACCTCGAATGACGGCACCACCTGGACCACCGTGAAGACGGTGACCGGCGCCGACGGCGGCGTGGACGAGCACACCGGGCTCGGCGCCAACGGCCGGTACCTGCGGATCTACGGCACCGCCCGGGGCACCGGCTACGGTCACTCGCTCTGGGAGGTCGAGGCGTACGCCAGCTGAACCATCACCGCTGACGTGGCCGGCACGGCTCCCGTGCCGGCTACATCCGTCGCTCCACCCTCGTCGTCCTTGCATATACCGTCTACCGGTATATGCTCACTGGCATGGCTGAGGCTCCACTGCGGGAACCGACGTTCCTGGTGCTCACCGCGCTCGCGGACGCGCCCATGCACGGGTACGCCGTCATCGAGGACGTGCTGCGCATCTCCGACGGCCGGGTGCGCCTGCGCGCCGGCACCCTCTACGCCGTCCTCGATCGGCTCCGCGCCGACGGTCTCATCGAGGTCGAGCGCGAAGAGGTGGTGCAGTCTCGACTGCGCCGCTACTACCGCCTCACCGCGCTGGGCGCGCGGCGTCTGGCCGACGAGGCATCCCGCCTGCGACACAACGCGGACGCCGCTCGCGGGCGGCTGCGTCGCAACGGCCTGATCACCGACGGAGGTGCGGCGTGAGCAGCGACGATCTGGAGCGCCGCTACCGGCGGCTGCTGTCCGTCTACCCGTGGGAACACCGTCGGGTGTACGAGGACGAGATGCTGGCGGTGCTCATCGCCGGCGCGCGGCCGGGCCAGCGGCGACCCGCCGCCGCCGACGTGCGGAACCTGGTCGGCACCGGCTTGCGGGCGCGGCTACGGGTGGGCGCACGGGGGTTCACCGAGCCGAGCTGGGCGGACGCGGCGACGGTGACCGGCCTACTGGTCGGAGTCGTCCTGCTGGCCCTCGCCGGGAAAGCGCTGCTCGACCAGCTCATCCGCAGCCCGAGCCTGCCAACGGGGTATGGGCCGGGCGGCCCGGATCTGGTCGACTGGCTGCGGGTCGTCGGCTGGGCCGGTGTCTGCGTTGCCGCATTGGCCGGATGGCGCTGGGCGGCCACCGGTCTGGCCTGGGTCGGCGTGCTCGGCTGGGCTGCCCTGATCGCTCCGCGGACGAGTGACAACCCGACGTACGTGGTGGACACGCTGCCGCAGTTCGCCCTCGCCGTGGTGGCGGCCGCCGCGCTCACCGTGCCGGCGCCGCGCCGCCGGGCGATCGCACTGCTGGGCGTACGCCGCCTGCTGGCGCTGGTGCTCGCGCCGGCCGCGATGGTCGCGCTCCTGGTGACGAACCGGGTGACCAGTCCCACGTTCGACTTCGTCGGTGAAGTGTCCTACAAGGTCTTCTACGGCATCGAGGCCAGCAGCGGGCTGGTGGTCTGGCTCTACATCGCCGGCCTGGCGGCCGCCGCGCTGGCCATGCTGGTCGCGGTGGCCACGCTCACTCCGGACGTACGCCGGCGGATCGTCGTCATGCTCCTGCCGGTGGTCGCGCTCGCCATGGTGATCGACAGCGCCCTCGCCGGTTGGGTCACCTCGACCATGAACATGGGACACGCCATCCCGCTGGTGCCGGCGCAGTGGGCGATGCTGGTGCTCGTCGCGCCGGTGACCTTCCTGGCCGGGGTGCTGCTCGTGCGACGTCGCGAGGAGACCCTGCGCATGGTCGCCCTGGGCCGCGACGCCGACCGCGAGCAGCCGGCGGGCAAGTAGGCGACGGCGACGTCAGTCGTCGGCGACGGCCACCGGTTCCGCACCGATGCAGCGCACCTTCAGCTCGTGCTCGCCGGCCGTCCCCTCGAAGGTGACCTCGACGTCGTCGTCCGGGCCACGGTCCACGTCGCGGACCCGGTAGCCCTGCGCGGGCGCCCAGGAGACGAGGCGTACCCCGGCGGCGGCGCACTCGGCCACGGCCGTGCCGCCGCCGGTGGCGAACACCCGGCGGACCCCGGCGCTGGCGCTCGGCGCGGCGGTCGTCGTGGACGGCCCGGCCGAGGCGGTGCCCGTGGTGCCGGTCGGCACCGGCTCCGGCGAGGCGAGTGCCCGCTCGATCTCGGCCGCACCGCGCACCCCGCCCGGGGTGCCGGTGATGCTCTCGCCCACCAGCCGGATCGCGCCCAGCCCGATCAGGGTGGCCACGGCGGCGGTGGCCACCCAGCCGGTGGCGATGAGGATCGAACGACGGCCCATCACCTGACTATCCCCGATCCACGGTTGTCGCCGGCACATCCGGACCCTAAGGCTGGGTTAACGGCGGGCCCCGTCGCCGGCGGTCGCAGACCCGGTCGGGTCGTGGACGCCCGCCACGGTGGCGAGGCGGATCTTGGATTCGTCGTCGGTGCCCGGGGCCGCGGTGAGGATCACGATCTTCAGTTCGGCGTCGCCGTCGGTCAGGACGTCGCAGTCGACCCGGACCGCTCCGACCACCGGATGTTCGATGATCTTGCAGTCCTCCCGATGGGCGGTGACGGCTCCGGCCGCCCACAGCTCGGCGAACTGCTCGTTGCCCTCGGTGAGGTCACGGATGAGCTTCGCCAGGCGGCGGTCACGGGGAAACCGGCCGGTGGCCCGCCGGAGGTCGGAGACGACGGCGGCGCTGGTGGCGTCGGCGTCCAGGGAAATCACGGGCCAGCGCGACATCCCCGGCCCGTCGGAGTTCACCGGGAAGGTGTCGCGGGCGAAGTTGCGACGAACCGGCGGGGACGCCGACGGGTCGCCCAGCAGCGCCGCCCAACCCGGGTTCCACCAGATCACCTGCCAGTCCGCGGCGAACACGGCGACGGCGGCGTCACCGAGGCGGCTGACCACCCGCTGCACGCCCGGCGGGATGTGATCGGAGATCTGGTCGTCCGTCGGTGTGGCCAGGTTGGCCAGCCGGAACAGATGGTCACGCTCGGCGGACGTCAACTGGAGGGCACGAGCGAGCGCGGAGGTCACCTGCGCCGACGGTGTGGTCGCCCGCCCCTGTTCCAGGCGCACGATGTAGTCGACCGATACGCCGGCCAGCTCGGCCAGCTCCTCCCGCCTCAGCCCGGCGGCTCGGCGCCCATGGCCCGCGGGCAGCCCGGTGGCAGCCGGCGACAGGCGGTCGCGCCAGGCACGGATCGTCGCTCCCAGTCCCGCAGCCTGCGTCATCACGCCCCCGATTGTTTCGCACCCCACCGGGACGAGGGTGGTATTGCTTGTCCTACCGTCGCGACGTCCCTGGCAGGTGCCTTGGCGGCGACGAACGATGGGGGCATGACGATCACCTTCATCACCGGAGCCAACAAGGGGCTCGGTCGCGAGACCGCCCGCCGCCTCATCGAGCTGGGCCACACCGTCATTGTCGGTGCTCGTGACCCTGAGCTGGGCGCCGAGGCGGCGAACACGCTCGGAGCCCGGTTCGTGCAGATCGACGTCACCGACGACGACTCCGTCGCCGCTGCTGCCGCCGACGTCGAGAAGCACGAGGGCCGCGTCGACCTCTTGATCAACAACGCGGGCACCCACGGTCCGTTCGGTGACCCGAGCGAGCTGACCGGCGACGACCTGCTCGCCGTCCTGGACGTCAACCTCGTCGGCGTGGTGCGCACGACAACCGCGTTCCTGCCGCTGCTGCGCCGTTTCCCCGACCCCACGATCATCAACGTGAGCAGCGCGATGGGCTCGCTGGCGGCCACCCACGACCCGTCGCGCGCCGAGTCGCGTGTCATCGCCCCCGTCTACACGTCCTCCAAGGCGGCGCTCACGATGCTGACCACCCAGTACGCCAAGGCGCTGACGGACGTCCGCATCAACGCCGCCGACCCCGGCTACACCGCCACGGACCTCAACGGACACAGCGGGCCGCAGACCGTCACCGAGGGCACCGACGCCATCGTCGCCCTCGCCACCGAAGGCCCCGGACACGGCTCCGGCCGCTTCGTCGACCGCCACGGCGAGATCGCGTGGTCCCAGGCGGTGACCGGCTAGCCTGCCACCTGTGGCCCGCCTGCTGCTCATCGAGGACGACCTGACGATCCGTACGCCGCTGATCCGGGCGTTGCGGGAACGCGGGCACGCGGTGGCCGCCGCCTCGACCGCGATGACGGGGCTCCGCGACGCGCTGGAGGACCGGCCCGACCTCGTCGTACTCGACCTGGGTCTGCCCGACCTGGACGGACGCGAGCTGCTGCGGATGCTGCGCGCGGTCAGCGCGGTGCCGGTCATCGTGGCCACCGCCCGCGACGACGAGGCCGAAATCGTCCGGGTGCTCGACGCGGGTGCCGACGACTACGTGGTCAAGCCGTTCACCGCGGCACAGCTCGACGCCCGCGTACGGGCGGTGCTGCGGCGCGGCCCCTCCGGCGCGGACGCGTCCGACCCGGCGCTCGTCGTCGGCGGGCTGCGGATCGACCCCCGGGCGCGACAGGTCACCCTGGACGGGGTGGCGGTCGAGCTGACGCCCCGGGAGTTCGACCTGCTGCACCACCTCGCCGGCCGCCCCGGCCAGGTGGTCACCAAACGTGAGCTGCTCACCGAGGTGTGGCAGATCCCGTACGGAGGTGCCGACAAGACCGTCGACGTGCACCTGTCCTGGTTGCGTCGCAAGTTGGGCGAGAGCGCCCAGCAACCCCGCTACCTGCACACCGTGCGCGGTGTGGGGGTACGCCTCGACGCGCCGGCGGCGCAGCCGTGAGGGCGCGACTCGCGCTGCTGGTCGCCGCGGTCAGCGTGCTCACCCTCATCGCGTTCCTGGTGCCGTTGGCGTTGCTCGTCCGTACCGTCGCCGAGGACCGGGCGACCGTCCGGGCCACCGCCGACGCGCAGAGCCTCGTGCCGGTGGTCGGGACCGCCGACGCGGCGACGATCCGACTCACCGTGGAGCAGCTCGCCGCAGAGTCCGGTCGACCGGTCAGCGTCTTCCTGCCCGACGGCACGGTGCTCGGCGCCCCGGCACCGCGTACGCCGGCGGTGGCCCTGGCGGCGCGCGGGCAGAGCCTCACCGGCGAGTCGGCGGCCGGACGGGAGGTGGTCATCGCCGTGCAGGGGCGGGCGGACGGCACCGGCGTGATCCGCACGGTGGTGCCGCGGCACGAGCTGACCGCCGGGGTGACCCGGGCCTGGCTGGTGCTGGCCCTGCTCGGCGTGCTCCTGGTGCTGATCGGGCTGGCCGTGGCCGACCGGCTGGCCCGCACCCTGGTGCGTCCGATCAGCGAACTCTCCGCCGTGTCGCACCGGCTGGCGAACGCCGAACTGGACGCCCGCGTCACCCCGGCCGGCCCGGCCGAGCTGCGGGAGGTGGCCGGCGCGTTGAATCACCTGGCCGGTCGCATCCAGGTGCTCCTCGTGCAGGAGCGTGAGCAGGTCGCCGACCTGTCGCACCGCTTGCGGACACCGTTGACGGCGCTGCGGCTGGAGGCGGAGTCGCTGCGCGACCCGGACGACGCGGCCCGCATCACCGCTGCCGCCGACGGGCTCGAACGCGCCGTCACCGGACTGATCCGCCAGGCCCGGTGGCGTCACTCGCCGACGGTGGCACCGGCCGCCTCGGACGCGGCGGCGATCGTCGCCGACCGGGTCGCGTTCTGGTCGGTGCTGGCCGAGGACACCGGCCGGGCCGTCACGCTCGACCTCGCTGCCGGTCCGCTTCCCGTCGGTGTGCCCGCCGACGACCTGACCGCGGCCGTGGACGCTCTGCTCGGCAACGTCTTCGCGCACACGCCCGACGGGACGCCGTTCGCCGTCCGGCTGGCCCGGGACGCGGGCGAGGTGCTGCTCACGGTCGCCGACGAGGGGCCGGGGATGCCGGACGGGGCGGTCCGGCGAGGTGCCAGCGCGGCCGGGTCGACCGGTCTCGGCCTGGACATCGCCCGGCGTGCCGCCCAGGCGGGCGGCGGTCGGCTGGAGCTGCGTACCGGGCCGGAGGGCGGTGCGCAGGTGCTGCTCCGGCTCGGGCCCGTGCGTCCGAGCGGACCGGCGGTGGCACCACGGGTACCGGGAGCGGCTTAACTCGCCCTTAGGGTCCGGACAGCGCGCCGCTATCCCGTTCCGACCGATCCTCGACATCACAACCGAGGAAAGGTGGACACCACGATGAAGCGCAGCTCTCTGCTCTTGGCGTCGGTCGGCGGGGCGACGGTGCTGGCGGTGGCCGGCGTCGCCGTCGGCGTGAACGCCGCCGACGGTTCACGGGCCGGCGACACGGCGCTCGCCGCCGCCACCGTGGCCCCGACGGCCACGGACGCGCCGGACGACGGCGCCACCACGCCCACCCCGCCCGGCACCGCGTCGTCGAGCGCCACTCCGTCCGGTGCCACTCCGTCGGGCGCCACCCCGTCGACGAGCAGCGCGCCGGCGAGCGGGGCGGTCGACCAGCAGCGCGCCGGCGAGATCGCGCTCGCCAGGGCCGGTGGCGGGCAGATCGTCGAGGTCGAGGCCGAGCAGGAACACGGCCGACCGGTCTGGAGCGTCGAGATCGTCGCCGGGAACACCGAGCACGAGGTGGACGTGGACCGGGACAACGGCACGGTCGTCAAGGCCGAGCAGGAGTCGGTCGACGACGACGGTGACGGCTCCAACGACGACGGCTCCGACGACGATGACGACAAGTCCGGTGACGACGACTGACCCCGTCCCTGCCGCCGGTCGCCTCGGTCTCACCCTGGCGGCCGGCGGCGTCGTCTCGCCGCACGGCGATTCGAGCGCCCGGCAGGCATATGTGCAGTTGCCCCGGGTAGCTGCCATCCATGGCGCGGTACACGAAACCCGAACTCCGGGAACAGCTCAAGGAAGAGATCAAGGCATCCGACAAGGGTGGCCGGGTGGGGCAGTGGTCGGCGCGCAAGTCGCAGTTGCTCACTCAGGAGTACAAGAAGCGCGGTGGCGGATTCCTGGGCGAAAAGGACGAGCGGCAGAAGTCCCTCCAGCGGTGGGGCAACGAGAAGTGGCAGACGAAAGAGGGCGACACGCGTGCCCGCGAGGGTGGTACGACGAGCCGCTACCTGCCCAAGCGGGCCTGGGACGAGCTGTCGGACAACCAGAAACGCGCGACCGACACCAAGAAGCGCGAGGCGTCCCGGTCCGGCAAGCAGTACGTCGCCAACACCGGCCCGGCCAAGCGGGCGCGCCGGGACGCCACGACGGCTGGACGGATGTCGGAGATGTCGGTCGCCGAGGCGGCGAAGCTTGTCCGTGGCCTGGACACCCGTGAGCTGAGGACCGCTCTGCGCCAGGAACGCGCCGGCAAGGACCGCAAGACGCTGGTCCAGCGGCTCCAGGCGGAACTCGACCGGCGCTGACCCTCAGAGACCGGCGTGCAGGCTCAGGCTCTGCCGCAGGTGGATCTTCGGCCGGGAGCCGACCACGGAGCCGACGACCTCGCCCTGACGGAACACCAGCAGGGTCGGCAGGGACATGACCTGGTAGCGGCGGGTGGCCTGCGGGTTGTCGTCGGAGTTGAGCTTGGCGATGACCATCCGGTCGCCGAACTCCCGTGCCAGCTCGACGAGGCTCTTCTCGATCAATTTGCAGGGCGGGCACCACTCGGCCCAGAAGTCGACCACGACCGGTCGGTCGCTGGCCAGCACCAGCTCGCTGAACGTGTCGTCGGTGACGGAGATCAGGGAGCCGACGGTCGTTTCCTGGGGCATGTTTCGTCCCGGTGCGCGATGGCCTGGGTGAGCTGGGTGTGGAGCTGCTGACGTACCGCGCCGAGCCGTTCGAGGTAGGCGTCGACCTCGGCGAGCTTGCGGCGTAGCACCAGCACCGAGTCCGGGCAGACGCCGCCGGACGTGTTGCCGGCCCGCAGGCAGGCCACGAACGGGCGGACGTCGTCGAGGCCGAACCCGACGTCGAGCAGAGCCCGGATCTCGCGGACGACCCGCAGCTCCGCCTCCTCGTAGACGCGGTAACCGTTCGCGGAGCGCTGCGCCCGCACCAGACCGTGCGCCTCGTAGTAGCGCGGGGTTCGCGTGCTCGTGCCGGCCCGTTCAGCCAACTCGCCGATCCGCATCCGACCTCCTCGACCAGCCCGTCACGACCACGCTAAACGTTGCCGCCAGCGTCAAGGCAAGCCGCGCGACGGGCTCCCGGCGTGGTGCTGTCGAACGCGGCCAGGAGAGGAACCGCGCAGCTGGCACGCTGTGCGGCAGGCGCATGGATCCGACGGCGGTGCTCACGTGCGTCGGTGGTAGTGGTTGCGGCGGGGGATGTGCTTCGGGTCGAGCCAGGCGGGTGGGACGAATTCGGGGTGGCCGTCGCCGGCGATGTGGACGGTCCAGTCGCTGTGGTGCAGGTGTCGGTGGTGGT
>NZ_WBKR01000159.1 GCF_008868155.1 Micromonospora sp. ALFpr18c
CGGGGCACCGGCTCGCTGCTGGTGCTCGGCGGCGTGGCCCTGGTGGCGACCGCGGTCGCGCTCGGCATGGCGGGCGGACGGCGCCGGACCGGAGCCGGCTCCTGAGCCGGACCAACCATGACCCGCAGATCCGCGCGTGCGCGGCCGGATCGCCGCGCCCGCTTCCGCGCCGGGCCGGCACTGCGCGCCTCCGGCCGGCTGGTGGCCCGCGCCTCCGGTCGGTTGCGCGTGGTCGCCAGCCAGGCCGCGTCGGCCGGTGTCGCCACCACCGATCCGGCCACCCGTCCGCTGCCGTCGAGCGGGACGGCCGGATCGCTGACCCGCCGCCGCTTCGGCACCGGGCCGGGAGTGCCCGTGCTGGCCATCGCCGCACTGATGGTGCTGATCGTGGCGATGCTCGGCGTCGAGCAGGTGACCGGGGTCAGCCTCCTGCCCGACCGGCTCAGCGCCGGCCTGCGGCCGCCGCCGAAGAAGTTCCCGGTGCTGCCGGCCAGCCGCCCGACGAGCCTGGCCATCGGTGAGATCGACCTTCAGGCACCGGTGCATGACGTGGGCATCGCCGCGGACGGCACCATCGCCGTGCCGGACGCCACCCGCGCCCAGGAGGCCGGCTGGTACGACCAGGGCCCCACACCCGGCCAGTACGGCCCGGCGGTGATCGTCGGCCACGTCGACACCACCAGCGGTCCGGCGGTCTTCCACCAGCTCCGCGAGTTGCGCAACGGCGACCAGATCGAGGTGACCCGCACCGACCACAGCGTGGCGGTCTTCGAGGTGGACTCGGTGGAACGATTCGACAAGGGTCGGCTGCCGGTCGACGAGGTGTACGGCGACTTCAGCCGCCCGAGCCTGCGACTGATCACCTGCGGAGGTCGCTGGGTCGGCGGCGAGACCGGCTACTCGGACAATGTCGTGGTCTTCGCGTCCCTGGTGAAGGCCCGTGCGGGTCGTTGAGTCGCGCCGGTCGCGAGGTACAGTTTTCTGTACCTATTCGGAGGTGGTCATGCGGACCGTGAACTTCACCCAGCTACGGCAGAACCTGGCCGCCGAGCTCGACAGCGTCATCAACGACGCCGAGGAAGTGGTGGTGACCCGTTCCGGCCACGAGCCCGTGGTGATCGTGCCGCTTGCGGAGTACGAGTCGATGAAGGAGACCGAATACCTCCTGCGCAGTCCGAGCAACGCCGCCGCGCTGCGTCGATCGATAGCGGAACTGGAGGCGGGCGACGCGGCCGAGCGGGATCTCATCGACCCGGCCACCGTACGAGACGTCGCATGAGGCTGGTCTTCACCGCCACGGCGTGGAGCCAGCACCTCAGCCACACGGACCGAAAGCTGGTCAAGCGCATCAACGATCTCATCGCCGACGTGATCCGCAACGGGTACGAGGGCATCGGAAAGCCGGAGCATCTTCGGGGCGAGCTGTCCGGTTTCTGGTCCCGCCGGATCGATCGCGAACACCGGCTCGTGTATCGGATCACCAAGGAAGACGTCGAGATCGTGGCCTGCCGGTACCACTACGGCGACCGATAGCGGCCGGAGCGTCAGGCGGCGGCTTCGGGCTCCCGCAGGTCGAGCCAGTCGGCCCAGCGGGGATCGGGCGCGCGGTGCCCGAGGACCCGCCAGGCCGTGCCCTTCGGCGCGGCCGGCAGCGCGTGCAGCCGCCAGCCCAGCTCGGCCGGCGTCTTGTCGCCCTTGGTGTGGTTGCAGCGGGCGCACGCGGCGACCACGTTCTCCCAGGCGTGCCGGCCACCCCGGCTGCGGGGGAACACGTGGTCGATGGTCTCGGCCGGGCCCCGGCAGTAGGCGCACCGCCAGCCGTCCCGAGCGAAGATCGCCCGCCGGGACAGCCCGACGTGCGTGCGGTACGGCACGCGCACGAAGCGGGTCAGCCGCACCACCGACGGCACCGGGAGCGCGTCCCGGGCACTGTGCAGGATGCCGTCGCCGTCGGCGACACAGACCGCCTTCGCGGACAGGACGAGGATCGCGGCTCGGCGCACCGACACGACACACAGCGGCTCGTAGGTGGCGTTGAGGACCAACGCGCCGGAGCCCACCGTGGGTCGTATGTCAGGCATCGCGCTCACCCTCCCGGTTCAGCGGCTGCTGCGTACCGCCGTCGACCGGGGCCGGGCATGACGACCCACACGGTCGACGCCGGGCCGATCACCGACGTCCGTTGCGCCAATAGTCCCTGATCGGACCCCGGATTGCACGCACTAATCCGGGGCCGGACAGGAAGCTCTTTCCCGCACCTGTCACGATGGCCGGTTCGCCCCGTTCCGGCCCCGCCCTCGGCAGCAGGTCACCCGGCCGGTGGGTCGGCGGCGGGCGCTCGGGCCCGTTGCGGTACGAAGACAGGGTGAGTGCCGCCAGCGTGACGCCCCTCGCCCTGTCCACCGCCGGGTCGGTGAACTGTCAGGGCAGTACCTCCTGCGAATGGATCTACAACATCACCAGGTCGTCCTGGTTCGCCGAGGGCAGCTACTGGATCCTGCTCAAACCGCTGCGGGTGCTGCTGATCGTGGCGTTGGCGATGGTGGCCCGCTGGGCGCTGCACCGCACGATCAACCGGCTGGTCCGGACCACCACCGACGGCGCGGTGCCGACGATGCTCCGGCCGTTGCGCGAGCGGGTGCCCACCGCCGCGGTCGACCCGGCCGAGTTCGTGCCGGAACGACGACGGCAGCGCGCCGAGGCGATCGGTTCGGTACTGCGCAGCCTGACCACCGCGTTCGTCTTCGGAATCGCGCTGCTGATGATCCTGCGGGAGTTCAGCTTCGATCTGGCGCCGCTGCTGGCCAGCGCCGGTATCGCCGGCGTCGCGCTGGGCTTCGGTGCGCAGAGTCTGGTCAAGGACCTGATCGCCGGCCTGTTCATGCTCATCGAGGACCAGTACGGGGTGGGCGACAACGTCGACCTGGGTGAGGCGACGGGCGTGGTGGAGTCGGTCGGCCTGCGGGTCACCACCGTGCGTGACGGTCGCGGGGTGCTCTGGTACATCCGCAACGGCGAGATCATCCGGGTGGGCAACAAGAGCCAGGGTTGGGCCCTGGTGGTGGTCGACCTGCCGATCGGGTTCAGCAGCACCGAGGAGGCGACCGCCGTCCTGCGGACCGCGGCCGCCTCGATCGCGATGGACCCGGAGTTGTCGCCGGAGATCGTGGAGGCGCCGGAGGTGTTGGGCGTCGAGCAGATGACGGTGGACGGCGCGGTGATCCGGACGGTGGTGAAGACGACCGCCGACGGGCAGTTCGCGGTGGGCCGTGAGCTGCGTCGACGGCTCGCGGAGGCGCTGGAGAACTCGGGGATCACCGCCCAGATCGCCGCGGCCCGCATCTATCCGGGCGCGTCGAGCCGCCCGTTGCGCGAGGGGGAGACCGGTCAGGGTGGTGCCACCTGACCCGGGCAACCTGTCCGGCGATCCAGGGGTCGCGGGCCGGCCGGCCCCTCAGGTATCGTCCGTTCGTTCAGTCGGGGATGCGACGAACGAGCCGTTCGCCCTAGCTAGTTGTCAGACTATCGGGCAGAATCCGGTGCACGCGTTCCCGCCGGAGCGTGGTCACATCCTCGCTGATCCGTAGATCTGACGAGTGTTCCCGGCCGGGCTGCCACGAGCGGTGCCCCGGGAGCCGATGGAGGCGACGGTGCCCGACGAGCGACCTTCCGCGGAAGGCCCGGCCACTTTTCGCGAAGTGTTCGCCCAGCGCGAGTTCCGTGCTGTCTTCACGGCCGGGGCCCTCTCGTGGGTCGGTGACTACCTGGCGAAGGCCGCCGTCACCCTCCTCGTCTACCAGCAGACCAGGTCCGTCGCGCTCTCCGCCGCCGCGTTCGCCGTCAGCTTCCTGCCCTGGCTGCTCGGTGGCCCACTGCTCGCCGCGCTGGCGGAGCGATACCCGTACCGGCGGGTGATGGTCACGTGTGACGTGATCCGGATGGCGCTGATGCTGCTCATCGCCATCCCGAACCTGCCGGTCCAGGCGGTGCTGGTGCTCATCTTCGCGGCCACGCTGGCCAACCCGCCGAGCCAGGCGGCGAAGTCCGCCCTGCTGCCGCAGATCCTCGCCGGCGACCGGCTGGTGGTCGGCCTGTCGTTGAACAGCAGCGTCGGGCAGGCCGCGCAGGTCGTCGGCTACCTGCTCGGCACCGCCGTCGCCGCGATCAACCCGGCCGCCGCGCTGCTGATCAACGCGGCGACGTTCGCCGTCTCGGCGCTACTGGTGCGTTTCGGCGTCCAGGATCGGCTCCCGGTGATGACCAGCGCCCACCGCAGCCACCTGCTCCGGGAGACCACCCAGGGTTTCCAGATCGTGTTCCGGACGCCGGTGCTGCGGGCCATCGCGGTGCTGGTGTTCAGCGCGATGCTCTTCTCGATCGTCCCGGAGGGGCTGGCCGCGGGCTGGGCCAACCGGGACGGCGGCAGGATGGACGCGGGCCTGGCGCAAGCGTTGATCATGGTGGCGAATCCGCTGGGATTCATCCTCGGCGGGCTGCTCGTGAGCCGACTGTTCGCTCCGTCCCGCCGACTGGCCCTGATGCGGCCCCTGGCCGTGCTCGCGCCGCTGGCGCTGGTGCCGGCACTGTTCAACCCCGCCCCACCGGTGGTGGCGCTACTCGCCGCGCTCTGCGGGTTCGCGGTCGCCGGCATGCTGCCGATGGCCAACGGCCTGTTCGTCCAGGCCCTGCGCGCCGAGTTCCGGGCCCGCGCGTTCGGTGTGATGGCCACCGGGGTCCAGGTCATCCAGGGGGTGGCGGTGCTGGCCACCGGGCTGCTCGCCGACCGGTTCTCGATCCCGGTGGTGGTGGGGGTGTGGAGCGCGGCCGGGGTGCTGCTGATGCTGGTGGCCGCGCTGCGCTGGCCGGACCAGCAGACGGTGGACAACGCCATCGCGGCGGCCGTCACGGCCAACGCCGCGCAGGCGGCCAGCGCGGCGCAGACGGCCACCCCGGGTGGCCGACTTACCGGCGGCAAGCCGGTGGACGAACCCCAGGCCGGCAAGGGCCACCGCCGGCACGCGGTGACCTGACCCGACGTCCCGTCCGCGGCTCGGGCGTGACCCGACCCACGGTGTACGGGTCGGGCCGGCTCGGGACGCACCTGGCAGGATGGAACGGTGAACCCCGCAGGTGAATCCGACCGTCCCGGCGCGTCGACCCTCTTCGAGGCGGTCGGCGGCGAGCCCACCTTCCGCAAGCTGGTCGACGAGTTCTACGCCGGCGTCGCCACCGATCCCCTGCTGCGGCCCATGTACCCGGAGGAGGACCTGGGCCCGGCCGCGGACCGGATGACCCTGTTCCTGATGCAGTACTGGGGTGGGCCGAACACGTACTCCGCCCAGCGCGGGCACCCACGGCTGCGGATGCGGCACGCGCCCTTCCGGATCGGCGCGGCCGAGCGGGACGCCTGGCTGCGCAACATGCGCCGCGCCGTGGACCGCCTCGACCTCGAGCCGGAGATCGCCGGCACGCTCTGGGACTACCTGGAGCGTGCCGCGTACTTCATGGTCAACGTCGAGGAAGATCCGGCCCACGGCGTCTGACCCGCCCGACCCGGGGCGGCCTCAGAGCAGCGCGCCCTCGTCGTGCAGCCAGTCCACGAAGCTGGTGGCCACCGCCGCGCCGCAGTCGAGCATCTCGACCAGCAGCGCGTCGTGCGTGCCGGCGCCGAGCGGCACCTGCAGCTCGGCGTAGATCGGCAGCTGCCCGCGCTCCGTCGGATCGCCGATGTACGCCTTGCAGAACCGGCGGGTGTGGTTCCACTCGTTGACCACCCGGTAGGCCCGGTCGGCCCAGTCCGGCGGGACGGTGGCGTGCGGGCGTGCCCGCATCACCAGAATCTCGTCCTCCGGCCCTTCGAGGGCGACCAGCACGGCGTGCCGCTCCCACATGGCCAGCAGGTTGCCGTCGCCGTCGGCCAGGTAACGCACGTCGAGCAGGTCGAGCGCGTCACAGACTCTGCGCAGACTGACCGGCTCGACGGTTGCGGGCATCTCCGTCAGGACGGGTCGATCGTTGGACGGGCAGTCGTCCCCCGGCTGGCGGGGGCTGGGCGGTCCGACCCGGACCGCGCTCTCCACTGTGATCCCGCTTCGGGTTTCCGGATCGCCGCCGTCGGCGGGACCGGGGCGCCATGACCACCACGGCATCGCTCGCGCACCTCACTCCCCAGCGGATCCAGTCGCCTACGGTGCGTTGGATCCGAGGATGGACGGTACCCGGACAGCCGGGTTGAAGCATCCCCCCAACGACCGCCCCAGCCCAGAAGAATGACCATGGGTCATCCGTTCGGATGAGTCCCGAGGGGTGTTAAGGCGAGGTCGGTGGCCTTCTGCAACCAGGCCGCTCCGTATGGTCCCACCAGGCCAACCCATCGGCCGGCCACCCGTACCTGCACGGTCGGCTCGTCCGCGCCGGCGACCGGGCCGGCGGCGGCACCGAGGAAACCCATCCGAACCAGCCCCTGCACCAGCCGCTGCGGCACCTCCACCGGCGCTGCCGGCGATCCGTCGGGCGTGACCACCACCGCCACGTGATCGAGCAGCGCGTCCCGCAGGGCACGCTGACCGACCGCCCGGCCGGCCACACCCTCCTGGCTCGCGGTGCGGAGGGTGCCGGCGGCGGCGTCCGCGATCCGACGTAGCTCGGCGGCGGGCAGCACCTCCACCGGTCGGCTGCGCGCCGGCGGCAGCGGCCACCGCCACTGCGCGTCCCGACGGGTCGGTAACGTCGTGCCGCCACGCTCCAGCTCGGCGAGCAGCTCCGCGGCGGCCACCGTGACGTCGTCGGGGGTGCCGTCGACCGGCCCACCGGCCACCGTGCGCACCACCAGCACCTGCCACGGCAGCCGCGCCCAGAGAGCGACGCGGCCGGGCGCGCCGGCCGGCCGCAGCCGGACCGGCGCACCCGGCTCCAGCCGGACCAGGCGGGCCAGGAACGCCCCCGCGTCGGCCGACCCGGCGAGGTCGTGCGTCGACGCTGTCACCCCACCCGCTCCGGTCGCACCGGGCCGGGTCACGCCACGCCGCCCTGCGGGGCGTAGGTCAGCAGGAACTCCCGCTCCTCGGCGGTGATCCGCCGGGGCACCTGACGGGTCAGGTCGAACGGGACCAGCACCGAACGGGCCCGACTGGCGAGCACGTCACCGTCGTACAGCTCGTAGGCGACGGTGAACCGGGAGGCCCTGATCTCCTCCACCCACAGCTCGATCCGGACCGTGGGCGCGGCCTGGGCGGTGGCCCGACCCAGCGCGTAGTCCACCGGCCGGAGATAGTCGACCTCGTGCCGGCGGATCACCACCCCGTCGGCGAACGAGCCGACCCCCCAGGCGCGGCCACCGGCGAACATCAACGCCACCCGCGCCTCCTCGTACAGGGTGAGGAAGCGCGAGTTGTTGATGTGGCCGTACGCGTCCAGGTCGGACCAGCGCAGTGTGCAGTGGTAGACGAACCGGTCAGACACCGTGTCGGCCGGTCAGTCGCGGGTCAGCTTGCGGTAGGTCACCCGGTGCGGCCGGGCGGCCTCCGCGCCGAGGCGGTCGATCTTGTTCTTCTCGTACGCCTCGAAGTTGCCCTCGAACCAGAACCACCTGGCCGGGTCCTGGTCGTCGCCCTCCCAGGCCAGGATGTGCGTGGCGACCCGGTCCAGGAACATCCGGTCGTGGGAGATGACCACGGCGCAGCCGGGGAACTCCAGCAGCGCGTTCTCCAGGCTGGAGAGGGTCTCCACGTCCAGGTCGTTCGTCGGCTCGTCGAGCAGGATGACGTTGCCGCCGATCTTCAGGGTCAGCGCCAGGTTGAGCCGGTTGCGCTCGCCGCCGGAGAGCACCTTGGTCGGCTTCTGCTGGTCCGGGCCCTTGAAGCCGAACGCGGCGATGTACGCCCGCGACGGCATCTCGACCTTGCCCACCATCAGGTAGTCCAGCCCGTCGGAGACGACCTCCCAGACGGTCTTGTCACCGTCGAGGCCCTGCCGGTTCTGGTCGACGTACGACAGCGAGACCGTCGGGCCGACCCGGACCTCGCCGCCGGTCGGCTCCTCCAGCCCGACGATGGTCTTGAACAGCGTGGTCTTGCCGACGCCGTTGGGGCCGATGATGCCGACGATGCCGTTACGCGGCAGCGAGAACGACAGGTTGTCGATCAGCAACCGGTCACCGAAGCCCTTGCTGAGACCGTTCGCCTCGATGACGGTGCTGCCCAGGCGCGGGCCCGGCGGGATCTGGATCTCCTCGAAGTCCAGCTTGCGGGTCTTCTCCGCCTCGGTGGCCATCTCGTCGTACCGGTCCAGACGGGCCTTGGACTTGGTCTGCCGGGCCTTGGCGTTGGAGCGGACCCACTCCAGCTCCTCGGTGAGGCGCTTCTTCATCTTCGCGTCGCGGCGGCCCTCGACGGCCAGCCGGGCGGCCTTCTTCTCCAGGTAGGTGGAGTAGTTGCCCTCGTAGCCGATGGCCCGGCCGCGGTCCAGCTCCAGGATCCAGCCGGCGACCTTGTCCAGGAAGTACCGGTCGTGGGTGATCGCCATGACGGTGCCGGCGTACTTGGCCAGGTGCTGCTCCAGCCAGGAGACGCTCTCCGCGTCCAGGTGGTTGGTGGGCTCGTCGAGCAGCAGCAGGTCGGGCGCCTCCAGCAGCAGCTTGCAGAGCGCGACGCGGCGGCGCTCACCACCGGAGAGCTGGGTCACGTCGGCGTCCGGCGGCGGGCAGCGCAGCGCGTCCATGGCCAGCTCGAGCTTGGAGTCGATGTCCCACGCGTCGGCGTGGTCCAGCTCCTCCTGGAGCTTGCCCATCTCCTCCATCAGCTCGTCGGAGTAGTCGGTCGCCATCTGCTCGGCGATCTTGTTGAACCGCTCCAGCTTGGCCTTGGTCTCGGCGACCGCCTCCTCGACGTTGCCGAGCACCGTCTTGGCGTCGTTGAGCGGGGGCTCCTGGGCGAGCATGCCGACGGTGTAGCCGGGCATCAGCCGGGCCTCGCCGTTGCTCGGCTTGTCCAGCCCTGCCATGATCTTGAGGAGGCTGGACTTACCGGCGCCGTTCGGACCGACCACACCGATCTTGGCCCCCGGCAGGAAGCTCAGCGTCACGTTGTCGAGCACGACCTTGTCGCCGTGCGCCTTGCGCGCCTTTTCCAGGACGTAGATGTACTGGGCCACGGTGCGGGCTACCTCCGTCGGATTGCTGTCGCCTGATCGGGGCGCGGGCGCGGGCTGCGAGGACCGCCCGCTGCCGCCGGCCGGGAGCCGGCCGCGCGCACGCCATCGTCAATCCTGACAGGTACGGCGCGCTTCGCCCACATCACCCCGCCCCAGGAGTACGCGGGCGCGCCGCGTTGCCGGCCGTGGTATCACCCACTAGCGTCCTTGGTATGACCAAGAAAATCGCTATCAGCGTGCCGGATGACGTGGCGGAGCGGCTGGCCACCGAGCCCAACGTGTCCGCATTCGTGACGGAGAGCATCCGCCAACGCATGGTCGGTGAACGAACACGACGGACCCTGGAGCAGCTCGGCTTCAAGATCACTGACGAGGGCCTTGAGGAGGCCGGGCGCACGTTGGATCAGGCACGCCAGGCGATAACTCCCGAGTTGCGCGCCAAGGCCGCAGCGCTGCTCAACGAGGCGTCCCGAGGACGGATGCAGGTCTGTGACTGACGCAGGACTCGTGCTCGACACGACCGCATTGCTGGCCTACTCCGAAGGAGTGCCGGCCGTTGGCATCCAGATCGCCAAAGTCGCCTACCGCCGGGAGTCGGTGATCATTCCGGCCATGTGCCTCACAGCGGCGTATCGCCGGGTGTCCAACGACGGCTGGCCACTGCTGGACAGCATCGCCGATCTCGAAGCTGTACTCGTCACGCCGGTAGATCACAACATGTGCCCCATCCTGGGCGGCTGGTCCCGCCTACTGGGCAGCATCGATCTCGCCCAGGTTGCGATCGAAGCAGCAGCCCGAGCGGTCGTGCCGATCATGACGGACCGGCGGGAGCTGCTCGGTGAGGTACTGCCGAAGGAATGGCCGATCATCGACCTCTGACCCACGCGCTGTCGACAAGATCACCGACGGATTTCGGCACGTGCGGGGCGGGTAGGAGACTCCGGCACGAGGCACAAGACGCCGCAGCTACGCTCAGTACGCTCATCGCGGTGGACCCGTCAGTACCCGGAGGTGGCCGATCGTGACCGTCCGTAGCTCCTTTGTCGTAGTGGCGAACCGTCTGCCGGTCGACGAGGTGAGCACACCCGAGGGACGACAGTGGCGACGCAGCCCCGGAGGGCTGGTCACCGCGCTGCATCCCGTGCTCGCCGAACATCAGGGCACCTGGGTCGGCTGGGCTGGCGGCACCGGTGCCGCGCCCGAGCCGTTCGACCTGGAGGGGATCCGCCTGCACCCGGTCCCGTTGAGCGCCGAAGAGCTGGAGCGCTACTACGAGGGCCAGTCCAACGCGACGATCTGGCCGCTGTACCACGACGCCGTGGAGACGCCGGCCTACAAGCGGCGCTGGCGGGAGGCGTACCGCCTGGTCAACGCGCGGTTCGCGGAGGCCGCGGCGGACGTGGCGGCCGAAGGCGCGACGGTCTGGGTGCAGGACTACCAGCTCCAGCTGGTCCCGGCGATGCTGCGGGAGCTCCGACCCGACCTACGCATCGGCTTCTTCCTGCACATCCCGTTCCCGCCGATCGAGCTGTTCATGCAGATGCCGTTCCGCACCGAGATCCTGCGCGGCCTGCTCGGCGCCGACCTGGTCGGCTTCCAGCAGCGGCTGGCCGCGCAGAACTTCGTCCGGCTGGCCCGGCACCTGCTCGGGCTGCGCTACGAGGGGCAGATGATCCAGGTCGACGGGCGGCAGGTGAAGGCGGGCGCCTTCCCCATCTCGATCGACACGCAGGAGATGGAGCGGATGGCTGCCGATTCGGCGGTCCAGGCCCGCGCCAAGCAGATCCGCGCCGAGCTGGGCGACCCGAAGACGATCATCCTGGGTGTGGACCGGCTGGATTACACCAAGGGCATCGAGTTGCGGCTCAAGGCCTTCCGCGAACTGCTCGCTGACGGAAAGTTGACAGTCCCGGACGCGGTTATGGTGCAGGTCGCCACGCCGAGCCGCGAGCGCGTCGAGCACTACCAGGCACTACGGGTCAAGGTGGAGCGCGAGGTTGGTCGGATCAATGGCGAATTCGGCAGGGTCGGCGTGCCGGCGGTGCATTATCTGCATCAGTCGTACAGTCGCAGTGAACTGGCCGCGATGTACGTTGCTGCCGACGTGATGATGGTGACCCCGCTGCGAGACGGAATGAACCTGGTAGCCAAGGAGTACGTAGCATCACGTGCCGACCAGGGCGGTGCGCTCGTGCTCAGTGAATTCGCTGGCGCCGCCACCGAGCTGCGTCAAGCTTTCCTGTGTAACCCGCACGACCCGGACGCGGTCAAGGACGCCCTGCTCCGGGCCGTGCACGTGGAGAAAACCGAGGCACGCCGCCGGATGCGGACAATGCAACGTCACCTGCGTACCCACGACGTGGGCCACTGGGCCAAGTCGTTCCTCTCCGAACTGGGAGTCTCCGAGGCGGAGGCCGCGTGAACACGTCCGTCAACGACGGAGCGGCGACCGCCACCGGGGTGATGGACCCCGAGCTGCGATCCGCCATCGGCCGGATCGCCCGGGTCCCCCAGCTCCTGATCGCCTGCGACTACGACGGCACGCTGGCGCCGATCGTGGAAGATCCGAGCACAGCCGTACCACTGCCCGAGTCGGTGGCCGCGATCCGCGCCCTCGCCGCGCTGCCGCAGACCAGCGTGGCGGTCGTCTCCGGCCGGGCGCTGCGCGACCTGGCCGCGCTCTCCCGGCTGCCCAGCGAGGTGCACCTCGTCGGCAGCCACGGCTCCGAGTTCGACATCGGCTTCGTCGAGCGGCTCTCCCCCGAACTGGTGGCGGTGCGCACCCAGGTGCGCAACGCGCTGCGCGAGATCGCCGCCGAACACCCCGGCATCCGGCTGGAACGTAAGCCGGCCAGTGTCGCCGTGCACACCCGGGGCGTCGACCCGCAGGTCGCCGCCGCCGCCATCGAGGCGGTGCGCAACGGCCCGGCCGCCTTCGACGGTGTCACGGTCACCCAGGGCAAAGAGGTCATCGAACTCTCCGTGGTGGCCACCCACAAGGGCACCGCCGTCGACCAGCTGCGCACCCAACTCTCGGCCAGCGCGGTGCTCTTCATCGGTGACGACGTCACCGACGAGAACGCGTTCGGCAACCTGCACGGCCCGGACCTCGGCATCAAGATCGGCCCCGGCGACACCCAGGCCAGCTACCGGGTGGCCGAGCCGATCGAGGCGGCCCGCGCACTCGGGCTGCTGCTGGAGACCCGCCGACACTGGCTGTTCGGCGAGCGGGCGGTGCCCATCGAGCGGCACTCCATGCTGGCCAACGGCCGTACCGTCGCTCTGCTCACCCCCGAGGCCAAGGTCAGCTGGCTCTGCCACCCCAAGGCCGACTCCGCGGCGATCTTCGCCGACCTGGTCGGTGGGAGCCCGGCCGGTCACTTCAGCGTCACCCCGGAACGCGGTGGCATCCCGCTGGGTCAGCGCTACCGCTCGGGCACGATGACCGTGGAGACCCGGTGGTCCGGGCTCACCGTCACCGACTGGCTGGACAAGCCGGCCCACGAGACCACTCCGGACGACAGCCCGGCGGTCATCACCGGCGACTCGACACTGGTCCGGGTGCTCACCGGCAGCGGGCGGGTCCGGGTGGAGTTCGCGCCCCGCCCCGAGTTCGGCCAGGTCGCCGTGCAGCTGCAGCCGCTCGGCGACGGCCTGCTGGTGCTCGGCTCCAACGAGCCGGTGGCCCTCTACTCCCCCGGCGTGCAGTGGCAGGTCGACAACGACGGCGGGTACGAGACGGCCAAGGCCATCGTCGACCTCTCCGCCGCCGGTGGGCAGGTCGTGCTGGAGCTGCGCTTCGGCACGCACAGCCTGGAGCACCACCGGGTGCCGATCCACGAGCGGCAGGCGGCGGCCGAGCAGCCGTGGAAGGACTGGGTGGCCTCGCTGCGGCTGCCCTCCACCTCCCGCGAGCTGGTCGCCCGCAGCGCGCTCACCCTGCGCGGTCTCTGCCACGAGGCCACCGGTTCGATCCTGGCGGCGGCCACCACCTCGCTCCCCGAGGAGCTGGGCGGCGTCCGCAACTGGGACTACCGCTACTGCTGGCTGCGCGACGCCGCGCTGACCGCCCGCGCGCTGGTCGACCTCGGCTCCATCGAGGAGGCCGAGGCGTTCCTGCGCTGGGTGGACGGCTGCATCGAGCGCACCGGCGGCCACCCGGAGCGGCTGCATCCGCTGTACACCATCGACGGCTACGAGCTGGGCGCCGAGGCGGTCATCGACACGCTGCCCGGGTACGCCGGCTCCCGGCCGGTACGGGTCGGCAACCTGGCGAACCACCAGCTTCAGCTGGACGTCTTCGGCCCGATCGCCGACCTGATCGCGGCCGTCGCCGACGCCCGCGGCTCGGTCCGCGACGACGAGTGGCGGGTGCTGGAGAACATGGTCGAGGCGGTCCGCCGCCGCTGGCACGAGCCCGACCACGGCATCTGGGAGGCCCGGCTGCCACCACGGCACCACGTGTTCTCCAAGGTGATGTGCTGGATGACCGTCGACCGGGCGCTGCACGTGATGCGCCAGCACGGCGGCGAGGACCGCTCGGAGTGGAAGGATCTGCGCGACCGGATCGGCGCCAACGTGCTGGAGCACGGCTGGCACGAGGCGGTCGAGGCGTACAGCGTCGCGTACGGCGATGAGGACATGGACGCGTCGTCGCTCTGGATCGGCCTCTCCGGGCTGCTCGCCGGCGACGACCCGCGCTTCCTGTCCACCGTTCTGAGGATCGAGGCGGACCTGCGCAGCGGCCCGGTCGTCTACCGCTACCACTGGGACGACGGCCTGCCCGGCCGCGAGGGCGGCTTCCACATCTGCACGGCGTGGCTGATCGAGGCGTACCTGCGCACCGGCCGCCGCACCGACGCCGAGGAGCTGTTCGCGCAGATGGTGCTCACGGCCGGCCCGACCGGGCTGCTCCCCGAGCAGTACGACCCGCTCGCCGAGCGCGGGTTGGGCAACCACCCGCAGGCGTACAGCCACCTCGGGCTGATCCGCTGCGCCCTGCTGCTGGACAACATGCTCAAGCAGTAACGACAGCACGTACGACGGCGGGGCCGGAGCGCACACGCTCCGGCCCCGTCTGCTCTGTTCGGCGTCCTCCGCGGCGTGTCCGGAACGGTCCCGTACCGGCCCGAACGGGCCGGACTCTTCACGGTGGTTTCCCAACCTGCGTTCCACAGCTTCGCGTCGATATAGTCCGCGAATCTGGGTTGTGGGCTGGGCAAACGCCGGTTGGACCGGTGACATGGCGTGTCACTAAGGGACGTCTCGTAACCCTGGCGTTTGTCCGTTGAGGACGATCGGGCAGGATGCCCGGTGTGCAGGTGATCACCGCAGCCCGCCCGGAGTGGATCTTCCCGTTCACCGGGTTGCAGCCCGCCCAGTTCCGCAAGCTGGTCCGGCTGGTCGCCGAGCGCGGCGGTGACGGCATCGCCGACGGCCGGCCGGGCCGGCAGTGGGCCCTCGACCTGCCGGATCGGGTGTTGCTGGTGGCCGCGTACTGGCGTACGAACTTGACGATGCGGCAGATCGGCCCGTTGTTCGGGGTGTCGCACTCCGCGGCGCATCGGGTCATCGACACCCTCGCGCCGCTGCTGGCCTTGGCGCCGGTGCGCAAACGGCCGGTCGAGCAGATCGCGATCGTTGACGGGACTCTGGTCCCGACCCGCGATCATCGCCTGGCCGCCCGGAGCAAGAACTACCGGTACTCGACGAACCTGCAGGTCGCTATCGACGCCAGCACCCGCCTGGTCACCGCCGTCGGTGACCCGCAGCCCGGCAACCGCAACGACACCATCGTCTACCGCACCTCCGGCATCGCCGAGACGCTGGACGGGCGGCCGGTGATGGCCGACGGCGGCTACCGCGGCAACCCCGAGGTGATCATGCCGTACCGCAAACCGTCTGACGGCAGCGAACTGCCCGCCTGGAAGCAAGCCCTCAACGTCGAGCACCGCACCGTCCGCGCCGGGGTCGAACTCGCCCTGGCCAGGATGAAATGCTTCAAGATCCTGCGCGACTACCGCCGCGCCGCCCACACATTGGCCGACGCCGCTTCCGGCATCGCCAACCTCCACAACATCATCCTCGCCGGGTGAGCACCAACCCGGCGCGGGGCAAGGGAGTGTCAAGTTAACGGCTGATCTTGGTTGTTGAGGTGGTCAGTCGTTGGCCGGGGTGAGCCGGCCCTCGAAGGCGATCTGGAAGGCGTTCAGGGGTGCTTTCCAGCGCATGGTCCAGCGGCGGC
>NZ_WBKR01000160.1 GCF_008868155.1 Micromonospora sp. ALFpr18c
TCCGCCGATCGAGCTGCCCACCGCTCCGGCGGCCGTGCCCGTCGGTACCGGCCCCGGAGAGCAGCAGTGAGCGGGTACCCGGGCCGGTCCGACAACCTGACGGGCCGCCCGCCGCGTCCATACGACGTGCGGCCTGACGAGTTCGAAGGTGCGGTGCGGGAAACTCTCTCGCGCCAGGTCGGCGTTGCCCGTCCGCTGACCGCCGACCCGGCCGGTCAGGCCATCCGCCGCGGCAACCGGATCCGGCGCCGACGTACCGTGGTCGGCCTGTCTCTCGCGGCGATCACCACCGTCGTGGTCAGCACCGGCATGGCGCAGCTCGCCCAGGACCCCGACCGGCAGGGCTCATCGATCGTCGTGATCGGCGACCCGGACCCCTCGGTGCGGGCGATCCCCACCGCCACCGTGCCCGCCCCGCCGCCCTCGCCCGGAGCGCCGGCCGACCTGCTCGTTGGCGGGACGTTGATCAGCGCCGACGGGAAGCGGCTGGAGCTGCCCGGCGTCGGGCCGGCCGAACGCGCCCGACCGCTACCCGGCGGCGGAGGACTGCTGGTGGTGGGTGCCGCGACCACTGCCGGCCGCTCCCTCTGGGTCGCGCAGAGCGACGGCCTGGTGCAGGTGCTGCTGGCCGGCGCGGGCCAGATCGTCCTGGCACCCGACGGTCGTCAGGTCGCCTGGCGCGACGGCACCGACCTGTTGGTGGCGGGAGTGATCGGCACCCAGCTGATCGGGTCGGCGCGTACGCCGGTGCCGGCCGGGGCGGAACCGGTCCGGTTCGTCGGCGACAGCGTGCTGGTCCGGCTCGACCCGGCCGCCCCGGGCCACGCCCTGTGGCGGCCCGGTGCCGGGCAACTGGTGGCGCGGGGCGACCGCAGCACCATCAACGTCTACGGCACGCTGCCCGACGGCCGGCTGATCGGTCAGGTCGCCACGGACGATCCCCGCCGCACCTGCCTGGCCGTGCTCGGCCCGACGCCCGCCCTGAAACCGGACCGCACCGGCTGCGGCCTCCAGCTGAGCCGGGACGGCGTCGGCGGGGTCTCGACCGACGGCCGGTGGCTCCTGGTGAACGGATCGGTCGGCAAGGTCAGCCGGTCCCTGCTGGTCGACCTGAGCCAGCTCGGGCCGGACACGGCCGCCGTGCCGGCCGGCCCGCCGATGACCGGCACGGTCGCCTGGACGACCACCTCCCAGGCCTCCTACCTCGACGGCACCGGTCAACTGGTCCGGGTCGACGTCGATCGGGTACGGGCCGGGACGCCGGCCACGCCGGCTCCCGTCAACGGTGTCCAACCGGGCGACCGTCCCGTCCTGGTGACCGGCTCCTGACCTGTGCCGGCCGAGGTGCTGGCCCGTCGGTGTGGTCGCCGGCGCCGCCGTGGGTCGCCCTCCGGCGGCCCGGACCACCGGGCGCTCGGTAGCGTCGTGACGTGACCTCGCATCTCGGCCCCAGCCCGCGGATCGACCTGCACACCCACTCGACGGCCAGCGACGGCACGCTGACCCCGGCCGAGCTGGTGCGCGCCGCCTCAGACGCCGGGCTGGACGTGCTGGCGATCACCGACCACGACACCACCGCCGGCTGGGAGCCGGCCGTGCGGGCGCTGCCGCCCGGGTTGCGCCTGATCCGCGGCGCGGAACTGTCCTGCCGCTGGTCCGGCACCGAGCCGGCGGTGCCACTGCACCTGCTGGCGTACCTCTTCGATCCGGACCACCCGGAGCTGGTCGCCGAGCTGGCCCGGGTGCGCGCGGCCCGCGAGGAGCGCGGTGAACGCATCGTCGCGCTGCTGCGAGCCGACGGCGTCGACGTGAGCTGGTTGGACATCCTGGCCGGCGCGGGCGGTGGCACCGTGGGCCGCCCGCACATCGCGCAGGCGCTGATCCGGGCCGGGCTGGTCGGCAGCACCCGGGAGGCGTTCGGCCCCGACTGGTTGGGCGAGCGGTACCGGCTGCCCAAGGAGGACATCGACGTGTTCCACGCGGTCCGGCTGGTCCGGGCGGCCGGTGGGGTGCCGGTCTTCGCCCACCCCCGGGCCACCCGGCGCGGCCGGGTGGTCCCCGACGAGCTGATCGTCGAGCTGGCCGCGGCGGGGCTGGCCGGGCTGGAGGCCGACCACGAGGACCACAGCCCGGCCGAGCAGGCGCACGTCCGTGGCCTCGCCGCTGAGCTGGGCCTGGTGGTCACCGGCTCCTCGGACTTCCACGGCACCCACAAGACCGTCCAGCTCGGTGCCTTCAGCACCGGCGTCGAGGCGTACGAGCGGATCGTGGCCGCCGGGGTGACCGAGGTCGCTTCGGGCTGATCCGGGTATTTCGCCCACCACGGCGCGGCTAGGTTGATCACGTGGATCTGAAGCTGTTCGGCGAGGTTTTCGTGACCCTGCTGGTGATCACCGACCCGCCGGGCATGATGCCGATCTTCCTGGCGCTGACCGGCCCGCTGCCCGCCCGGGACCGCAACCGCGCGGCCTGGCAGGCGGTCGCGCTGGCGCTCGGCGTCATCGTGATCTTCGCGGTCGCGGGGCAGACCCTGCTCGACTACCTGCACGTGGACCTGCCGGCCCTACAGGCCGCCGGCGGGCTGCTGCTCGTGCTCGTCGCCCTGGAACTGCTGACCGGCAAGGCCGACGACCCGAGCCAGCAGGTCACCTCCAACATCGCGCTGGTGCCGCTGGGCACTCCGCTGCTGGCCGGACCGGGCGCCATCGTGGCCACCATGCTCTTCGTCCAGCAGGCCGACGGGCTTGGCGAGTTCACCGCCATCGCCCTCGCGATCCTCGCCGTGATGGTCGCCGTGTGGATCGTCCTCCGCTTCTCCGGCGGAATCGTGAAGATCCTGCGCCCCGGTGGCATCGAGGTGCTGACCCGGATCGCCGGCCTGCTGCTGGCCGCCATCGCCGTACAGCTCATCGCGGACGCGGTGGCCGCCTTCGTCACGCAGTACGTCAACATGGCCTGACCCGGAGCACCCGCGATGTCGGGGGTGGATGGCAGGATCGCAGGCGTGCGACGAGCCTCCTCAGCCGGACGACCCGCCGCCGGCGGCGGCCGGCCCCCTCACCAACGCGCCGGTGGCGCCGAGCAGCTCGGTTTCGAGGGCATGCCGGAGCGGCTGTTCGTCTGCACCCCGAGCAAGCTCGGCACGTACACGGACTGCCCGCGCCGCTACCGCTACTCCTACGTCGACCGGCCGAGCCCCCCGAAGGGCCCGCCGTGGGCGCACAACTCCCTCGGCGCCAGCGTGCACACCGCCCTGAAGAACTGGTACGCGCTGCCCGCCGAGCGACGCCGGCTCGAGGTGCTCGCCACCCTGCTCAAGGGCACCTGGGTGCGCGAGGGCTACCGCGACGACGAGCAGGAACGCGCCGCGTTCCGGCGGGCATTGGGCTGGCTGGAGGCGTACGTCGAGACGCTGGAGCCGGAGACCGACCCGCTGGGGGTGGAGCGGGTGGTGGCCGTCAAGACCGCGGTGCTCGCCTTCAACGGCCGGGCCGACCGCATCGACTCCCGCCCCGGCCCGGCCGGCCCGGAGCTGGTCATCGTCGACTACAAGACCGGCCGCACCGGGCTGGACACGGACGACGCCCGGGGCTCGCAGGCGTTGGCGCTCTACGCGTACGCGGCCGAGCGGGTGTTCCGCCGGCCGTGTCGCCGGGTGGAGCTGCACCACCTGCCCACCGGCACGGTCGCCGGCCACGACCACACCGTCGAGTCGCTGGCCCGCCAGTTGACCCGTGCCGAGGAGACCGCCCGCGACATCATGGCCGCCGAACGCGCGGTCGCCGAGGGCGGCGACGCGGACGAGGCGTTCCCCGTCGCGCCCGGCCCACGCTGCGGCTGGTGCGACTTCCGGCGCCACTGCCCGACCGGCGCGCAGGCTCCCGGCAAGGAGCCGTGGGCCGCCGTGGACCGCGCCGCCGACGCCTGACCCGACACCACCCGGCTCGGCTCAGCGGGCCGGCGAAGCGGCGGCGTGCCGTTCGGCCCGCTGCTTGGCGGCCTGCGTCAACGGCCCCTCGAGGTAGCGGCGGGGCACCGCGGCGAACGCGAGCCGCAGGGCGCGCACCGTCAGATCCGCCGACAGGGCGGTCGTGGGCAGCCCGAGCCCGCCGTACATCCGGCGCGCCCATGCCGGCAGCAGCGCCAACGCGGTGCCGGCGATCCCCAGGTACGCCCAACGCGGCGGGCCGAGGGTGAGCCCCAGACGGGCCGGCAGGCTGAGCTTCCACGGCAGTGGGGGAGCGGTGAGGAAGACCGCCGTCTCGGCCGCCTCCCGGGTCATCCGCAACTGCGGCCGTACGTCCTCGTAGTACGCCGCCACCTCGGCGGCGGTGCCGGGGACGGTGGCCGGGTCCAGACCGACCAGCTCGGCGGAGCGGCGCTGCTCGGTGTAGTAGCCGTCCACCTCGTCGTCGGTCAGCGGCAGCCCGGCGCGTCGGGCCGTGCTGAGGAACGATTCGACCTCCGTGACATGCACCCAGCGCAGCAGGTCCGGATCGTCGACCCGGAACTCCGTACCGGTGAACGGGTCGGTGGCCCGCAGGCGGGCGTGCAACCGGCGCAGCCGGGCGCCGGCCGCCTCCGCCTCGGCGGTGGTTCCGTAGACGGTGGTCGCCACGTAGGTGGCGGTGCGGACCAGACGGCCCCAGGCGTCGGTACGGTAGTTGCTGTTCTGCGCGACCCCGGCCATCGCCCGCGGGTGCAACGCCTGAAGGTAGAGCGAGCGCAGGCCGGCGACGATCAGGATCGGCTCCTCGTGCACCTTCCACGTGACCGAACCCGGACCGAAGAGGCCGAGGTCATCGGAGTCCACCGCCCAAGAGTGCCACGCCCGTGCCGACCGCGCCGGTCGCCCGTTCTCGTCAGTGGCGGCTTCTCGTCAGTGGTCGGCGGACCGGCGGGACTGACAGCCCGGGCACAGACCCCAGAACGTCACTTCCGCCTCGTCCACCTCGAACCCGTGGGAGACGTTCGGCTCCAGGCAGGGGGCGCCGCCGACCGCGCAGTCGATGTCAGCGATCTCGCCGCAGCCCCGGCAGACCACGTGGTGATGGTTGTCGCCGACACGCGCCTCGTAGCGGGCGGGACTGCCGGCGGGCTCGATGCGGCGGGACAGTCCGGCCCGGGACAGCGCGCCCAGCACGTCGTACACCGCCTGGGTGGAGACCGAGTCGAGGCGTTCCCGGACCCGCCGGGTGATCTCGTCGACCTCCAGGTGACCACCACCGGCCAGCACGTCGAGCACCGCGAGACGCGGTCGGGTGACGCGCAGCCCTCTCGATCGCAGCAGCTCCTCGGCACCGGACATGCGCCAATGACAGCACGCGCGACCACCATCGACAACCGACGTGTGACCAGGGTGGCCACGGACACAACCGGAGGCGGGCATCGATCGGTGAACCCGAGCGTGGCATCGCGCGTGTGTCCGGTCGAGAGCTCGGGGCGACCGGCCGGCCGTAAGCTGGCGATCCTGTGACCGTGATCCACCTGGAGGGCGCGATGTTCGAGGAGATCCTGGGTCTACCGGTCCATGCGTTGGTGATCCACGCCGTGGTCGTGTTCGTGCCGCTGCTGGCGGTGCTGGCCATCGCGTACGTGGGTCTGCCGCGGTGGCGGCACCGGCTGGACTGGGCGCTGGGCCTCTTCGCCGTGGCCGCCCCGGTGACCACCTTCGTGGCCGTCGAGTCGGGCGAGGCGTTCACCGACGCGCTGGTCGCCCGAGGTTTCCAAGGCCCGATCCTCGACCAGATCTTCGAACACTCCCGCTACGGCGACATCCTGTTCCGGATCGTGGTGCCGCTCGGCATCGCGGCCATCCTGCTGCTGGTGGCGACCAGCGGGCATCCTCGGGTGCCACGGCTGCCGGCGCTGGTGACCCCGGTGCTGGCGGTGGTCGTCGTCGCCCTCTCCATCGCCGCCCTGGTCTACGTCTATCTGACCGGCCACTCCGGTGCCGAGGCGGTCTGGGGCACCACCCTCTGACCCACGCGGTCAGAAGATGATCCGCGAGCACAGCAGGCAGACCAGCACCACCAGGACCACCCCGGCCGCCGCGCCGAAACCGTAGGTGACCCGTTGCGAACGCTGCTCGGCCGCGTCCAGGCCGGCCATGTCCTGCGCCGGCAGCCGTCGGGGCGGCGTCGGCTCCAGGTGTACGGGCGGATGCCAGCCCGCCGGAGGCGGCGTGCTCGGCGGAGGGCCCGCATACCCACCCGTCGGCGTGGGCGCCGGCCCGGCGGGGGGTTGGTCCGCCGTGTCACCGGCACCGGTCCCGGGTCGCCGCCAGTAGTCGTCCGGGGTGCTGCCACCGCTGGGGGTCGTCGTCACGCCGTCCGACGCTACCAAGCAGGCCGACAGCCCGGTCGCTTCTGGCCGGCGCGGCCACCGTCGGCTGGGCTAGTCTTGCCGTTCGTGAGCACCGAGGACCCCGGCGCGCAGGGCACGCGCGGCGACGACGACCGCACCGTCGACCTGAGCGACGACTTCGTGGTGCTGCCCGAGCAGACGTCCGACGACACCGATCACGGCTGGGGCGAGCGGGCCGACGGCAACGACGACTGGCTGCTTTCCCAACGCCCTCCGCACTGGGACTGACCCCGGCGCGGCCGGGCGGGTTGTCTGGGTCGGTGGGCCACCCACATGGGCGAAACGATGTCGATCATGGTCGGCCTGGTCAGCCACGGATGACGATGGCGAAGCGGCTGCCCTCGGGCAGGCCGACCGCGCGTTGTGCCTGGTCTGGGCGAAGCGCGAGATACAGCGCGGCGGACCCGTCGGTTGTGCCGGCGCCCAACACGTCCAAGACGAGCGCGGCGGGGGCCAGCAGGGTCGCCTCGGAGCTGCCTGCTCCGCCCGGCGGCGCGGCCAGGAGGTCGACGTGGGCGCCGGGGCGGACCACTGCCAGCGCGGCCGGCTCGGCCAGCCGAACCGGCACCCCGACCGCGCCGCTGGGTAGCGGCAGCGGTCCGGAGGTGCCGCGTGCCGCGTCGGCGCCGAGGTTCGTGCCGGTGGATCTTGACCCGTCGGCCGCGCCGGCTGGCCCTCTCCCCGAGCCGGAGCCTGCCCCCGGCCCTGAGCCCGACTCTGGCCCGGAGCCCGCCCTCGGCTCCGAGCCAGTCCCTGGCTCCGAGCCAGTCCCTGGCTCCGAGCCAGTCCCTGGCCCCGAGCCAGACCCTGGCCCCGAGCCAGACCCTGGCCCTGAGCCGGTTCTGGCGGTGGGGGTTTGGTCTGCGGTGCCGCTGGTGGGCGGGCAGCCGGTCGGGGTGTGCAGCACCGCAGCGGCCAGGCCGAGCAGTGCGGCGACCAGCCCGGCCCGGAGCAGAGTGCGCCCGCCGGGGAGGACGAGCCGACGCAGTGGACGCAGGGCCCGTACGGAGTCTGGATCGCCCGTCACCATCAGCCGTCTCCCGTCCCGGATGCCACAGCGACATCCCTGGGCGGCAGGTTAGGCCGGTGGGGAGCCAGACATCAGGCCGTAAGACCGTGCCTGTGGACAACCGGCGGGCCTGTGGACAACGCCCACCGGCCGGCCGGAGCTGCTATGTACGCGGAAGGGTCGCGCGCCTCGATCCACTCGGGTTCGGGGAAAACGGGGTGTCATACGAACGCGGACAGGCCGATTTCCAGGATCCCGAGTGGATCAAAGTGTGGTCGCTCGCGGTCAGGCTGCGGGCTCGCGGTCAGGACGCGGAACTGGCCGCCGGGGCCTTGCCGCCACCCGACCCGCCGGACGACGAGGACGACCCCGACGACGAGGACCCCGACGACGACGAGGACCCCGACGACGAGGACGACCCGGACGACGACCCAGAGTCCCCACCCGAGGACGACGAGGACGACTCGGACTTGGTCGGCTTGCTGGCCGTGCCGCCGGCCGCGGTCTCGGACCCGGAGGCGCGGGAGTCGGTGCGGTAGAAGCCGGAGCCCTTGAAGACGATGCCGACCGAGTTGAAGACCTTGCGCAGCCGCCCCTGACACGCCGGGCACTCGGTCAACGGCTCGTCAGAGAAGGACTGCACCGCCTCGAGCTGGTGACCGCACGCGGTGCAGGCGTACTGGTACGTGGGCACGTTCTCCTCCGGATCTGGGCTCGGCCAGTTGGCACTCGACGTATTCGAGTGCCAATGGTGCGTCATTCGGCCCGGGTTCGTCCAGCGGACGTGTGGGGCGCGACACCACGCGCCGTACCCGGGCCGCCGTCAAGCGTACGCACCCCGTCGGCGGGGGTGACCACCGCGCGGACCGGTCGGTCGTGCGGCTCCACGGGCAGCGCCTCGACCAGCTCCCCGTCATGCAGCGGGCACACGGTCAGCGTCGCCACCGGCACCCGGGCCAGCGCCCGGTCGTAGGAGCCGCCGCCGCGGCCGAGCCGTCGGCCGTGCCGGTCGACGGCGAGCGCCGGTACGAGCACCAGGTCGGCGTCGGCCACCGCGGCCACCCCGAGCCGGGGCCCGTCCGGCTCCCGGATACCCCGACCGGCGGCGAGTAGACCCTCCGGCCCGGTGTAGGCGGCCCAGTCCAGATCCAGGTCGGCGAGGAGCACCGGCAGCAGCAACTCGGCGTCGGCCGGCAGCGCCGCCCGCAGCACCGCCGGCAGGTCGGGGCCGCCCGGCTCGGAGCCGACCGGGACGTACGCCGTCACCCGGCGGGGACGGAGCCGGCGGACCAGGGCGACCAGCTCGGCCTGGACGCGTCCGGCGGCTGCCGCCCGGGCCGGTGTCGACAGCTTTCGGCGGCGGGCGAGCAGTTCGGCCCGCGCGTCCCGCTTCGCCACCCGGGTCACTTCCGCTTCATAAGAAAAATCCGGCACGCAACACTCCTGACGCAACGCCTCTCCCACGGTTGCTCTGTGTCAGCATCGCAAGCAACGGAGGCGGAACTTCCGGGGGGACCGAGTGACGCTACGCGGGCGGTTGACGGCAGCCTTCCTCGTGGTGGTGCTCGGCCCGGTGCTGCTCGGCGCGATCTTCGTCGCCTCGACCGTCACCGCCGTCGACCGCAGCCGTTCCACCGAGCGCCTCGCCGTGGCGGCGTCCACCGTGCGGACCTCGGTCGACGCGCTCTGCCAGCAACTGCGCGCCACCGCCGACGCGGTGGCCCTCACCGGCGATCCGCCCGCCGCCGCCACCCAACTGGTGGGTCGGGGGCTGGCCGCCGCCGTGCAGATCACCGACGTGACCGGCCAGGTCACGTACGCCTCGCCCGGCGCGCCGTCGATGCCCTGGCGGGACTGTTCCGGCCCGGTCGAGACGCAGCCCGGGCCGGTCCGGGCGCTGGCCGCCCGGGTCGACTTGCGCGACCGCGCCGGTGCCCTGCGCGGCACGGTCGCCGCCGCGCAACTCGTCGATCCGGCGTTCGTGGCCCGGCTGGCCGCGGTCACCGGGGTGGCGGTCACCCTGCTCGGCGGCGCGAGCAGCGACCGGGTCACCCACACCACCGAATCCCGGGACGTCCGCGACGCGGTGCTCGCCGCCGCCAGCGCCGTCGACAGCGAGCGGGTCACCGAGACCACCGAGGGCCGGTACGTGCGCAGGATCGGGCCGTCCACCGGGCAGCCGCTGCCGCTGGTGCTGTCCGTGCCGAGTGAACGGCCACCCGGGCTGCACGTCACGTTGATCGGCGCGGTCGTGCTGGCCGGCCTGCTCGCCGTGCTGACCGCGTGGCGGCTGGCCCGGGTGACCACCCGACCGCTGGCGGAGCTGGCCAGCGCCGTCGACCGGGTGGCGTACGGCGACCTGACCGCCCGGGTGCCGGTGCGCAGCCACGACGAGCTGGGCCGGCTGGCCGAGGCGTTCAACCGGATGACCCGCGAGACCGGCTCGTACGTCGCGGCGCTGACCAGCAGCCGCGACCAGTTACGTGGCCATCTCGCGGTGCTCGGCGACACCCTGGCCAGCACGCACGACCTGCAACGCATCCTGCGGGTGATCCTGCACAGCGCCATCGCGGCCACCGGCGCCCGGGCCGGCGCGGTGCTGCTGGTCGAGACCGGCGGGATGCTCGCCGCCCAGTGCACCGAAGGGCTGGACGGCCGCTGGCCGGAGGGGGACGCGGACGGGTCGCAGACGCTGCGGGTGCCGGTGGGCGTCGGCGTGGTCGGCGCGGTGGCCGCCACCGGTGAGCCGCAGCGGGGCCGGGTGGAGCCGACCGAGGTCCTCGCCGGTGAGCCCCGCTGCCGCACCTACGTCGCCGTGCCGTTCGCCACCCCCGGTGGGTCCGCCGTGCCGGCCGCCACCCCCGGGTCCGCCGACGACACGGGTACGCCGGCGGTGGCGCTCGGTGTGCTGGCCCTCTACGACCGGGTGGGCGCGGCCGAGTTCGACGACGACGACCTGGTCACGCTGCGCACCTTCGCCGGGCACGCGGCGGTGGCGGTGGAGAACGTGCGGGTGCACGAGGAGGCCCAGCGGCTGTCCCTCACCGACCCGCTCACCGGGCTGTGGAACTACCGCTACCTGCGCGAGTCGATCCGGCGGGAGGTGGAACGGGCCAGCCGGTTCGGCCGGATGCTCAGCGTCCTCGCGTTGGACCTGGACCGGTTCAAGGACGTCAACGACACGTACGGGCACGCGGCGGGGGACACCGTGCTGGCCGAGTTCGCCCGGCGGGTGCGCGGCGAGATCCGCGAGGTCGACCTGGCCTTCCGGCAGGGCGGGGAGGAGTTCGTCCTGCTGTTGCCGGAGACCGACGCCCGGGGCGCGGCGATCGTCGCGGAGCGGTTGGGCGCGGCCGTGCGGGACACACCGATCGCGGTCGAGGCGTACGCCGGGCCGGTCCTGGTGACGGTGTCGGTGGGCATCGCCGTCTACCCGGACCACGGCAGCACCGGACGGGAGGTGCTGGAGGCCGCCGACGACGCCCTCTACGGCGCGAAGGCGGCCGGCCGGGACACCTACCGGGTCGCCGAGGTACGCCCGGACGTGCCGACCCGGGAGCTGCCGGTGCTGGCGGGCGCGGTCAGCCCACCGGATGGACTGCCGCGCGCCGGCCGGCCCGTGCCGGCCCACCGGGAGCCGGGCTGGCCCGCCCGGTCGGAGCCGGCCGCGGGCGTACCCGAATCGTCGCCGGCGGGGCCGGCACATGCCCGGCCGGAGCCGGCCGACGACCCGGCGGCCGGTGTCCCGGACGGTGCCCGGGCCGGTCCGGACGCCGCACGGCCGGGACCGGGCGGCGGCGCGTCTTCTGGGCCACACCCGCCGCGGCAGAGCCGTGGCCGATAGTCTCGCGGCATGTCGGAGCACTCAGCGAACCCCTCATCGACGGTCGCCGCAACTGGCCGTCCCGTGGCGGTCAAGGCCGTCATCCCGGCCGCCGGACTGGCCACCCGGTTCCTGCCGGCCACCAAGGCGGTGCCCAAGGAGCTGTTGCCGGTGGTGGATCGGCCGGTCCTGCAGTACATCGTCGAGGAGGCCACCCAGGCCGGCATCGGTGACGTGTTGCTGATCACCGGTCGGGGTAAGACGTCGATGGTGGACCACTTCGACCGGCGCCCAGACCTGGAGACCAGGCTGGAGGAGAAGGGCGACACCGAGCGGCTGGCCGCCGTGCGCCGGCCCAGCGAGCTGGCCGAGATCTACACGGTGCGGCAGCCCGAGCAGCTCGGGCTCGGCCACGCCGTCGGGTACGCCGAGTCGCACGTCGGTGACCAGCCCTTCGCGGTGCTGCTCGGCGACGAGTTCGTCAAGCCGTCCGAGCCGCTGCTGCCGGCGATGCTGGAGTTGCAGGCCCGCACCGGCGGTGTGGTGCTCGCCTTCTTCGAGGTCGACCCGGCCGACACCAAGCGGTACGGCATCGCCTCCGTCGAACCCGCCGAGTCGGAGCTGACCGACATCGGCGAGGTCGTCAAGGTGACCGGGATGGTGGAGAAGCCGCGGCCGGAGGACGCGCCGAGCAACCTCGCGGTGCTCGGCCGGTACGTGCTGCCCGGCAAGATCTTCGACGCGATCCGGCGGACCAAGCCGGGCAGCGGCGGCGAGATCCAGCTGACCGACGCCATGGAGCTGCTGCGCACCGAGGGCACACCGGTGCACGCGATCGTCTACCGGGGCACCCGCTACGACACCGGCATGCCGCTGGGCTACCTGCAGACGGTGGTGCAGATCGCCGCCGACCGGGACGACCTCGGCGCCGAGTTCCGTTCCTGGCTGGCCGAGTTCGTCAACGCCAACGCGGCAGGCGGATCTGGTACATGACCGCGACGGCCGACGCCGAGGCGGCCGCGAACGAGTTGACGCCGCTCGCCGACTACCTGGGCAGTGTGCTGCGCAGGTTACGAGCGCTGCCGCCACTCGACCTCGACCTCACCCAGGCGCACGGCAACGTCCTCGCCGAGGACGTCGTCGCGCCGCACGCGTTCCCGGCCTTCGACCAGGCGGCCGTGGACGGGTACGCGGCCCGCTGGGAGGACATCTCCGGAGGGGGCCGGGGCCCGAGCTACGTCCCGGCCCCCTCCGGCACTCCCGGCGGCCGGACCATCCGGCTCAACGTGGTCGGCGACCTCGGCGCGGCGAGCTGGCGACCGGTCCGGCTCACCCCGGGTTCGTGCTTCTCGGTGGCCGCCGGCGCGCCACTGCCGGTCGCCGCCGACGTGGTGGTCCCGGTGGAGTGGACCGACCAGGGCATGGCCGCCGTGGAGATCTTCCGCACCCCCAAGCGGGGGTACGGCGTACGCCGCGCCGGTGAGGAACTGCCCGCCGGCACCCTGCTCGCCCGCGCCGGCACGTACGTCTCCCCGGCGCTGGTCGCCGTCTTCGCGGCCACCGGCATCGGGCACGTGGTGGTCCGTCCCAGCCCTCGGGTGGTCATCGTGGCCACCGGTGACGAGCTGGTCGACGTGGGCCGGGGCAGCCAACCCGGGCAGGTGGTCGACGCGAACTCGCACGCGCTGACCGCCGCCGCGGCCGAGGTGGGCGCACTGGCGTACCGGGTGGGTATCTGCGACGACGACCCGGAAGGGCTGCGCGGGCTGCTGGAGGACCAGACCCTGCGCGCCGACCTGATCATCACCACCGGCGGCACCGGCACCGGGCCCGGCGACATGGTGCGGCGGATCCTGTCCCGCCGCGAGGGGGGCCGCGCCGGGCCGGTCACCTTCACCGACGTGGCGCTCTACCCCGGCACCGCGCTCGGGTTCGGCACGGTGGGCGCCGAGGAGGTGCCGGTGGTCTGCCTGCCCGGCGACCCCGGCGCCGCGCTGATCGGCTTCGAGGTGCTGGCCCGCCCCGCCATCCAACTGCTCGCCGGCGCCGAGCCGGTGTTCCGGCCCAGTGTCCGGGCGCACCTGCTGGAGACCGTGTCGTCCCCGGGCGGGCTGCGCGAGTTCCGGCCCGCGCACGTCGCCGAACGGCGGGGCGGCGGCTACACGGTGCAGCCGCTGCGCGGTGGGCCGTTCACCCTCTCCGGGCTCGCCGAGGCGAACGGTCTGCTGGTGCTCGGTGAGCGGGTCACCACCGCCGCCGCCGGTTCCACCGTGGACGTCCTGCTGCTGGACCGTCGCCGGTGACGGGTCACCCCGCTCGCCGGCACATCGCGGGTCCACTTGCACGGGACACGGTCCCGCGCGGGAGACTGTGCGGGTGAGTCTCTTCGGACCGCCGCGGGCGCCCGGCTGGCCGGCGGTGCTGGTCGACGGTCCGGTGCTGCTGCGGCCGTACCGGCGCTCGGACGCCGCGGCCTGGTCGGAGGTACGCCGGGCCAATCGGGCCTGGCTGGCACCCTGGGAGTCGTCGCTGTCGGGCAGTTGGGACGAGCTGAACTCGCCGGTCGCGTTCCGCTGGGTGCACCGCGACCAGCGACGGTCGGCGCGGGAGGGCGAGGGGATGCCGTTCGCGGTCTGCCTGCGTGAGGCCGACCGGGATCGGCTGGTCGGGCACCTCAACGTGGGCAGCATCGTGCGGCGGGCGTTCTGCTCCGGCTACGTCGGATACTGGGTCGACGCCCGAGTCGCCGGCCAGGGCGTGATCCCGACCGCGCTCGCGCTCGCCGTCGACCACGCGTTCGGGCCGGGCGGCCTGCACCGGGTGGAGGTCAACATCCGGCCGGAGAACCGACCGTCGCGGCGGGTGGTGGAGAAGCTCGGCTTCCGCGAGGAGTCGTACCACGTGCGCTACATGCACATCGACGGCGCCTGGCGGGACCACATCGGATACGCGATGACCAGTGAGGAGATCGCCGTCGAGGGTGGCCTGCTGGCCCGCTGGCATCGGGTACGCGCCGCCGCACGGTGAGCCGTCCCACGGACGGGATCGGCGCGGCGCGGCGGCATGACGGTCGGCGCGCCGTAACCTCAAGTAACTGCAAGCTACGGCAAGCGCTGCCCGTCCGGACGATCCACGCACCCGAGCGCGATCGGTGGAAGATCCTGCGGTCCGGTGGCGGTTGCTCCGAATTCGGTGACGGGAGGGGTGAGGGTGCCGACCTCGGTGCTCCTCGCCGTCCTCGCCGCCGCCGGCCTGCTCGCCCTGGCCCCGGCGTTGGTTCGCCGGTACGACGCCACCGAGCGGCTGGTGGCGGAGCGGGCGCAGTCGACGGCGCGGGTGCTCCAGCGCCGCCGGCGGCGCCGCACTGTGCCGGGACGGCGGCCCGTTCACCCGCCGCGCTCGCTCATCGTCACCCTCAGTGAAGACGCGGCTACCGGAACGTCGACGGCGCCGGTCTCCGCGCCGCCGGCCGCCCGCCGCTCCGGCCGGCTACGCGCCGTGCCAGCCACCCCGAAGCGGCCCCGCCGCCGGCCGCCGCGCCGGCACCACACCCCGGCCGTGTACCGCCGCCGCCGAGTCCTCGCCGCCCTGCTGCTGCTCAACGTCGTCGAGCTGATCGGTGTGCTCTTCGTCAGCCCCGGCTTCTGGGTCGGGTTCGGGGTCACCTTCCTGCTGCTGGCCGCCTACGTCGTCCACCTGCGCGGCCAGGCCCTCGCCGGGCGTCGTCGCCGCCGCGCCCGGGCTCGGGAGGCGGCGTGGCTGGCCGCGCGGCAGGCCGAGGTGCGCCGTGAACAGGCCCGCCGGGCGGCAGCCCGCCGGGAGGCGCAGCGCCGCCTGGCCGCCCAGCGCGAGGGGGTACGCCGAGCCGCCATGGGCCTCGACCGCCCCGGGGACCTGCCGGCCGCCGTCAACGGAGGGTCGGTGTCGTACCGGCGTTCGGGTGGTCTGCGCGGCCGCCCCTACGAGGCCGGCCGAGGCGCCTGACCGCCGACCGGCCACGGCCCGCCGCGCGGTCCGCGGCCCGCGGTCCGCGGCCCGTGGCCCGTGGCCCGTGGCCCGTGGCCCGTGGCCCTTTCCCTTA
>NZ_WBKR01000161.1 GCF_008868155.1 Micromonospora sp. ALFpr18c
CGACGGCTCGTACGACGTGCTGGCCGGTGAGGAGAGCCCGCGCTTCGCCCAGCGACTGGACCAGTTCACCGTCAAGCGGGTGCTGGAGCTGCTGCGCCGCACCCACGACGTGGTCTGCGTGGACACTGGCAACAACGTGGAGAGCCCCAACTGGCGCACCGTGATGCAGGCCGCCGACCAGCTGGTGGTGACCACCGTGCCCCGGGAGGACGCGGCGTTCAGCGCCGACTGGATGCTCGACCTGCTGCACGAGGAGGGCATGAGCGAGCTGGCCGACAACGCGATCACCCTCATCTCCTGCCCCACGCCGGGGCGCTCTGCCCTCCAGGACGACCTGGAGCGGCACTTCGCCACCCGCACCCGAGGGGTGGCCGTGGTGCCGTACGACCCGGCGCTGGAGACCGGATCGTCGATCGAGTACCACCAGCTCCAGCCGGAGACCCGGCAGGCGTGGCTGCGTGCGGCGGCGATGATGGTGGAGCCGTTCGCCCGGTGAGCTGGTCTGCCGCCACCGGCGCCCCGGCCCGCCACCGGGCCTGAGAGGATCATCGGGTGAGCCCGGACAACCCCGACCCTGAGCGGCACGTCGACGATCCCGACCGACCCGCGCCGCCGCGAGCGTCGGCCGCGACACCGCCGGCGAACGAGCCGCCGGGCGCGACACCGCCGGCGAACGAGCCGTCGGCCGCGACACCCCCGGGCGGATTCGACCCGGGCCACGTGCCCGCCTCGACGGCGTACCAGAGTTCGCTGGAGCTGACCTTCGACGAGCCACGTCGCCCGCTGCGTACGGTGGTGACGGTGCTGGGCTTCGCGCTCGCGTTCGCCGTGCTGGGCGCGCCGTTGGGGCTGCTCTGGGCTGTGCTCGCGCCGGACACCCCGGTGCTCAAGACCGCCGAGGGGGCGATCTACGCCGAGCCGCAGCCGGAGCAGCCGATCGCCGCGGACGGCTGGTTCAGCCTGCTCGGGCTCGCCTTCGGGGTGCTCGCGGCCCTCGTCCTGTGGTTCGTGCTGCGTCGCCGACGTGGCCCGGTCGGGCTGCTCGCCGCGGTGCTGGGCGCGTTGGCCGCCGCGCCGGTGGCGTGGCAGGTGGGCCGGCGGGTCGGCCTGGCCACCTTCGACCGGCTGCTGGACACCGCACCGGCCGGTCAGGCGTTCACCAAACCCGCCGACCTGCGCGCCGGTGGCGTCGACTGGCTGCTCGGCGTGCTGCCGGTGCCGCACGGCAACCTGCTGCTGCCGGCGTTCGGCGCCGCGATCACGTACACCCTGCTGGCCGGCTGGTCGCGGTGGCCGTCGCTGCGGCCCGAGCCCGACCCGGCGGCGCTCAGTTGGGCGTCGGCGGGGACGCCAGCTCCGACAGCGGCACCGGAACCGCCCGCACCTGGCGCAGCAGAGCCGCCTCGCGGTTGAGCAGCCGCAGCTCGGCGCGGAGCCGGGCCGCGGTGTCGTCGATCGCCAGCAGCAGCTGCCGGTCGTCGACGGTCAGCGCCGCGGTGGCCGCCACCAGGTGTGACAGCACCGTCGGGTCCTCCGGAAGCTGCTCGGAGATCTCCTCCGGGTCGGAGCGGACCAGGCCCAGGTACTGCCGGAACACCGCGATGACCCGGGCGGCGAGGAGGTCGGCCACCTCGTCCGGCCCGGCCGGCTCGGGCAGCCACTCGACCTGGGCGGTCAGGTAGGGAGCCGCGCTCTCGTCGACCTCGTCGATGCGGAACCGGCGCCGGCCGACCGTGACGATGTCGAAGCCACCGTCGGCCAGCTCGGTCACCTGGCGCAGCTCGGCCGTGCAGCCCACCTCGTGCAGCGTGACGTCGCCGACGCCGGACGTGGGGCGTGCGCCGGGACCGGCGGGCGCGACCTCCCAGCCGGCCTGGATGGCCACCACCCCGAACTCGCGCGGCGCGCCCTCGGGCAGGTCGACCAGATGCCGGACCAACGCCCGGTAGCGCTCCTCGAAGATGTGCAGTGGCAGCACCAACCCGGGAAAGAGCACCGTTGCGAGCGGAAACACCGGCAGCCGTGCGGTCACATGGTCGAGCCTAACGAATCGCGCCCGCCGGGGCGTGGCCCGGCTCACCGTCCCGCCGGGCGGGCGGCTCGGGTGGGCTGCGGCCGGGCCGCCTAGACTCGCAAGGGTGCTGAATCGGATCGACCTGCGCAACGGTCTCGGAGACCCGCGCCGCCTGCTGCCCCGTGCCCAGCTCGACGTGTCGGTTGCCGTCGAGCGGATCCGCCCGCTGGTGGAGGCGGTCCGGGAGCATGGGTACCCGGCGATCCGGGAGGCGAGCGAACGGTTCGACGGCATCTCGCCGGACGTGCTGCGGGTGCCGGTGCAGGCGATCACCGAGGCCGAGGGGGTGCTCGACCCGGCGGTGCGCGCCGCGCTGCTGGAGTCGATCCGCCGGGCCCGGAAGGTGCACGCCGACCAGCGCCGCACCGACCACACCACCCAGGTGGTGCCCGGTGGCACGGTCACCGAGCGGTGGCTGCCGGTCGACCGGGTCGGCCTCTACGTCCCCGGCGGGCTCGCCATGTACCCGTCAACCGTCGTGATGAACGTGGTGCCGGCCCAGGCGGCGGGCGTGCGGTCGCTGGTGGTGGTCAGCCCGCCGCAGAAGGACAACGGTGGCCTGCCCGACCCCCGGGTGCTCGCCGCGTGCGCGCTGCTCGGCGTCGACGAGGTGTACGCCGTCGGCGGCGCCCAGGCGGTGGCGATGCTGGCGTACGGCGCGGCGGTGGACCCGGCCGGCGAGCTGCGCTGCGATCCGGTCGACCTGATCACCGGCCCGGGCAACATCTGGGTGACCGCCGCCAAGCGGCTGCTGCGCGGCGTGGTCGGCATCGACGCGGAGGCCGGCCCGACCGAGATCGCCATCCTGGCCGACGACACCGCCGACCCGGCGCACGTCGCCGCCGACCTGATCAGCCAGGCCGAGCACGACCCGCTCGCCGCGAGCGTGCTGGTCACCCCGTCGGTGCCGCTCGTCGAGGCGGTCGAGGAGGAGCTGGCCCGGCAGGTGCCGGCGACCAAGCACGCCGAGCGGGTGACCACCGCGCTGACCGGTGAGCAGAGCGGCGTGGTCCTCGTCGACGACCTGGAGGCGGGGCTGCGGGTGGTCGACGCGTACGCGGCCGAGCACCTGGAGATCCAGACGGTCGACGCCCGGGAGTGGGCGCTGCGGGTGCGCAACGCCGGGGCGATCTTCGTGGGCGCCTGGTCGCCGGTGTCGCTCGGCGACTACTGCGCCGGCTCCAACCACGTGCTGCCCACCGGCGGGTGCGCCCGGCACTCGTCCGGGCTGTCCGTGCAGTCGTTCCTGCGCGGTGTGCACCTGATCGAGTACACCGAGGCCGCGCTGCGTGACGTGGCGCCGCACGTGGTCACCCTGGCGACCGTGGAGGACCTGCCCGCGCACGGCCAGGCGGTCCAGGCCCGCTTCCCGGGAGCGTCGGCGTGACGGGCCTCGACGATCTGCCGATCCGCGACGACCTGCGGGGGCTGTCGCCGTACGGGGCGCCGCAACTGGACGTCGCGGTGCGGCTGAACACCAACGAGAACTCGTACGCGGTGCCGGAGCCGGTGGTCGAGGCGATCGGCAAGGCGCTCGCCGCCGAGCTGCGTGACCTGAACCGCTACCCGGACCGGGACGCGGTGGCGCTGCGCGCCGACCTGGCCGGTTACCTGGGCCACGGGCTCACCGTCGAGCAGGTGTGGGCGGCCAACGGCTCCAACGAGGTCCAGCAGCAGCTCCTCCAGGCGTTCGGTGGTCCGGGGCGCAGCGCGCTGGGCTTCGTCCCGGCGTACTCGATGCACCCGCTGCTGGCGCTCGGCACCGGCACCCGGTGGGTGCCGGCGCGGCGCGGCGTCGACTTCGGGCTGACCGCCGACGAGGCGGTCGCCGAGGTCCGCGAGCACCGGCCGGACGTGGTCGTCCTCTGCTCGCCGAACAACCCCACCGGCACGGCACTGGACCCGGCGGTGGTCGCCGCCGTGCTGGACGCGGCGCCCGGCATGGTGGTCGTCGACGAGGCGTACGCCGAGTTCGCCCGGCCTGGCACGGTCAGCGCCCTCGCGGTGCTGCCCGGCCACCCGCGGCTGGTGGTGACCCGGACGATGAGCAAGGCGTTCGGCTTCGCCGGTGGACGGCTGGGTTACCTGGCCGCCGACCCGGCGGTGGTGCAGGCGGTGCAGCTGGTCCGTCTGCCGTACCACCTGTCCGCGCTGACCCAGGCCGCCGCGCGCGCGGCGCTCGCCCACCGCGACGCCCTGCTGGGTACGGTGAGCGCGATCATGGCGCAGCGGGACCGGATCGTGGCGACGCTGCGCGGGCGCGGGCTGCGGGTGGCCGACAGCGACGCCAACTTCGTGCTCTTCGAGGTGGGCGGCGACCAGGCCACCGCCTGGCGCGCCCTGCTGGCCCACGGGGTGCTGGTGCGTGACGTCGGCCTGCCCGGCTGGCTGCGCGTGACCGCCGGCACGCCCGCCGAGACCGACGCCTTCCTTTCTGCGATGGAGAACCTGCGATGAGCCGGACCGCCCGGGTGGAGCGGATCACCAAGGAGACCAAGGTCCTCGTCGAGATCGACCTCGACGGCACCGGCGCCGCCGAGATCAGCACCGGCGTGGGCTTCTACGACCACATGCTGCACCAGATCGCCCGGCACGGCGGCTACGACCTGACCGTGCGCACCGTGGGCGACCTGGAGATCGACGCGCACCACACCATGGAGGACACCGCCCTGGCCCTGGGCGCCGCGTTCGACCAGGCGCTGGGCGACAAGGCCGGCATCCGGCGGTACGGGTCGGCGACCGTGCCGATGGACGAGGTGCTGGTCCGGGCCGCGGTGGACCTGTCCGGTCGGCCGTACGTGGTGCATGACGAGCCGGCGTTGGCGCCGTACATCGGGCCGGTGTATCCGACCAGCATGACCCGGCACATCTGGGAGTCGTTCGGTCAGGCGGCCCGGATCACCCTGCACGTGGACGTGCTGCGGGCGGCCCGCCCGGGTGGTCACCCGGACGCGCACCACGTGGTGGAGGCGCAGTTCAAGGCGGTGTCCCGGGCGTTGCGCGAGGCTACCGCGATCGACCCGCGTGCCGCCGGGGCGATCCCCAGCACGAAGGGCGCTCTCTGATGAGCGCGAGGAGTGCAGCGGAGCGGAGCCCCGCAGTCGCGAATGGAAGGTGGCTCTGATGGGGGCCGCGTTGCCGACGTTGTTGTTGATCCTGGCCGGGGTGCTGGTGGGCGGCACCTGGTCGCTGCACCGGCAGGGCGCGCCGAGGGGCGCGGTGGTGATCACCGGGCTGCTGGCGGTGCTCGCCACGGTTGCGGGGGTGCTGCGGTTGATCCCGGGGTCGGGCTCGTGAGCGCCGACGTGGTGGTGCTCGACTACGGGTCGGGCAACCTGCGCTCGGCGGAGCGGGCGTTGGCCGCCGCCGGGGCGGACGTGCGGGTGACCGACGACCTGGCCGCCGCGGCCGCCGCCGACGGTCTGGTGGTGCCGGGGGTTGGCGCGTATGCGGCGTGCATGGCGGGGATCGAGGCGCTCGGCGCGGGTCCGGTGATCGCCGAGCGGGTGGCCGCCGGCCGGCCGGTGCTGGGCATCTGCGTGGGCATGCAGGTGCTCTTCGAGCACGGTGACGAGCACGGTGTGGTGACCAAGGGGCTGGGTCTGCTGCCGGGCGGGGTGACCCGGTTGGCCGCGACCCGGTTGCCGCACATGGGGTGGAACACCGTGCGGGCGCCCCGGGAGTCGGTGCTCTTCGCCGGCTTGGGAGCGCAGAGCCGGTTCTACTTCGTGCACTCGTACGCGATGGGTGACCCGACGGCGTTGACGGCGGCCGGTGCCACGGTGACCACGGCCCACCATGACACGGATTTCGTGGCGGCGGTGGAGCGTGGCGCGTTGTCGGCGGCCCAGTTCCATCCGGAGAAGTCCGCCGACACCGGTGCCGCGCTGCTGCGTAACTGGCTCGCCACGTTGCCCACCGGTGAGTGAGCGTCGTCGACGCCCGCTGGCCGGCGGGCGGGGTGCGCGGTGAGTCGGGAACGGGCCCGCCGTCGGGCGGAGCGTGAGGCGGAGCAGGCGCGCGAGCGTGCGGTGCGGCAGCGTCGGGTGGCTCGCCGGCAGCGCCGCCGGGCGGTGGTTCGCGGGTTGACGCCGCGGCTGCGTCGGGGCCGGTCGGGCCGGCTGGCCCGGCACACGCGGGGCGAGCGGGCGGCTATCGTGCTGCTCACCGGGGCGGCGCTGATCCTGATCTGGACGTTCGTCGACGATCTGGCGTTGCGTGTCGCGCTGATCGTGCTGTTGCTGCTCGTACTGCCGGCGATCGTCGTGATCGCCCTGGACCGTCGTACCTGATCGAGGAGAATACGTTGAGCCTCACCCTGTTACCCGCCGTGGATGTCGCCGACGGCCGGGCCGTCCGGCTCGTGCAGGGCGCCGTCGGTAGCGAGAGCATCTACGGCGATCCGCTGGACGCCGCGCTGGCCTGGCAGCAGGACGGCGCGGAGTGGATCCACCTGGTCGACCTGGACGCGGCGTTCGGCCGGGGCACCAACGCGCACCTGCTGGCCGAGGTGGTGCGTCAGTTGGACGTGAAGGTGGAGTTGTCCGGCGGTATCCGCGACGACGAGTCGTTGCGTGCCGCGTTGGGCACCGGGGCGGCCCGGGTGAACATCGGCACCGCCGCGCTGGAGGACCCGGCGTGGTGTGACCGGGTGGTGGGGGAGTACGGCGACCGGGTGGCCATCGGGTTGGACGTGCGCGGTCGTACCCTGTCGGCGCGTGGGTGGACCCGCGACGGCGGTGACCTGTACGAGGTGTTGGAGCGGCTGGACAAGGCGGGCGCTACCCGGTACGTGGTCACGGACATCACCAAGGACGGCACGATGCGCGGGCCGAACCTGGAGTTGCTGCGGGAGGTGTGCGCCCGCACCGACCGGCCGGTGATCGCCTCCGGTGGCGTGTCGACGTTGGACGACCTGCGGGCGCTGGGCACGCTGGAGCCGCTCGGTGTGGAGGGTGTGATCGCCGGCAAGGCGCTGTACGCGGGCGCCTTCACGGTGGCTGAGGCGCTGCGGACGCTGGCCGAGGCATGACGGTCACCCGGCTGGGTTCGGGTGGCCCGTGGGAGCAGCAGTACGGCTACTCCCGGGTCGTGCGGGCCGGCGATCGGGCCTGGACGGCGGGCTGCACGGCCACGGTGGACGGTCGTGTGGTGCACGTGGGTGATCCCGCCGCGCAGACCGCGCAGGCGCTGCGGATCGGGTTGGCGGCGCTCGCCGAGGTGGGTGCCGGGCCGGGGGACGTGGTCCGGACCCGGATGTACGTGACGGACCGGCTGCACGCCGACGAGGTGGGTCGGGCGCACAACGGGGTCTTCGGCGCGGTCCGGCCGGCGGCGACGTTGGTGGTGGTCGCCGGTCTGCTGGATCCGGAGCATCTGGTCGAGGTGGAGTTGGAGGCGTACCTCGGCGACGGCTGAGGTCGCTGCGGTGACCGTCGTCATGGCCGGACCGTCGGCAGATCGGTTGTGCACAACTTAATCGTGGGCTACGGTTTGGTGGTGACCGATGATCTGGTGCTGCGCCGGCAGGTGTGCTTCGCGCTCTACGCCGCGTCGCGCGCCCTGACCGACGTCTACCGGCCGATCCTCGACGAGTTCGGGCTGACCTACCCGCAGTACCTGGTGCTGCTGGTGCTCTGGGAGCGCCCCGACGACGCCCCCACGGTCTCCGAGCTCGGCACCGAGCTGCGACTGGACTCCGGCACGCTCTCCCCGCTGCTCAAGCGGCTGGAGGGGGCGGGCCTGGTGGTGCGGCGGCGGTCGGCGCGCGACGAGCGGCGGGTCGAGGTGGGCCTCACCGAGCAGGGTAGGGAGCTGCGGCAGCAGGTGGACGAGGTCCCGCTGCAGATCGCCCGGGCGACCGGGCTGGGCATCGCCGAGCTGGTCGCGCTGCGCGACACCCTCACCCGGGTCACCGACACCATCCACCGACAGAAGGAGCAGTGACCATCATGCAGGTGCTCTACACCGCGTCCGCGACCGCCACCGGCGACGGCCGTGACGGCCACGTCGAGACCTCCGACGGCACGGTCACGCTCGACCTGGCCGTGCCGAAGGAGATGGGTGGCACCGGCGGCGCCGCCAACCCCGAGCAGCTCTTCGCCGCCGGCTACGCGGCCTGCTTCCACAGCGCGCTGCGGCTGGTCGGCCGCCGCGCGAAGGCCGACGTGACCGGCTCCGTGGTCGCCGCCGAGGTGGGCATCGGCCCGAACGGCAGCGGCGGGTTCGGGCTCACCGTGCAGCTCGTCGTCGACCTGCCCGCCGTGCCCCGCGAAGCCGCCGAGCAGATCGTCGAGCAGGCCCACCAGGTCTGCCCGTACTCCAACGCCACCCGCGGCAACGTCGACGTCGCGCTGACCGTCCGCGAGACTCTGGCCGCGTGACGTCGCGGACCCAGGCCACCACCGCGGACGAGAGGACGACCACCCCGTGACCAGCAACCGCGAGATCCACCTGGCCAGCCGCCCCCAGGGCTGGCCCACCAAGGACACGTTCCGGCTCGTCGAGACCGACGTGCCGACGCCCGGCCCGGGCCAGATCGTGGTCCGCAACCAGTACATGTCCGTCGACCCGTACATGCGGGGGCGGATGAACGACGTCAAGTCGTACGTGGCGCCGTTCGCGCTCGACGCGCCGCTGGACGGCGCCGCGATCGGCGAGGTGGTCGCCAGCGAGGCGGCGGACACCGCCGTCGGGACCACCGTCCTGCACGGGCTGGGCTGGCGGGAGTACGCGCTGCTCGACGCCACCGCCGCCCGTCCGGTCGACCCGAGCCTGGCCCCGGTCAACGCGTACCTCGGCGTGCTGGGCATGCCCGGCCTGACCGCGTACGCCGGGCTGCTGGAGGTGGCCGCGATGAAGCCCGGCGAGACGGTCTTCGTCTCCGCCGCGGCCGGCGCGGTGGGCAGCCTGGTCGGTCAGATCGCCAAGCTCAAGGGCGCCGGCCGGGTGATCGGCAGCGCCGGCTCGGCGGCCAAGGTCGAGCGGCTGCGGGCGCTGGGCTTCGACGCCGCCTTCGACTACCACGACGGGCCGGTCCGCGACTCGCTGCGGGCGGCCGCGCCGGACGGCGTCGACGTGTACTTCGACAACGTCGGCGGTGACCACCTGGAGGCGGCGATCTCGGCCATGAACCTGCACGGTCGGGCCGCCATCTGCGGCATGATCGCGCAGTACAACGCCACCGAGCCGCCGGCCGCCCCGCGCAACCTGGCGTTGGTCATCGGCAAGCGGCTCACCCTGCGCGGCTTCCTGGTCAACGACCACAACGACGTGCGGGCGACGTTCGTGCGCGACGTCGCGGGCTGGCTGCGCGACGGCACGCTGTCCTACGACGAGACGATCGTCGACGGCATCGAGAACGCCCCGGCGGCGTTCCTCGGCCTGCTGCGCGGCGAGAACCTGGGCAAGATGCTCGTCCGGGTGTGAGCCGGACCTCGTTCACGGCGGTCGACCCGATCGGGTCGACCGCCGTGGCGCGTACGGAGGATAGGCTCGCGGCATGACGGTGGCGGTGCGGGTGATCCCCTGTCTGGACGTGGACGCCGGGCGGGTGGTCAAGGGGGTCAACTTCCTCGACCTGCGCGACGCCGGTGACCCGGTGGAGCTGGCCGCGGCGTACGACCGGGCGGGCGCGGACGAGCTGACCTTCCTCGACGTCACCGCCTCGTCCAGCGACCGGGGCACCATGCTCGACGTGGTGCGCCGCACCGCCGAGTCGGTGTTCATCCCGCTGACCGTCGGCGGTGGGGTCCGGCAGGTCGCCGACGTGGACACTCTGCTGCGCGCCGGCGCGGACAAGGTCGGCGTGAACACCGCCGCCATCGCCCGGCCCGAGCTGATCGCCGAGATCGCCGACCGGTTCGGACGGCAGGTGCTGGTGCTGTCCCTCGACGTGCGCCGGGCCACGACCGACAGCACCCCGAGCGGTTTCGAGGTGACCACCCACGGCGGCCGGCGCGGCACGGGCATCGACGCGGTGCGGTGGGCGCAGCGAGGTGCCGAGCTGGGCGCGGGGGAGATCCTGCTCAACTCGATGGACGCCGACGGCACCAAGGCGGGCTTCGACCTGGAGCTGATCGCCGCGGTGCGGGCGGTGGTGGACGTGCCGGTGGTGGCCAGCGGCGGCGCGGGCGAGGTGGCCCACTTCCCGCCGGCGATCGGCGCCGGCGCGGACGCGGTGCTCGCCGCCAGCGTCTTCCACTTCGGCGAGCTGACCGTGGCCGAGGTCAAGGACGCGCTGCGCCGGGGCGGTCACCCGGTGCGCTGAGCCGGCTCAGTGCCCGCCGGACTGCCCCTCCGGCGAGCGCCGGGGCGTCGGGATCGAACGGACCACGTACTCCTGGACGGCCGCCGCGTGGTCGGCCTCGTCGAGGATCCAGTCGGCGCTGCCCGGCGCGTGCCGGCGGCTCAGGACGCCCTGCACGGTGTCCACCATCGTCGCCACGCCGGCGCGGGGGCGGCTGCGCCAGAGCTGCTCGCCCTCGCCGGTGATCCGGAACCAGCCGTCGGCGACGCTGACCAGGCCGGCGCCGACCAGACGCTGGACCGCGGCCTCCACCTCGTGCCGCTGCGGGATTGCGTGGTTGAGGTGGTCGGCGGTGGAGAGCACGTCGGTGAGGCGGACGCCCTCCGGCCTGCGGCTGGTCGCCGACCGACGGTGCCGCCCGGCGCCGCTCGCGATGACCAGCGACACGAAGATCCAGGCGTCCGTCCAGCGCCAACCGTTCTCCCCCATGCAGAGATGATGACGGCGCGCGTCGCGGAAGGGAACACCCACCCACCATCCGGCACGCGGCAGCACCGCGACGTGCCGGTCCGGGGACCGTCGGTGAGCGCTCAGCCGGCCGGTGCGACGTCCGGCGCGGCGTCCGGCGTGGCGGTGCCGGTGTCCGCCGCGGGCACGGCGAACACCGGGATGAACAGGTGTGCCAGCGGGCCGATGGCCAGCGCGTACGCGACGGTGCCCACGCCGACCGTGCCGCCGAGCAGCCAGCCCAGCGCCAGCACGGTGACCTCGATGACCGTGCGCACCAGCCGGATCGACCAGCCGGGCCGGCGGGCGACGAAGCCGGTCATCAGGCCGTCGCGGGGGCCGGGGCCCAGCTGGGCGCCGAGGTAGAGGCCGGTGGCGGCGCCGTTGGCGACGATCCCGACGATCAGCAGCGCGATCCGGACGCCGAGCGGGCCGCCGTCCGGCAGCAGGGCCAGCGTGGCGTCCACGACCAGGCCGATGACCACCACGTTGCTGACCGTGCCGAGCCCGGGCCGTTGCCGCAGCGGGATCCAGAGCAGCAGGACGAGCGCGCCGACCGCGATGGTGACGGTGCCGAAGGAGAGCCCGGTCCGTTCGGACAGGCCCTGGTGGAGGACGTCCCACGGGTCGAGGCCCAGGCCGGAGCGGACCATGAGGGCCATGCTGATCCCGTAGAGGACCAGCCCGGCGTACAGCTGGCTCAGTCGTCGCGCTGGCCGGTGCCGCAGATTGCCAAGCAGTGCCATGCATGCCACCCTAGGTGCCAATCCTCCCGGAGGAAGAAGCCAATATCCGAGGAGTGGCTATGAACGGTCAGGTGCGTGGCGTCCAATTGGCCCGGCTGCTCGGGCAGTGGCACGCCCTGCCGGGCCGGCGGCGCAGCCCCGACTACGCCGCCCTCGCCGGTGCGGTGCGCGGTCTGCTCGCCGATGGACGGTTGCCGCTGGGCGTCCGCCTGCCGGCCGAACGGGAGCTGGCCGAGGCGCTGCGGATCAGCCGGACCACGGTCACCGCCGCGTACCGGCAGCTGCGCGAGACCGGGCACCTGGCCAGCCGCCGGGGTGCCGGCAGCTGGACCATGCTGCCCGGCAACCACCGGGTGGCCAGCACCGGCCTGTGGACCCCGCTGGACGACCGGGAGATGATCGACCTCGGGGTCGCCGCGCTGGCCGCGCCACCGCAGCTGCTGGCGGCCGCCCGGGCCGCCGCCGACGACCTGCCGCGGTACGTGGGCGGGGCCGGCTACCACCCGACCGGCATCATCGAGCTGCGCGAGGCAATTGCCGACGGGTACACGGCCCGGGGGTTGCCGACCTCGGCCGACCAGATCATGGTCACCAGCGGCACCCAACACGCCCTGGACCTGGTGCTGCGCCTCGCCCTGGCCCCCGGCGGCGGCGTGCTGGTCGAGTCGCCGACCTACCCCAACGCGCTCGCCGCGCTGGCCGGCCGTCGGGCCCGGATCACCACCCACGGTCTGGCCGCCGACGCCGGAGGGTGGGACGCCGACCTGCTGCTGGGCAGCCTCCGGCAGACCCGACCCAGGCTGGCCTACCTGATCCCGGAGTTCCAGAACCCGACCGGGCATCTGATGCCGGCCCCGCTGCGCGAGCGGGTGGTGGCCGCCGCCCACGCCGCCGGCACCGACCTCGTCGTCGACGAGTCCTTCGTGGACCTGCCGCTGGACGGCACCGAGCTGCCACCGCCGATGGCCACCTTCGACCGGCACTCGCGGGTGGTCAGCATCGGCGGGATGAGCAAGCCGTACTGGGGTGGCCTGCGGATCGGCTGGGTCCGCGCGTCCGCGCCGCAGGTGCAGCGGCTGGCCGCCGTGCGCGTCGGTGTGGACATGGCCAGCCCGGTGCTGGACCAGCTCGTCGCGGTACGCCTGCTCGCCGACGCGCCGGCCATCGTCTCCGACCGGCGGATCCAGCTCGCCGCGCAGCGCGACGCCCTGCTCGACGCGCTGGCGCACCGCCTGCCGGACTGGCGGGTCACCGCGCCGAGGGGCGGCGTGACGCTCTGGGCCGAGCTGGACGGCCCGGTCTCCAGTGCGCTGGCCCGGGCCGCCGAGGAGGTCGGCGTCCGGCTGGCGCCCGGCCCCCGGTTCGGTCTCGACGGCACCCTGGAGCGGTTCCTGCGGCTGCCGTTCACCCTGCCCGCGGCCGAACTGGTGGATGCGGTCGAGCGGATCGCCGGGGTCCGCTACGACCTGGACCGGACCGGCCGGCAGCGGTGGCGGGAGCCGGCCGTCATCGCCTGAGCCGGGTCGGATCGTCGGCGCGGACGCCGGTGGCCCGCACCGGGCGGGTACGGGCCACCGACGACTCGACTCAGAGCTCGGCGAGGGTGCCGGTGTACATCTTGTCGATCTCGGCGGCGAAGTTGCTCTCCACACCGCGTCGCTTGATCTTGAGGGAGGGGGTGATCTCGCCGTGCTCGATGGTCAGATCGCGCGGCAGGATGGTCACCTTCTTGATCGTCTCCCAGCGGTTCAGCTTGGCGTTGAGCTGGGCGACGTACTCCTCGACCATCGTCTGGGCCTCGGGCGAGGCGACGATCTCGGTGTAGTCGCGCCCTTCGAGGGGGCCACCGGCGACCCAGCCCCGGATCGCGTCCGGGTCGAGCGTGACGAGCATGGTGCAGAAGTTGCGGGCCTGACCGACGACGATCGCCTGTGACGTGTACGGGCAGATGGCCTTGAACATCCCCTCGATGTGCGACGGCGCGATGTACTTGCCGCCCGAGGTCTTGACCAGGTCCTTCTTGCGGTCGGTGATCCGAAGGTAGCCCTGCTCGTCGAGCGTGCCGATGTCACCGGTACGGAAGAAGCCGTCCTCGGTGAAGGCGGCGGCGGTTTCCTCCGGCAGGTTGTGGTAGCCGCGCATCACCGGCCGACCCCGCACCAGGATCTCCCCGTCGGTGTCGATCCTGCACTCCAGGTCGCCCATCGCGCGGCCCACGGTGCCGATCCGCAGCCCGGCCGGCGGGTTGACGAAGTTGCCGGCGCTGGTCTCGGTCAGGCCGTAGCCCTCGGAGATGGGCAGGTTCGCGGCGGCGAAGAAGGTGGCGATCTCCGGGCTGAGCGGTGCGGCGCCGGACACCAGCACCCGCATCCGGCCGCCCAGGCGGGCCTGGAGCTTGCTGAACACCAGCTTCTCGGCCAGCCCGTAGCGCAGCTTCAGCCCGGCCGGAACCGGCTTGCCGGCCTGCTCCAGGGTGACCTTCTCCTTGCCGACGCCAACCGCCCAGCTGAAGATCTTCGCCTTCGAGCCGCCGGCGCCCTGCGCGGTGGTCACGGCCTTGTTGTAGACCTTCTCGAACACGCGGGGTGCGCCGCACATCAACGTCGGACGGATGACCGAGAGGAGCTCGACCAGCTTGTCGACCCGACCGTCGACGTAGGTGGGCAGGCCGACGTGGATGGCGCCGCAGAGCAGGGTCTTGCCGAACGAGTGGGCCAGCGGCAGCCACAGGTACTGCAGGTCGTCGTCGCGTAGCAGCCCGACCTCCGCCTGCGCCACCGCCTCCCAGCACCAGCCGCCGTGCAGCAGCTCGACGCCCTTGGGCTGGCCGGTGGTGCCGGACGTGTAGATCAGGGTGGCCAGGTGGTCCGGGCCGATGCCGGCCACGAGCATGTCGATCAGCTCCGGCTCGGCGGCCAACGCCTGGGCGCCGCGCTCCTCCAGCTCGGCGAGCGTCAACTGGGCAACCGCGGCGGTCGGGTCGACGGCGCCGTCGAGGAGCACCACGTGGGTGAGCGCGGGCAGGGTCGCGCCGGCGATCTTGGCCGCCTGGGCCGGGTTCTCCGCGAACAGCACCTTCGACCCGGAGTCGGCGATGATGAACGTCGCGTCCGCCGGCTCGGTGGTCGGGTAGACGGTGGTGGTGGCGCCGCTCGCGCACATGATGCCCAGGTCGGCGATCACCCACTCCAACCGGGTGTTGGCGAGGATCGCGACCGGGTCCTCCAGGCCGATGCCCAGGCCGTGCAGGCCGGCGGCGACCGCCTTGGCGCGCTGGCCGACCTGCGCCCAGGTGAGCCAGCTGGGGCCCGAGTCGTCGGAGTTCGGAGACGCGAACGCGTGCCGGTCGGGGGTGGCCGCCACGCGCTTGAGGAACATGTCCGGGATGGAGCGGTACGGTACATCGAGAGCCATCGCTGTAGCCGCCTTCGGGGGTGGTGGCGTGACGGGGGTCACGTCATAGTGGTTACCGAAGAGTATTGCCTGCCACCGGGGATCGGCTAGCCCTGCATTCCGCACGTGGCTGATTGTCAACACCACTCGAGTGGGTCGATGTCGAGGAGTTCGAGGAGATGGAGTTGTAGGGGTGTGGGTTGAGGGATGGTGTGTGGGTTGCCGCTGGTCGCG
>NZ_WBKR01000162.1 GCF_008868155.1 Micromonospora sp. ALFpr18c
TCATCAACCGGACACAACCCGTCGATAACGTCACGAATCCGCAGCCGAGAACCGAACGCCGCGACCAACGGCAACGACCCCAACGCCTTCTCCACCGACGGCAACCCGAACCGCGCACGCTGTCTCACAGCCCGGCACGCTGCCATCAGCCACCCTCACCACCAACCCGCCGCGCCGAAACCCGCCCACGATCACCCACGTGCGGAATGCAGGACTAGCAAATGGCGGCTGCCGTAGTAGGTTGATCCGCAAGGTGGTGGACAATCTGACCGACCACGACGTCGTTGGCGAGGGCGAAAGCCTGGGGCAGGCGACCGATTCGGTCCGGCAGCGCCGCCCGGACGTCCTCGTGCTGTCCAGCACCCTGTTGGCCGAGGGCCCGCAGACGGTGGGTGAGCTGATCGACCGGACGGAGGCCGCGCTGGTGGTGGTCGCCATCGGCGGCAGCGGGTCGAGCGTATGGCACGGCATGAGTGGAGGCGCCAGCGGTTACGTGCTGCGGGACCGCCTGCCCAATGACCTGCCCCAGGCACTGGGGGCCGCCGAGGCCGGAAACGCCTTCGTCTCGGCCCCCCTGGCCCGGCAGATGATCGGCTACCTGGCCGACTGCTTCGACAACGGCTATGACGGTCCCAGCCGCTCCGACGTGATCCGAGCCCTGCTGCCGAGGGAACGGGAGACGCTCCAGCGGCTCGCCGGTGGTGAGTCCACTGGGGAGATCGCCGAGGCGATGTCGGTCACCACCGCGACCGTACGAGCGTACGTATCCAGGATCCTGCGCAAGTTGAGGGTGCGCAGCCGCGGCGAGGCGGTGGTGGTGGCGTACCGCTCCCGCTTCTACTCGCCCCGGCGCACGCACCCGGAGGCCAACCCCTCCGCAGGTGGGGGTCACGGCACGGCCAGGGCCCTGCACCGGTAGCCGTCGGCGCGATCCAGAAGATCGAGGGAGCTACGCAGGGACCGCACCACGAAGAGCCGTTGCAGCCAACGGTCCGCACCGTCGTAACGGGGTGTGAACTCACCCCGTCCGTGGACAGTTGTCGAATTGTCGATGATGGCCAGGTCGCCTTGGACCAGGATGGCTTCGCGTCGGACAGCCTGCAGCGCCTCGTGCAGGGCGTCCAGTGCCGCAGCGCTCTGCGGGTCGCCCGGTGCGGTGTCGTCGAAGTCGACGGTGAGCAGGGGAAAGCTCGCACTGCCGGTGAGAACGGCCGCCGGCTCGAGGTACGGCCGGTGGACCTGGCCGCGACAGAACGACGGAGCCAGACGGGTACGGAATCGTGGTTCTCGGAGCACGGCCTCGTCGGCCGGGCTGAGCAGCCGGACGGCCTCGGTGATCGAGCTGGTGATGGAGGACGCGCGACGTTCGTGGTCGGGTCGCAGGCAGAGCAGGCCGAGGAAGTCCGGCCGGCTGGCGTGGAAGGCGTTCTCGGTGTGCAGCTTGAAGTAGACCGCTCCGGTGTTCTGCTGTTGGTCCTCCTCACCGGGTATGGGACAGATGTCGTGGATCAGCGAACCGTGCTTTTCCTCGACATACGAGATCGGGTCCCCCATCCGGGACATCAGCAGCAGCAACAGGGCGGCGGACGGCGTGCAGTCCACTGCCACCGAATTGGCGCTGCGGGGGGTGGGGGGCAGATCCGCCGGCAGGGGAAGGTTCCGGATGGTCAGCACCCCATGCGAGCTGCCGTAGCGACGGAAGTTCTCGACCGCCCGCAGCAGCCCTTCGGGTAGACGCCCGTGGAGCAGGTGCGCGACGGTCACCGTCTCCGGCCGGTCGACCTCGGACACCCGGCGCCGGAACTGGTCCACGACCAGCGCGACCTCTTCGGCCTCCGCTGCGGACAGGACGTACGTGCCGAGGCCGACCCGGTCTTCCACGGTCTGGTCGGCCAACGATGTGTGGGTCATCTGAACTCGCTCTCCTGCGCCCTCGCCAACTCCGACCTGTCCGGCGCCCCGGCGAATGGGATGATCAGGCGATACTTTCCGCCAGTGGACTGTTCGGGTGCCTCGTCGCTGCGCGTCACACTGATGCCGTCGAGTTGATGGGCATGCAGGAACGTCTGGATCTCGGCGTACACGACCCGCCAGAGCTCCTCGAGGTCGGCGTGGTGTGTCGCCCGTAGCCGCACGCTGAGCTGGCTCGGCGAGGTCTGGTGCACCTGCGCCAACTCCAACCCCGGAGCGCGGTCGATGACACCGGCCAGCGCGACCGGGGCGACCGGCACCTGGTTGCCACGCCCGTCGTCGAACACCAGCGCTTCACTGGCCCGACCGCGAGCCCGGATCGCCGGGAACGGATCACCGCAGGGGCAGGGATCCGGACGTACGAACAGGGAGTCACCAAGGTCGTAGCGCAGGATTGGCTGGATCTCGTTGGCCAGGTTCGTGATCAGCACGGTGTGCGACGCCTCTCCGGGCGCAACCGGGCGATGGTCGCGGTCGACCGGCTCGACGATCACCCAGTCGCTGTTGACGTGCAGCCAGTTCTGCGGGCAGCTGGCGGCTGTCGACATGAACTCACAGGCGCCGTAGCCGTTACCGATGCGCGCCCGGAACACCGAGGCGATCCGCTCGTACCCCGGCTGCGACAGGCCCTCCGCGCCCAGCACCACCAGGGTCGGTCGGATCCGCAGCCGGCCGGCCTCCTGCTCGCCGGCGAGCAGGGCGAGTTGTCCCGCGTAGCCGATCAGGACAGCCGGACGGAAGTCGTTCAGTTCGGCGACCAGCTGCGGCAGCGGTGAGAACACCGAGAAGACCCGGAGCCGCCGCTCGCCGATCCGGCTGCCGTCGCCTCGCCGCGGCAGCACCGTCGAGGATCCGAAGTGCCCGCCGGTAGCGAGGATCGAGGCGACCCGGGCCCCGCTTCCGACGATCCGGGAGGCGTCCCGCCAACGGAGCCACCGCCCGAACCCGCGAAGAGCCATCGCGCTGGTGACGGCGGTGCTTCGGTCGTCGAAGAGGAAGATGCCGCGGATGCCGCTGCTACCCGAGCTTGTGCCCACCCGATACCGGTCGAGGAAGGGCCGGCCGACCTGGGTCGGGTCGTCGATGAACGAGCGGGCTCGTTCGAGGGTGACCCGCCGGTCTGTGCACCAGTTGTCGAAGTCAGCCATCAGCTTCCGCTTGTCGGTGACCGGCAGGAGCTTGGTGTCGTAGACCGCTTCCGGCAGCCCTCGGTAGAGCTCGCGGTAATAGGGAGAGTGGGCACGCGCGTGCGACACCACTCTCGCGAGTCGGTCGCGCTGGCGCCGCGCGACGGCGCCCGCACCACCGCTGCGGGCCTTTCGCATGTCGCGCAGCAGCCAGCCGATGCTCTCCGCCATGTCAGTACACGCCCTCGACAACCGGCTTGCCGGAGAACTGGGTGACCGGTTGCACATCGGCGATCGAGTCACCGCCGCTGTTGCGGGGATGCGGCATCCGGATCGCCGAGTCACGCTCCAGGTTGTTGGGCAGGAGCAGACCACGGCTGATGTGGTGCTGGAGTACCTGGCCGCGCTGCCCGTACGGGACGCTCGTGCCGGTGGCCGGGTCGATCACCGAGAACATCGTCACCGGCGAGGGCGGGTCGAAGACCGGTGAGTCCCCTTCGATGCCATTGGCGCGTTCGACGATGCCGCCGACGATCATCGTGCTGGCGTAGCCGCCGATGAACTTGACGCCGGGGAAGACCTCACGCTGATAGCGGTTGCGTACCTCGGTGTCCATCTTCGTGCCGCCCCAGCCGATCACGTCGACCCGCTCGTTGATCAGGTCCACCATGTCGCCGCGTCGGCAGAGCGCGTCGAGCAGTGGCGGGGTGCTGTAGAACACCGAGATGTCCTGACTGCGCAGGATCCATTCGGCCTGGTCGACGACGTGTTCGACGTAGAGCGCGACCTCGTCGTTCGCGCCGCGCTCGATCAACCGCTTCACCCAGCGGGGGTCAAGGTCGAGCAGGAAGCACATCGCGTCGAACTTGGCCGCGGTGGCGCGGATCAGATGGCCCGCCATGTGCGGATCGGTGGGCCCCATGCAGAGCCAGTCTCCGCCGCGCCGAAACGCGCCGTGCTGGGCGAGGCCGGCGGCATGCCAGGCCGTAGCCTGCTCCAGGGTCTCGGCCATCCACATCAAGCGTTTCGGCGGCCCGGTCGTCCCGCCACTCTCGGCGATGAGCGGCTGCTGGTAGTTGTTCCCGTAGCCGCGCGGGATGAGGTCCCGGATCGGTACGTCACGCAGCTCGTCCACGATGTTCGGGAAGAGCGTCAGATCCGCGATGGACCGGACGTCCTTCCGAGGGTCGAACTCGAAGCTCTTGGCCCGCTCCAGCCAGAAGGTCGAGCCGGTGCTCGGGTCGAAGTGCCAGTCCATGGCCGCTTCGATGAGTTCCTCGGCGTCGATCGGGTCGGACCAGGGCTGGTCCAGGGGCGAAAGGGTGTTGATTGACGATGCCATGGTTCTCTCCTCGGGTGGTCAGTCGATTGGTATTGCGACGCCCATCTCGTCGGCGATGCGCAGCGCCTCCTCGATCAGCGTCTCGACGATCTGCGACTCGGGCACGGTCTTGACGACCTGCCCCTTGACGAAGATCTGGCCCTTGCCGTTGCCGGAGGCGACGCCGAGGTCGGCCTCGCGGGCCTCGCCCGGGCCGTTGACGACGCAGCCCATGACGGCCACCCGCAGCGGCACCGGCAGCCCTTCCAGGCCGGCGGTGACCTCCTCGGCGAGCTTGTAGACGTCCACCTGCGCCCGCCCGCAGGACGGGCAGGAGACGATCTCCAGGCCGCGCTCACGCAGCCCGAGGGACTCCAGGATCTGGTTGCCGACCTTGATCTCCTCGACCGGCGGGGCGGACAGCGACACCCGGATGGTGTCGCCGATGCCCTCGGCGAGCAGGGCGCCGAAGGCGACCGCCGACTTGATGGTGCCCTGGAACGCCGGGCCGGCCTCGGTGACGCCGAGGTGCAGCGGGTAGTCGCACTGCTCGGCGAGCTGCCGGTACGCCCGGATCATCACGACCGGGTCGTTGTGCTTGACCGAGATCTTGATGTCGCGGAAGCCGTGCTCCTCGAACAGCGAGCACTCCCACAGCGCCGACTCGACGAGCGCCTCGGCGGTGGCCTTGCCGTACTTGGCGAGCAGCCGCTTGTCCAGCGAACCGGCGTTGACGCCGATCCGGATGGGCACCCTCGCCGCACCGGCAGCGCGAGCGATCTCCTTGACCTTGTCGTCGAACTGGCGGATGTTGCCCGGGTTGACCCGGACGGCCGCGCAGCCGGCGTCGATCGCGGCGAAGACGTACTTGGGCTGGAAGTGGATGTCGGCGATCACCGGGATCTGCGACTTCTTGGCGATCGCGGGCAGCGCCTCGACGTCGTCCTGGGACGGCACGGCCACCCGCACGATCTGGCAGCCGGACGCGGTCAGCTCGGCGATCTGCTGGAGGGTGGCGTTGACGTCGGAGGTGAGGGTGGTGGTCATCGACTGCACCGACACCGGAGCACCGCCGCCGACCGGCACCGAGCCGACCATGATCTGGCGACTGGCCCGACGGGGAGCGAGCGGCGGGGGCGGCACGGCGGGCATACCGAGACTGACAGCGGTCACTTCAGGCCCCCCGCTCGACGCCTGGGCGTAGCGCCGCACGCAGTTCCTGCGGTAACGCGAAGACCGTGTTCTCCACCGCGGTCGTGACATTCTCGACAGCGCCGAAGCCCCGGGCGCGCAACCACTCGAGTGCGTCCTGCACCAGCTCGTTCGGGACGGACGCGCCAGCGGTGAGGCCGACTGTCCAGGCGTCCCGCAACCACTCCGGCGAGATCTCGTGCGCGAAGTCGACCAGGTGCGCGGCGCCCGCCCCCGCCTCCAACGCGACCTCACGCAGTCGTTGGGAGTTGGACGAGTTGAGCGAGCCGACCACGATGATCACATCGCACTCGGCGGCCATGGCCTTGACGGCCTCCTGCCGGTTCTGCGTGGCGTAGCAGATGTCATCGCTCGGTGGCGACTTCAGCGACGGGAAACGTTCGCGAAGCCGCTCCACCGTCTGCTGGGTCTCGTCGACCGACAATGTGGTCTGCGAGAGCCAGACCACCCGGCCCGGGTCACGTACCGTCACCGCGTCGACATCGTCAGGGGTGTCGACGACCTGGATGTGGGTGGGGGCCTCGCCCGCGGTGCCCAGCACCTCCTCATGGCCCTGATGGCCGATGAGCAGGATGTCGTAGTCCTCGGACGCGAACCAGCGCGCCTCGTTGTGCACCTTGGTCACCAGGGGGCAGGTGGCGTCGATCACCCGCAACGACCGCGCGGAGGCGGAATCGTGTACGTCCGGCGCCACCCCGTGCGCGGAGAAGATCACGGTCGCTCCGCTCGGTACCTCCTCGTTCTCCTCGACGAAGACGACCCCCTGCGCCATCAGTGCCTGGACGACGTGTCGGTTGTGGACGATCTCCTTGCGCACGTAGATCGGTGGGCCGTACAGCTCGAGCGCCTGCTCCACGGTCTGCACCGCACGCTCCACCCCGGCGCAGTAGCCTCGGGGGTTGGCCAGTAGGACTCTTTTTTGTCTGACGTCCATCTCCGCATCGCCCCTCTACTGAACCAACAGCCGGTCGGCGACGAGTCGCCGAAGCCTCGTGACCAGCCCTTCCGAGGTCAACCCGATCTCGTCGAGCAGGTGTGACCGTGACGCCACCGTCAGGAAGGTCGTGGGGATGCCGAAGGTCAGACACGGCGCCTCGATGCCCTGGTCGGTCGCCGCCTGCGCGAATGCGGCACCAACCCCGGCCACCTTCAGGCTGTCCTCGACGGTGGCGACCAACCGGTGCGTCCGGGCGAGGTCCAGCAGCGCGGGGTTGATCGGTCGCACCCACCGTGGGTCGACGACGGTCACCCCGATCTCCTGGTCGGCCAGCTGCCTGGCGGCATCGACGCAGGGCTCGGCCATCGCCCCGACCGCGATCAGCAGCAGGTCCTGACCGGACCCGAATCGACCGATGATGTCGAGCCCGTCGATGTGCTCGATGGCGGCGATGTCCTGCGCCACGGCGCCCTTGGGGAAGCGGACGACCGTGGGTGCGTCCGCGACCGCCACCGCCTCGCGCAGCAGCGCCCGTAGCCGGGTTCCGTCGCGCGGTGCGGCGATCCGCAGGCCCGGCACGACGTGCAGTACCGACAGGTCCCACATGCCGTTGTGACTGGGCCCGTCGTCGCCGGTGATCCCGGCGCGGTCCAGGACGAACGTCACGCCTGCTCGGTGCAGGGCGACGTCCATCAGCAACTGGTCGAACGCACGGTTGAGGAACGTCGCGTACATGGCGACGACCGGGTGTAACCCGGTCAGGGCCAGCCCGGCGGCGCAGGTGGCCGCGTGCTGTTCGGCGATGCCCACGTCGATGACGCGGTCCGCGAACTTCTCCGCGAAGGGTTGCAGGCCGACCGGTTGCAGCATGGCTGCGGTCACCGCGACCACGTCGGGACGCTCGGCGCCGATCTGGACCAGTTCGTCGCCGAGGACCGAGGTCCAACTCGGCGCCGAGAGGGCACTCAGCTGTCGTCCGGTCAATGAGTCGATCACTCCGATGCCATGGAAGCAGTCCCGGTCGTCGTTCTCGGCCAGCGGGTACCCGTAGCCCTTGCGGGTCACGCAGTGCACGACCACAGGCGCACCGAGGGACCTCGCCGTGGTCAGCGCCTCCTCCAGGGCGGCGATGTCGTGACCGTCGATCGGCCCGATGTAGTGCATGCCCAGCTGCGCGAAGATGACCGGCTCGTCGAGTGGTGACGTCCCTTCGAGCTGGGAGCGGCTGCGCAGACCGGACAGATGCCGTGCGAGGCCGCCGATGGTCGGCGCGTACGAACGGCCGTTGTCGTTGACCACGATGACGACCGGGCGGTCGGTGGCACCCGCGATGTTGTTGAGCGCCTCCCAGGCCATCCCGCCCGTGAGGGCACCGTCGCCCACCACCGCGACGACACTGCGGTCCCGTACGCCGAGTATCTGCCGTGCACGGGCGATGCCGTCGGCGTAGGAGAGCGCCGTCGAGGCGTGCGAGTTCTCGATGAGATCGTGGTCGGACTCCTCGCGACTCGGGTACCCGGACAAGCCACCGCGCTGCCGCAGCCGGGAGAAGTCCTGCCGGCCCGTGAGCAGCTTGTGCACGTACGCCTGGTGTCCGGTGTCCCAGAGAAGGGAGTCGTGCGGAGAGTCGAAAACCCTGTGCAGCGCGATCGTCAGTTCGACGACACCGAGGTTCGGACCGAGGTGACCACCGGTTCGGGAAACCGCCGTCACCAGAAAGTCGCGGATCTCCGCGCTCAACACGGCGAGCGCCGCAGGGGTCAACTCCTTGAGGTCCTGTGGCGTGTGGATATCCGTCAGCACGGATCTCCCCCTCTCTGGCTCATGCGCCCGGCAGTGTGATGGCCTTCACCGGGCACCGGGTCGCCGCCTCGAGGACGTCCTCCCACACCTCGCCGTCGGCCTCGGTGGTCCTGATCATGACTACGCCGTCCAGGTCCTGGTCGAAGACGTCCGGCGCGTGCATCACGCACTGTCCAGCGCCGATGCAGGCGACGCGGTCCACCATCACCCTGCGGTCCACGCTCATGTCGTCCGCCTCGGCAGCACCATCGACAGGCCGCGGGGCATCAGCGTGACCGTTCCGGTCGGCCGCACGGCGGCGCCATTCACCGGCCGCAGGTCGCGCTGGGCCACGATGATGGCGAGTGAGGTCATGGCCTCGGCCCAGGCGAATCCCTCACCCACGCAACGGTGCGCACCCTCGCCGAAGGGCATGTACGCCTCAACGGTGACGTCCGCGGCGCGCTCCGGCAGCCACCGGTCCGGATCGAAGTTGTTCGGGTCACGGAACAGCGTCGGGTCGCGGTGTTGCGAGTAGAAGGAGTACAACACCGTGCTGCCGCGGGGGATGAGGTGGTCGCCCAGGCGGACATCCGCCGTGGCGCTGCGGGAAAGGAAGTACGTCGGGGGATACAGCCGCAGCGTCTCCTTCACCACCCGGCGGGTCAGTTCAAGATCGGCCAGTTGCTCGTGCCGGGGGGCTTCGCCGTCGGGCAGGACCCGGTCGACCTCCTCCCGCAGCGCGCGGAACACCTCGGGATGCTGGCCCAGCTCGTGACACGCCCAGCTCATGGTCAGCGCTGTCGTCTCGGCCGAGGAGAGCAGGATGCTGATCACCTCGTCGCGCAGTTGAAGGTCGGTCATTCCCTGACCCGACCCCTCGTCCGTCGCCACCATCAGCAACGAGAGCAGGTCGTCGCCCTGCTGCTCCGCCCCCCGGTAGGAGGCGATGATCCCGTCGATCACCTGGTGAAGCTCCCGCATGGTGACCTCGAAGCGACGGTTCGCCGGCAGCGGCAGGTGTTCCACCAGCCCGGTGGGATCCATGGCGCGCAGACTGACGCCGCGGGTCAGCACGGGCAGTGCTCGTTCGATGACCGATACGGCGGCGGCGCCCAGATCGGTCGAGAAGAGGGTTCGGGTGCCGATCGTCGTGGCCAACGAAACGAACTCCGGCTTGAGTTCGATCGGCTCGTCCTCCGGCCATGACGAGATCCGCTCCTTGGCGATCTGGCGCATCACGTCGCTGTACCCGTGCACCCGCTTCCGGCTGAAGGCCGGCAGCACCAGGCGGCGCTGTCGGCGGTGCGCGGGGCCCTCGGCGGTGATGATCCCGTCGCCGGCCACCGCGCGTGCCTTGCGGAAGTGGATGCCACGGGGGAACAGCGCGGCGTCCTTCACCAACATCTGATGCAGCAGGGTGTGGTCGTTGACCAGATAGGCGGTGGAGGGGCCGAGCCCGACGCGTACCACCGGTCCGTAACGGCGAGCCTCCTGGAGAAACTCCAGCCGCCGCCGGAGCAACTGGAGGCCGTGACCGATGAGGGGCAGTCCTGCCGGGAGGCGGGGTGGCCGAGGCGATTGTCCCGACTTGTGCATGGTGGCGGACACGGAAATACCTGCCTTTCGCGATGACCACCGACGAGGTGGCCCGATCAGCTCTGGCTGCGGTAACGCGCCGAACGCGCTGGCCAACGGACTGCGGCCGACATGAACGACTCGTAGTGGTGGAGGTAGCGCCGTACGGCCTCGCTGTCTGGCAGCCCGAAGCGCCCGGGGTCCTCGCTGACCTCCTGGAAGGTGAGCAGTGCCTGCTCGGCCAGGCGCCCGGCGTGCGCCGTGGCCCGCTCCTCGGTCCAGCCGTACTCGTGCTCCAGGATGATCACGATGTTCGAGGTGACTCCGGCCCGGCGCTCCGCGTCGAGGGAATAGAGGTCGTTGGCTATGCACCCGTAGTCGGCGACGGCGGCGTCCACCAGCCGCAGGCACGGGTGCTGCCGAACGGACTCAGGCAGGTGGAGCCGGTCGACGAAGTAGTCCAGTTCCACCTGCACCGTCATGGTGCTGAACACCCGGCGCATGAACAGGTAGGACGACAGGTCGGGGATCCGGCCCCGGCTGCGGAGATCCACCTCCCACAGCGTCGCGGCGAGATAGTTGCGGATCTCCGCCCGCAGGCGGGACGTGTCGAAGCCCGGGTCGAGGTGCTCGATCTCGTCGAGGATCCGCCTGAGCAGCCGTACCAGGGGTCCGTCCGCGGTCCCGCCCGGCCGCCCATCCAACACCTCGTGGATGAGGGCGTGCTCAGCAAGCACTCGTCGGCGCCAATCCCCGTCGATCTCCACGAGATCGCTCCACGCGTCGTCGAACAGGACCAGAAAGGCGATCCAGAGCGTGGCGACCTGCAAACGCTCCTGGTCCGTGTCCGGATAGGTGAGGGCCGCGGCCTCGCCCAGGGCGATCCCGTGCAGCACCTTCGCACTGGACGGGCCCGTCAGTTCGATCTCGGCAGCGACCCGCCGGACGTGGTCGGCGGCAAGGGCCGCGCCGGGATGCGACCGTTCGGGAAACGGGCACGGTAGCAGCAGGGTCTCAGTTTCCATGGTCGTTCCTGTTCAGACTGTGCAGGACCGCGAGGCAGGTCGCCCGGACGATCCGTACCGGGGTGTAGACGTCCTTGCCGATCCAGAGCGCGGGCGTGCGCTCGGTCACCTCAGCGCCGATCAGCGTGTCGCGCGCCGCAGCCAGGCCCGACCGGATGTCCGCGCGGTTCTCCACGGAGTCGCTCAGGCCCAGGATCCAGGCCGCGTACGCGGTCTCCTCCTCGGTCCCGCGACCGTGCCCCCACCGGTCGCCCTGCCGCGTGTCGAGGATCCACTCGACGGCTCGTTCGATGGTCGGCCGGGCCTGCGGGCCTCCGTAGGTGGCCAGGGCGTTGACGCTGGTCGCCGTGGCGTAGAAGGGGGAGCCGTGCCACTTGTCGGTCCAGCTCCCATCGCTCGACTGCGCGCCGATCAACCAGTCCCGAGCGGCCCGCGCCGGAGCTTCGTACCGGCCCGCGTCCCCGGCCCTACGTGAGATGCGCTGCCCCAGCGCCTCCAGGGCATGCGCGTTCGCGGTCGGCGACGGAGTGCGTTCCTCCGGGTAGGTGAAGAACCGGGTGCCGTCGTAGTAGCCCAGCAGAGGGTCCAGGTCGTGGACCCGGCCGTGCACGTCCAACGCCCACAGCACCGACGCCGTGTCGTCCGCGTCCACCGGGAGACCGTCCCCGGCTGCGATGCCGTCGTCCCCCAGCGCCGACTCCAGCGAACTCAGCACGGACTCGGGGATCTGGCATGCCACGCCGTGCACGTGAAACAGGTTGATGATCCATGAGCGTTCGAAGTGCGGCATCGGCGCGCCGACGGGAAAGAGTCCGCCCGAGCGGGACTGCACCGCGTTGAGATAGCGCAGGGACGGGTGGGATGGCTCGGGGCGCGTACGCAACCAGGCCGCGGTGGCCGCGGGTGAACAGCCGACACTGCCGGACACCGGAACCACGGCCGGGTCCTCCGGCAGGTCCGACCCGATGATCTCCCAGCTGTGCCAGAGCTTCGGCGGCACCGGGTGTCCCGAAGCCGTCGCGCCCCGGAGCCGGACGAGCATCTCCGGCGCGGTCGCGGCGGGCGTACGGAGTGGGCCGCCGCGGACCAGCTCGGCCAGTGCCGGGTCGGCGGCCTGGTCGAGTTGCCGCAGATGCCCATTGATCAGGTCGATCAGCCGGGGCACCAGTACCTCGATGGCGACCAGGTCTGGCAGTGGGGTCTCGTGATCGAGCCACGTGCGCAGGGCTCGAACACCCGCGCTGGCGCTCGCGGCCAGTGCGTCGGCGGGCAGCTCCCGATCCTCAGGCAGGCCGCGACGATGGGCCGTGAGCACTGCCTCGGTGGCGCTCAGGCTGGTCACCAGCCGGAAGCCCGCCACTCCCCAGCCGCCGTCGGCGGCCTGCTCGGCGAGCAGGAACCGCATCCGGGCCGGGTGCCCGTCCAGCCACGGCGCGTTCGAGACGACCCGGCCGCACTCGTACACCGATGGGCTGATCAGGGCCCAGTCGTCGGCGGCCGCCTCGCGGAGCAGCGTGTCCGCCAAGGTCGTCGTCGTGGCGTACGGCGTGATGCTCATGCCGACCTCACCGTCGCCGCCCGAGCGAGATCGCGTAGCGCGGCCTTCGCCTGCGGGTGGAAGTCGGAGCCTTCGAGCACGGCCAGGCCCTCACGAAGTCGTTCTTCGATCATGCGCTCGACCTTCGCCGGCGCACCCGTGGCGAGCAGGATGCGGCGGGCGGTCTCGGCACCGTCCTCATCGAGGTTCGGATCGCCGACCAGATCCGTCAGGTCGGCCCGCTGCCCGCGATCGGCGTCGCGCAGTGCGATCGCCAGCAACACCGTGCCCTTGCCTTCGCGAAGATCGTCCAAGGTGGACTTGCCGGTGTTGTTCGAGTCCCCGAAGATGCCGAGCAGGTCATCCCGGAGCTGAAACGCCTCGCCGATGGGCAGCGCGAACGCCGTGCACGCGGCGAGCAGCGACTCGTCGGCACCCGCCAGCGCCGCGCCGATCTGCAACGGCCTCTGCACGGTGTACCGGCCACTCTTGTAGCTGGCCACCGTGAGGGCGGTGGTGACATCGGGCGGGCTGTGGCTGCTCAACAGGTCGTGGTACTGGCCGAACATCAGTTCGGTCCGCATCTGGTCGAGGATGGGGCGCACCGCCCGCATCTGGACCGGGCTCACGCCGCTGGAGTGCAGCATCTCGTCGGACCAGACCATGGCCAGATCGCCGAGCAGGATGGCGCTGTCCAGGCCAAACCGTATGTTGCGGGCCGGATCGTCGCTTCGACCGTGCCCCACGAGCGTGACGTGCAGGCAGGGATGCCCACGGCGTACCGCCGCGTTGTCGACGATGTCGTCGTGGATGAGCGCGAAGGCGTGAAAGAGCTCGAGGGACGCGGCGACGGCCACTGCGGCCGGGTGTTGCGGCCTGCCGCCCGCTGCCTGCCACCCGCAGAGGCACAGCAGCGGTCGTAGACGCTTGCCGCCAGCCAAGACGTAATCGCGCAGCGCGTGCACCACGTCGGTCAGTCCAGACCCGGCAGCGAGCCGGGCCTTGTCGGCGAAGAAGGCGGTCAGCGCCTCCTCAACCGAGCGGCGCATCTCGGAGTACAGCGCGTGGGATCCCCGGCCGATTCCGACCTCGATGGTCACCATGTGTTCAGCGGGTTCCTTCCAAATCATTATCCGGCCCGCGTCGCCCGCTTTTCCGGCACACGGATGAATGAGGATGGCTCCTGCCGGGATGTCACCGTGAATGGTTGTCCGGCTCCTCGGCTCTCACGACCCTACCGGCGATTATTCGGGGCCGGCAAGGTTGCCGATGTCAACATTGGCGCTACGAATGTTGATGCGGAAGGTGCGGATCGTAGGGCTTCTCAACGGCAAGAACATGCGTCAGTCTCCGATGAGCCGATCACGTCAGAGATAATCACCGGAGGTGAACCATGACCCTGCCACCGCTGGCCGGGGTTCTGCTGCCGCTTGTCATCGCCGTGCTGATGTTCGGGCTCGGCACCACGCTGACCCTGGGCGACTTCACTTCCGCGTTACGCCGGCCCAGGGCGCTTGTCTGTGGGCTTGTCTGCCAGCTGCTCGTCCTGCCGGTGCTGTGCTTCGGGCTGGTCGTCGTCCTCGACCTGCCGCCCGAACTGGCCGTCGGCATGATGCTGATCGCCGCTTCACCGGGAGGCACGACCGCGAGCCTGTTCAGCCACCTGGCCCGGGGCGACGTCGCCCTGAACATCACGATGACGGCGGTGAACACCGTGCTGTCGGTGGTGACTCTGCCGGTGATCGTGAATCTCGCGCTGGCATACTTCCAGCCCGCCGACGCCGGCCGCGCCGGCCTCGGCGCCGCCGAGGTCACCCGTCTACTGCTGGTCATCCTGCTGCCGGTGGTGGCGGGGCTGGCCGTACGCGCTCGCAGCGCCGACGTCGCACGTCGGCTCGACCCGCTGATCCGGGTGGTGTCGGTCGTGTTCCTCGTACTCATCGCCGTGGCCACGGTGTTACGCGAACGGGACCAACTTGTCGCCCAGTTCGGCCGGGTCGGGCTGGCCGCCACGCTGTTCTGCCTGCTCAGTCTCACCCTGGGCTACGCGGTGCCCCGCCTGTTCGGGGTCGACGGACCGCGGGCCGTGGCGGTGGGCATGGACGTCGGTGTGCACAACAGCGGGCTCGCCGTCACCATTGCGCTGGACCCCGGCATGCTCGGCAGTTCGGAGATCGCCATACCGGGCGTCATCTACGCCATGGTGACCGTGCCCTGTGCCGGACTCGTCGTCTGGTTGATCAATCGTCGGCGGCCGGTACCGGCTCGGGTGTGAAGCCCCGCCGTCGTGCCGCTCTTGTGGACGCCGGTGTCACGAAGAAGGAGTGTCCCGACGACGCGATGTGCATCGCGGAAGGGCAATCCTCGGAGATGGGTTGCGGCCCCTTAATTCGATGTGCTGATATGGCTGCTGTCGCGACTGGGCATGACGAGAGGTCTTTCCAGGTCAGGCGGCAACAATTTTCGCGCGGTTTCTCGTACGGGCGTCGTCTGATCGGGAAGAGGACATTTCTCTGATGGCGGCGAGTTCAGGCGGTCGTAGCATTTGATCTTGGTGGGTCGGTGGGACAGGATTCCCGCTGTGCGCAACATGTTGACCTTGACCGATCGTGAGGAGATCTCCCGTGGCCTGGCTGAGGGTCTGGAAT
>NZ_WBKR01000163.1 GCF_008868155.1 Micromonospora sp. ALFpr18c
CCCCCCGTGTCGATCATGGAGTTGTGGTGGTGGACGTAATGCTCTTGCGGGGTTAAAACGCCCACCACAAGTCCATGATCGACGCGGGTCGGCGGCGGCCGGTGATCCGGTACGCCGGGCCGTCCTCGTCCGGGCCGAGCAGCGTGCCGGCCAGCCCGACGGCGGCGAGTGCCGCGCCCACCGGTTCCCAGCACTCCTGGTCGCTCTCACCGAGCCGCAGCAGGAAACCGCCGGGCGGCTCCGGCGTCCCGGCGGCCGCGAGCCAGAGCCGCAGCCGCCGCCCGGTGAGATGGAAGGTGGCCGGTGGGCGTTTCGCCGGGCCGTGCAGCCACGCGGCTGCGAGCGGTTTCAAGACCCGGGTGTACGACGTACGGACGGCGTGTCGCTCGTCCCCGGTCGGCTCCCAGCTCGCCGCGAGCCCGCGCTGCCCCAGCTCGGCGACGAGCACGTGCACCCGCCAGGCGGCGTCCACCCGCACGGAGAGGCGCGCGGTGCCGCCCATCCGCACCACCTCACCCGGCCCGGCGAGCAGTCCGGCCAGGTCGGCGACCGTCGGCTCGGCCGCATCGGCGCCGAAGAAGACCAGTTGCCGACCGGCGTCGTCGGCCGGGACCGGTGGGTCAGGGTGGGCCGGAGTCCCACGCCGTCGCGCGGGCACGGACACGTCGGGCTCGGGCGCGGGGAACAGCGCCGGGGGCGGCTGCGCCCCCGGAGTGTCACCGAACCCGCTCAGCGACACTCCGGCACCTCGTCGAAGGCTTGTTTCAGCTCCTCGGAGTTGAGCTGACTGGTGTCCAGGGCGCTGGCGTCGTACTCCTTGTTGAGCGTGTCGACGGCGGCCCGCACGCCGTCGTAGAAGGTGGCCGGCTCGGTGGTGCTCAAGCCGTCGATGGTGTCCCGGGCGCGGCCGTAGGCGTCCCGCATCTTCTCCAGCGAGTTGCGGAAGCCCGCGGAGATGGCCTCACCGTTGTCGGTCTCCGGCACGCCGGCCTGCTCCACCTTGCGGCGCGCGGTCTCGCTGGCCTGCTCGGCCCCACCGAAGAGCCGCACCAGGTTCTCCTTGGCCTGCGCCGGCGTGGTCTGCGCGGTCATCTGCTCGTCCGTGCTGCTGGTCAACTTGCTGATCTCGGAACGCCACGGGGTGAGCGCGCCGCAGACCGTGGCCGCCCAGGCCCGCGGGCTGGGGCCGCCTCCGCAGCCGGCGAGCACGACGACGATCGTGGCCAGGACCACCGTGAACTTTCCGGCGGCAGACGCCCGGCACGTACGCATGCGTTGCAGCGTACGACCTTCGGCCAGGTGTGGCACCGGTCCGGATGGGCGGGGTCCCCGGCCGACACGTACGTCGACCGGGGACCCTGGAGCCGTTGATGGTCAGGCGTTGACCGTCTCCGGCCGGTGGTCGGTGCTGCCCGCGCCGGTGTTGCCGTCGGCGTCGGAGCTGTCCATCGCGATGCCCTTGCGCTTGCTGAACACCACCGACGCCACGATGATCAGCGTCGCGACCAGCGCGACGCCGACCCGCAGGCCGACGTTGCGGTCGTCGCCGACGCTCCACGCCACCACGGCGGGCGCGATCAGCAGCGAGACCAGGTTCATCACCTTGATCAGCGGGTTGATCGCCGGGCCGGCGGTGTCCTTGAACGGGTCGCCGACGGTGTCGCCGATGACCGTCGCGGCGTGCGCCTCGGAGCCCTTGCCGCCGTACGCGCCGTCCTCGACCAGCTTCTTGGCGTTGTCCCACGCGCCACCGGAGTTGGCCAGGAAGACGGCCATCAGAGTGCCCGCCCCGATCGCCCCGGCCAGGTAGGCGGCGAGCGCGCCGGGCCCGAGACCGAAACCGACCGCGATCGGCGCCAGGATGGCGAGCAGACCGGGGGTCATCAGCTCGCGCTGCGCGTCCCGGGTGCAGATGTCCACGACCTTGCCGTACTCCGGACGCTGGGTGCGGTCCATGATGCCGGGCAGCTCACGGAACTGCCGGCGGACCTCCATCACCACGGCGCCGGCCGAGCGGGACACCGCGTTGATGGCCAGCCCGGAGAAGAGGAACACCACCGCCGCGCCGATGATCAGGCCGACCAGGTTGCGCGGGTTGGCGACGTTCAGCGAGTTGAGGATCTCGTTGCCGACGTCGGCCACACCGGCGTCCGCGTACGCGCTGCTGAGCGTGTCGGTGTACGAGCCGAACAGCGCGGTCGCGGCGAGCACCGCCGTGGCGATCGCGATGCCCTTGGTGATCGCCTTGGTGGTGTTGCCGACGGCGTCCAGTTCGGTGAGCGTCCGGGCGCCGTGCTCGTCGATGTCGCCGGACATCTCGGCGATGCCCTGGGCGTTGTCGGAGATCGGCCCGAAGGTGTCCATGGCGACGATGACGCCGACCGTGGTGAGCAGGCCGGTGCCGGCCAGTGCGACCGCGAACAGCGACAGCGTGATGGAGCTGCCACCGAGCAGGAACGCCCCGAAGACGCCGGCGCCGATCAGCAGCGCCGAGTAGACCGCCGACTCCAGACCGATGCTGATGCCGGCCAGGATGACGGTGGCGGCACCGGTCTGCGAGCTCTTGCCGATGTCCTGCACCGGCCGACGGTTGGTCTCGGTGAAGTAGCCGGTCAGCGCCTGGATCGCGGCGGCCAGCACGATACCGATCACCACCGCGCCGATGGCCACCAACCGCGGGTCGCGGTCGGTGATGTCGAGCCCGCCCTCCAACTCGGCGAAGGTCGCCGGCAGGTAGGCGTACGCGGCGATCGCCACCAGCACCGCGGAGAGCACCGCCGAGAGGTAGAAGGCCCGGTTGATCGCGGTGAGGCCGCTGCGGTCGGACGTGCGCAGCCGGGTGATGAAGACGCCGACGATCGCGATCAGCACACCGATCGTGGAGATGATCAGCGGGAAGACCAGCCCGTCCTCGCCGAACGCGGCCCGGCCGAGGATCAGCGCGGCGACCAGCGTCACCGCGTACGACTCGAACAGGTCGGCGGCCATGCCGGCGCAGTCACCGACGTTGTCGCCCACGTTGTCGGCGATGGTGGCGGCGTTGCGCGGGTCGTCCTCGGGGATGCCCTGCTCGACCTTGCCGACCAGGTCGGCGCCGACGTCGGCGGCCTTGGTGAAGATACCGCCGCCGACCCGCATGAACATCGCGAGCAGCGCGGCGCCGAAGCCGAAGCCCTCCAGCACGGTCGGCGCGTCGCCCCGGTAGACCAGGACGACCAGCGCCGCACCGAAGAGCCCGAGGCCGACGGTGAGGAAGCCGACCACGCCGCCGGTCCGGAAGGCGATCTTCATGGCGGCCTCGCGGCCACCCTGTCGCTCCCGGGCGGCGGCGGCGACCCGCAGGTTGGCGCGGGTGGCCAGCCACATGCCGGCGCCGCCGATGAACGCGCTGAACAGGGCGCCCACCACGAAGAAGAGCGAGCGGCCGATCTTCACGGCCGTCTCGTTGCCGTCGGTGTCGTGCACCGGCAGCAGGAAGAGCAGCACCACAGCGATCACGACGAAGATCGCCAGGGTGCGGAATTGGCGGAGCAGGTAGGCGGAGGCGCCCTCCTGGACCGCCCCCGAGATCTCCTGCATGTTCGTGGTGCCCTTGCCGGCTGCCAGCACCGCCTTTGTGAGGGCGGCGGCGAAGACGAGCGCCACCAGCGCGATTACCGCGGCGATGACGACGTACGTGACATTGCTTCCGGTAAGGGAAAGCCCGCCGCCGTCGGCGGCCAAGGTCTCGGACATCTGTGTCCTCCTGTTACCGAACACTCGCGCCGGTGGGTGGAGACGCACCGACCAGCGCCTGGATGCGGAATCGCAAGCGCGCCAACCCACCCCAGCGGACCAGCGATGACCACCCATACCCGCTGGCTGCGGGATGGGTCACTTGCTGACAACCCGGGTACTGTAGCCCTCCACAGTGTCAGAGGTCACACCCAGGTGGCACCGTGTCTCGATGATCTTCGTCGCTGTGTTATGAAACGAAATCTGATATAGGGATCGGTCCATGACAAGAAGACCGCATCCCGACGGGGATGCGGCCTTCGTGCAGCAGTTGTGGGTCAGCGGCCGACCGGCCACACCATCCGCACCTCGGTGCCGACACCGTCGTCGACCGGGCGCACCTGCAGGTCCTCGACGAAACCGGCCAGCAACGCGAAGCCGACACCGGTGGTCAACGCCTCATCGGTGAGCGACTCGTTGGCCAGCGCGTCCGGCGGCAGCGCGGCCAGTCCGATGCCCGCCTCGATCGGCGCCCGGTCGACCACCCGCACCGCGTACGAGCCGGAGTCGGACATCTCCACCAGCACCGGATCGGGCAGGCCGTACTGGCGGTGCAGGGCGACCGCCCGGGTGCACGCCTCGCCGATGGCCAGCCGTACCTCGTCCAGCAGGTCCTCCCGAACCCCGGCGCGCCGGGCGACGGCGACGCCGACCAGCCGGGCGGTGCGCACGTGCACCGGCGCCGGTGAGAAGGAGAGCCGGACTGTCGCCATCACGCGTTGGCACCGGTCGGCTCCGCGCCGACCGCGGCATCGACCGTCGAATGCAACGGGAACACCTGGTCCAACGCGGTGATCCGGAAGATCTTGAGCAACGGCTCCTTGTCGCAGACCAGGGCGAACGAGCCGCCGGCCGTCCGCAGCCGCTTGAGCGCGCCGACCAGCACGCCCAGCCCGGTGGAGTCGAGGAAGTCCACCCGACCGAGGTCGACCACCACATGCCGGGCGCCACCGTCGATCAGTTCGAGGAGCCGTTCACGGAGCCGGGGCGCGGTGTAGACGTCCACCTCACCGCCGACCTCGAGCACCGTGTGCTCACCCACAGTGCGGGTCGCCAGTGACAGCTCCATCGGTCCTCCTCGCCAGAGCCGTAAACTCTCCTGGGCATCTAACCACTACCGCCGGGACACCCTGCGGTCGCCGGCGGAGGCTTCCCTTTACCCGCCGGCCCGACTTTTCATCTCCGAACACCAGTGCGAGAGTGCAGGGCGTGACCTCCGACGACTTCAGCTCCGCGCGACTGTCGCCGCGGCTCGACCTGAAGCCGTCGACCAGCGCCACCGTATCCGCAGGTCCCGGCCCTGGGCCAACCCCGGGCGACCTGTTGCGTCGGCTGCGCGCCCGGGGCGCCGGCGACCCGGTCACCCACGTCGAACGGGTGCCGGCCCGCGCCGGCGAGCCCGCGCCGTGGCCGCCGTGGGCACCGACGGAACTGCGCGCGGCGTTCGCCCGGCGTGGCGTGGTCGCGCCCTGGCGGCACCAGGCCGAGGCCGCCAACCTGGCGTACGACGGCGGGCACGTCGTGGTCGCCACCGGCACCGCGTCCGGCAAGTCGATGGCGTACCAGCTCCCGGCGCTGGCGACCCTGCTCGCCGACCCCCGGGCCACCGTGCTCTACCTGGCACCGACCAAGGCGCTCGCCGCCGACCAGCTACGGGCCGTCGCCGCGCTGGAGCTGGAGGGGGTACGCCCGGCCTGCTACGACGGGGACACTCCGCGCGCCGAGCGGGAGTGGATCCGCCGGCACTCCCGATTCGTGCTGACCAACCCGGACATGCTGCACCACGGCATCCTGCCCGGGCACGCCCAGTGGTCCGGTTTCCTGCGCCGACTCACGTACGTGGTGATCGACGAGTGCCACACCTACCGGGGCGTGTTCGGCTCGCACGTGGCGCACGTGCTGCGTCGGCTTCGCCGGCAGTGCGCCCGGTTCGGGGCCACGCCGGTGTTCGTGCTCGCCTCGGCGACCTCCGGCGACCCGGCGACCGCGGCCGGGCGGCTGACCGGCCTACCGGTGACGGCGGTCACCGAGGACGCGTCACCGCGCGGCGGGGTGACCTTCGCGCTCTGGGAGCCGCCGCTGCTGCCACCCGACTCCACCGCCGCGTCCGCGGTGCCCCCACAGGCGGCCGGCGACCACGACGCCATGACGGATCTCGTCCAGGTCCGCCGGTCGGCGCTGCGCGAGACCGCGGACCTGCTCGCCGACACGGTCGCCGAGGGGGTACGCACGCTCGCGTTCGTCCGGTCCCGCAAGGGCGCCGAGGTGGTGGCGGCCAGCGCGCGACGGGCGCTGGACGACGCGGTGCCCGGCCTCGGCGACCGGGTGGCCGCCTACCGGGGCGGCTACCTGCGCGAGGAACGCCGTGAGCTGGAGCGGGCGCTGCTGCACGGTGATCTGCTCGGTCTGGCCTCCACCAACGCGCTGGAGCTGGGCGTCGACCTGATCGGGCTCGACGCGGTGCTGATCTGCGGCTACCCGGGCACTCGGGCGTCGCTGTGGCAGCAGGCGGGCCGCGCCGGGCGCTCCGGGCAGGAGGCGCTCGCGGTGCTGGTGGCCCGGGACGACCCGCTCGACACCTATCTGGTGCACCATCCGGAGGCCATCTTCGGGGCGCCGGTGGAGGCGACGGTCCTCGACCCGGCCAACCCGTACGTGCTGGCCCCACAGCTGGCCTGCGCCGCGGTGGAGGCGCCCCTCACCCCGGCCGACCTGGCGCTCTTCGGCGACGGGGCGAAGGAGGCGATCGACGAGCTGGTGGCGGCCGGTGCGCTACGGCAGCGACCCACCGGCTGGTACTGGCGGCACCGGGAACGCCCCGAGGTGGATTTGCGCGGCGAGGGCGGCGCACCGGTCTGCGTGGTCGAGTCGGCCACCGGCCGGCTGCTCGGAACGGTCGACGGCGGCTCCTCGCACTTCCTACTCCATTCCGGCGCCGTCTACCTGCACCAGGGCGTCTCGTACGTGGTGGACGAGTTGGACCTCGCCGACGGTTGCGCGCTGGTGCACGTCGAGGAGCCGGACTGGTCCACCCACGCGCGGGATGTCACCGACCTGTCCGTGGTGTCGGTGCGCTCCTACGTGGACGCCGGTCCGGTCGGCATGTTCCTCGGTGAGGTGGACGTGACCAGCCAGGTGGTGTCGTACCAGCGGCGCCGGATCGCCACCGGTGAGGTGATCGACACCCGGCCGCTCGACCTGCCCACCCGTGAGCTGCGCACGGTGGCGGTCTGGTTCACCCTGTCGCCGCAGTCGTTGGCTGCCGCCGGAGTCCAGCCGGCCGACGTGCCGGGCGCGCTGCACGCGGCCGAGCATGCCGCGATCGGTCTGCTGCCCCTGATGGCCACCTGCGACCGGTGGGACATCGGCGGTCTCTCCACGGCGGTGCACCCGGACACGGAGGCGCCGACCGTCTTCGTCTACGACGGGCATCCGGGTGGCGCCGGCTTCGCGGAGCGGGCGTACGGGACGGCGTCGGCGTGGCTGCGGGCCACCCGGGACGCGATAGCGGAGTGCGGCTGCGAAACCGGCTGCCCGTCGTGTGTGCAGTCGCCGAAGTGCGGCAACGGCAACAATCCGCTCTCCAAGCCGGACGCGATCCGCGTCCTCGACGTGGTGCTCGCGAACCTGCCCGCCTGATCGGCCCTTGCATGAATCCACCGGGCACGGGGCACAATGATGTGGGAGCGCTTCCATCGATGCCTGTCCAGCCGTTCACCCCCGCGCCCCGAGGAGAAGCCGTGGCCGACACCATCGCCGAGACCGTCGACCTGCTCTACACCATCGACCAGGAACAACTCACCCTCGATCAGCAGATCGCGCTCGGATCCGCGCTGGCCGCTCTGGCTCAGGCGGAACGACTGGAGCAGATCAACGAACGGCTGCGCGGCATCCACCAGGTCCTCAACGGCTGGGCGCTGCGCGCCGCTACCGCCGAGAGCCGCTGACCTTCGCAGGGATCGACCGGACGGGCCGGGGCGGTCGGGGATGGGAGCGCCGGGGGCGCGGGCCCGCAGAGGTTGTCGGGCTGTGCGAGACTCCGGCGCACCATCCCCTGAGGAGATCAGATGCAGCTCGACAACTTGCAGAGCCAGCACCAGTTCCACGTCCGCCAGCGGCTGCGGCTGATGGTCAACCAGTACGAGGTCCGGGCGGTCTCCCCGGACGGCACCGAGGGTGAGCTGTTGGCGTTCGCGCAGCAGAAGCGGCTCGCCTTCAAGGAGCAGGTGACGATCTACACCGACGACTCCAAGCAGCAGCCCCTGCTCGGCTTCAAGGCCCGCCAGCGCCTCGACCTCGGCGCCACGTACGACGTCACCGACGCGGCCGGCAACCCGATCGGCCTGTTCCGTAAGGACTTCGCCCAGTCGCTGCTGCGGTCCACCTGGCACGTCGAGCAGGCCGGTCTGCCGCAGGTCACGGGCCAGGAGCGCAGCCTGCCGGTGGCGCTGCTGCGCCGGTTCGTCGACTCGCTGTCCTGGCTGCCGTACCACTTCGACTTCACCGCCGGCGGCCAGCCGGGCTTCACCGTGGTGAAGAAGTGGGGCCTGCGCGACAAGTACGTCGTCGAGGTGCAGAACCCGCAGCTCGACCGCCGTCTCGTCATCGCGATGGCCGTGGCGCTCGACGCGCTGCAGGCGCGCTGACCCAACCGACGTGCACATCCCCGATCGCCGGCCGGGACGCGGGCACCCTGCCCACGTCCCGGCCAGCAGGCCGTCGGGCGCAGCCCCAGCCGGTGACCGTTCGGGCGCGGCCCGATTGGTGACCCGGTCGCAGCGCGGCCCGGTTGGTGACCGGTCGCTGCCGCGTTCGAGAAGCCGATGCCCACTCCCGGTCGGCGACGCTGTGGAGTTGATGTCGTAGACGAATCGCCGCCCGGTCCGGTCCGAGCGCTCAGCCGCGTACCGGGCCTGCTCGCGCTGTCGACACCGCGACCCGGGTCAGGCCGGGCAGTGGCGTGACCGCCACCTCGACGGTCACCAGCACGTCGAGCCCGTCGAGACGACAGGCGACCAGCCGTCCGCCGTTGCGGTCGACGACGTCCAGGGCCGACGCGCAGGCCCCCACGTCGCCGTCCAGCGCCTTGCCGGCTCCGGCCAGCGCGCCGAGGTCGGCTGCCACCGCCGCCCGCTGAGCGGCCATCGCCGCCACGGCGACGGCCGCACCGAACGTCCCGACCAGCACGAAGACCAGCCCTACCGCCAGCAGCACGACGGTCGCCCCACCCCGGTCGCCGTCCGACCGCCCGCCCTCAAGCCGCTCGCCCTGGGACCGGGTGTCTCGTCGCTCAGCGTCCGGGCGATCGTTGTGCCAGCGTCTGCGATGTTGGTGCCGTGGTCCGTCCGTAGCCCGGTGGTTCATTGGTCCAGCTCCCCTACACCCGGTTCGAGGGCCGCGACGGCGGTGGCGGCCACGGTGATTCGTGGTAGTCGACCGCCCAGGGTGCGTACGGGCGCGCGCACCGTCGCATACACCCGCTCGCCGTCGATCGACACCGACACCTCCGCGCCCGGCGGCCCCGCACCCCGGCCATCGGTGCTGCCGTCCGCGCCCCGGGCTGCGGCCAGCGCCGCCTCCCGGGCCGCGTGCAGACAACTCGCCTGGGTACCGACAGCGTTGACGGCGGTCAGTCCGGCGAGCAGGAGCAAGACCAGCGCCGGCAGGCCGGCCGCCAGTTCGGCGGTGAAGGACCCCCGGTCCCCGCCGACGAGTCGCCGCCCGCCGCCGGGCAGCCCCGAGAACCTCCGAGCGCCTCTGGCGACCCGACCGGGCCTCCGCGTGCCGGTGGACGTCAGCCCGCCGGCGCTGGATTCCCGACCGGGTCCGGCCTGCCGGCGCCCGGTCACTTCAGCGCCCGGTCGATGACGGCGGTCAACGCCGACTGGACGTTGCCGGAGGTCAAGACCTTCAACAGGATCCCGGCGAAAGCGACCGCGGCGAGCGTGCCGACGGCGTACTCGGCGGTGTTCATCCCGGCGTCGCCGCGCAGGCGGCCGATGAGTTTGCGCATGGCTGTTTCCCTTCTCGATGGGTCAGAGCACGTCGCCGAGGACGGCGACGATCACCGGCACCAGACCGGCGAGAATGAATGCGGGCAGGAAGCAGAGCCCCAGCGGTAGGACGATGAGCACCCCCGCCCGGCGGGCCGACGCCTCGGCGGCGGTGGCACGGTCGGCGCGCAGGTCGTCGGCGAGCCGGGTCAGCGCACCGGCCAGGGCGGCACCACTGTTGGCCGAGCGCGCCGCGGCCGCCGCCAACCGGTCCGCACCCGAGACCCCGTCCAGCGCGGACCACGCCTCCGCCGGACCGCCGCCGAGCAGCAGCGTGCGACCGACCCGGGCCAGCCGGTCAGCGAGCGGGCCGTCCAGCGCCTCCGCGACGGCCAGCACCGATCGGTCCACCGGGGCACCTGCCCGCATCGCCGCAGCCAGTAGGTCGGCGGCGAGCGGCAGGTCGGCGGCCTCCCGCAGCCGACGTCTGCGCACGGCCGGCGGCTCGATCCGCCGCAGCAGCACGTCCAGAAGGAACGCGGTCAGGACCCCGCCGAGCAGCCCGAACCACCCTTCGACGATCACGGCCACGGCGAGGCCGCCAAGGCCGGCGGCGAGCCGGATCACGTCCGGCCGGCGCCGGTTGGCTGGTCGCGGCCAGTCGACCGCAGGGCGCTGGCTCCCCGAACCACGCCGGTCGACCGGCACACGCTGGCTTCCCGACCCACGCCGGTCATCCGGCACACACTGGCTGCCCAACCCACGCCGGTCACCCGGCATTTCGCCGCCCGACCCGCGCTGGCGCGCCGGGCCGCGCTGGCGCGTCGGATGGCTCGCCGGGCCGCGCTGGCGGACTGTCTTACTCAACCGGAGCGACGCGACGAGCAGGGCAGCGAGCACCAGCCCGATGGCGACGAGCACCATTGGGGACATCAGGCGGGCCGCCCCGGCGTCGAACCGAGCCGTTCGGCCCAGAACAGGCCGACGACCTGCAGGGCGACCGCGAGGACAGCGCAGACACCGCCGACCGTGCTGTGCAGGAGCACCGCCACGGGATCGACGCCGATCGCGTACCCGAGCCCGATCCCGCCGACCGGCAGGGCCGCCAACAGCCAGGCGGTGGCCCGGGCGCCGGCCGCCTGCGCAGCGGCGGCCGCGAGCCCTCGGTCGGTTGCCCGTGCGTCCGCCTCGATCCGCTCGACCAGCTCGGCGAGCGGCGCGCCCGTCCGGTCCGCGAGCCGCACCGCAGCCGAGGTCAGCTGGCGAAGCCGGTCCGACCCACCGGCGGAGGCGACCTCGATGACCGGCGGCACGGGCACGCCCGCCCGGAGGTCCGCGGCGAGACCACATAGCTGGTCCAACCCACGCCGACGGATCCGCTCGGCGCGCCGGTTGGCCCGCCGGCGCACCAGGCCACGCACGACCAGCGTGCCGTACCCGGCCAGTGCGACCCCGGCGACCGGACCGCCGATCACGGCGCCGACGCCGGCACCCACCAGACCGGCCAGCAGCAGTACGCGCGCAGATCGCACACCACGTACCGCGGCGAACCCGCCATCCTCCCGGCCATCGGGGTCGACCAACTGCTGGTCACGGCGATCCACGTCACCGCGAGGAACAGTTGCCGCACCTGCGACGCGGCCCGGGCCGTCCGCGTGCACTGCCCTGCGACCGTCGCCACCTGACGTGTCGCCCGGACCGTGCGCCTCGGGCTCACCGCCGTCGAACGTCGACGTGGCAACGGAGGCACCGGCACGCGGTTCCGCATCCAGGGCCACCGCCCCCGGTCGATCGGTGCCGGCCGGGCGGCGTGGGTCCCGGCGGGTCGGCGGACGGGCCGGGCCGGCCGGACGCCTGGAGCCCACCCAACTCGCGACACCGATGGTGTCCCGGTCGGAGCGTGCGGCCGGTGCCTGTCCGCCAGCGGATTCCGCAGCCGGCGGGTACTTCGAGATGGCAGCCTGGGTTGATCTCTCTTCGGGTCCGTCGGGCGTGCGACCCAACTCCCGGACCCACTGCACCAGGGCGTCGTCCGGATCATCAACGACGGTGCCAGGGCCTGCGGCCAGCACCCGACGGCGGCGGGCACGGATGGTCCGAACCGGCCACGCCACCAGGACCGCGGCACCCAGGAGCAGCACCGCCACCAGCACCGACCCGCCCGTCATGCCGGACCCGCCGATCCGGGCCACGGCTCACCGAGGATCGGTGGCACCGCCACACCCCGCTCGCGCAACAGCGCCCCCAGCGCGCGTGCGGCCTGCCCCAGCCCACGACCACGCACCCACGCGGGCACCACGGTGACCAGCCGATCCGGCCCCTCGGGGAGCAGCAGGCAGATCGATTCCAGGACTCGTCCGCGGTCGCCACGTCGTACCTGAAACAACACCTGCAATGCCGCGACCACCTGGGCGTGCAGCGCGGCGCGCGGCAGCCCACCCAGCATGCCGAGCGCCTCCAGGCGCGCCGGTACGTCCGACGGCGCGTTGGCGTGCAGCGTGCCGGCCCCGCCGTCGTGGCCGGTGTTGAGTGCCGCCAGCAGGTCCACCACCTCACCGCCCCGACACTCACCGACCACCAGCCGGTCCGGACGCATCCGCAGCGCCTGCCGGACCAGGTCGGCGAGGCTGACCACGCCGGTTCCCTCGACATTGGCGGTACGAGCCTGGAGCCCCACCACGTGCGGATGCCCCGGACGCAGTTCGGCGGCATCCTCGACCAGCACGATCCGCTCCGTCGCCGGCACCAGACCGAGCAGCGTGTTGAGCAGGGTCGTCTTCCCGGATCCGGTGCCGCCGGTGACCAGGTACGCCAGCCGAGCGGCGACGACGGCCGCGAGCACGGGAGCCACCGGACGCGGCACCGTCCCCTGACGCACCAACTCGTCGAGGGTGAACGGCCGGTGCCGGAAGGTCCGCAGCGACAGGTACGGTCCCTCGGTCGCCACCGGCGGCAGCACCGCGTGCAACCGGGTGCCGTCGGCGAGCCGGGCGTCCGCGTACGGGGATCCGTCGTCGAGCCGTCGCCCGGCGCTGGCGATCAGCCGCTGCGCCAACCGGCGTACGTCCTCCACCGTGCCGACCGGCACCGGGACCTGGTGCAGCCCCGCTCCCCGGTCGACCCACACCCGGACGCCGTTGACCAGCACGTCGGTCACCTCGGGGTCGGCGAGCAGCGGTGCCAGCGGCCCGGCGCCGACGAGGTCGTCGTGCACCCGGTCGGCGATGCGCAGCACGGCGGTGTCGCCGAGCACCGCGGCTGCGGGTTCCGCGCGTACCGCGGAGACGATCGCCGCCGGCGTGACCGGTGTGCTGGCACCGGCGATGCGCTGTCGTACCCGGGCGGCCAGGCTCGCATCGTCCGGCCGGGCCGTCATGCCGCACCCGTCGCGGGCACGCCGGTGAGGTCGGCGACGATCCGCTGGCAGAGCGCGGCCAGCGGGCCCTTCCCGGCGGCGGCTGGTGCCTCGCCCCGTTCCAGCCCTCGGCAGAGTCCTGGTTCGGGACGCAGAGTGCCGGCGAGGGGAAGCCCGAGTGCCCGCGCGACCTCGGTGGCGCGTAGCCGGCCCGGGGCGGGACCGCGCACCACGACCGAGAGCGCGGCGCAGTGCGGCGCGGCCGCGGCCACCACCCGGGCGGCAGCGGCGGTGGCGCGCAGCTCCGCGGGTACGACGACGTACGCCTGATCGGCTGCCTGCAGCGCGACCACCGCCGCGTCGTCCAACTGTCGGGGCAGGTCGATCACCACGAAGTCCCGGCCGCGTCGGGCGGCGTCGACGGTCGCCGCCATGGCCGCCGCGGGCAACGCCAGCAGGTCGCCGCGATCCCAGGAGAGCACCACCAGGTCACCCCGGCTGGGCAGAGCCCGGACCAGCGCCGGCGCGTCGACCCGACCGTCGGCACCACTGAGCGCCGGCCAGCGCAGCCCCTCCAACTGTTCCCAACCGAGTACGAGGTCGAGGCCACCGCCGAGCGGATCGGCGTCGACCAGCAGGGTGCGCAGCCGCGCCCGCGCGGCGGTCACGGCCAGCCCGCCCGCGAGCACACTCGCACCGGCACCGCCGCGCCCGCCGAGCAGCGCGACGATCCGCGCGCTGGAGTCGTCCGCGAGGCTGGGGCCGTGCTCGGCGAACCGATCCACCAGCCACGGTTCGGCGGCCGGCAACGTGGCGACATGCTCGGCGCCGATCAACTCGGCGATCTGCCAACCAGGGTCGAGCTGACCGGACCGACCAACCAGCACCAACCGGGGTCGCCGCGGCAGCCGGGCCCGCAGGCACGGCTGCGCCTGGTCGGCGCCGAGCAGAACCAACGGCGCGGGAAGCCAGCGAGTGCGGGCTGCCGCTGGATCGGCGGCGAGTTCCACCTCGATGCCGCCTGCGGCGGCGAGCCGAAGCAGGTCGTCGAGCAGGTCACCGTCGCCGGTGACGAGCAGTGGAAGCCGTCGGATCGGGGGCGGAACGGAGGTACGGGGTGGCATCGCGGCCTCCAGCAGTCGGGGCTCGGTTGTGCCGCCGACCCTGCTCGGAATCCGCCCCTGGTACCGCCCCAGGTACGCCGCCTGTGGACAACTTCGCGGCCTGTGGACAACGCCCGTCGAGACAGTTGATCTGCTACGCGCGCGGCCTGTCCGGCTGGCGCGTCAGCGCGTGGCGAATTGCGGAGGCGTCGCGCGGATCGAGCGGCCGACGCGGTGAGCCGGCTTTCGTGTGACCCCCGGGTCACCACGCCCGACGCAGCGAATTGTCCCCTGAGACCAGAAAGCAGAAGATCATTCAGGTCGAGGGCCTCCAATGGCAGCTCTTCAGGTCTCGTCCTGACTGGACGGCGGCACTAGGCTGGCCGATGCCGGACCGGAGGACGCCGCGGAGGTAAAGATGGATGAGGAACTACTTCCGAAGGAGCGCCTGGAAAGCGCCATACGTAAGGGTGAGAGCCAGTTCCGCGAATTCAAGACGGCACTAGTACGGCAGCCGCCATTAGCAGTCTGACCTGCTGGGATGTGGTGGGGGCGGCGTCCGACATGGACGCAGCCGCCCGTTGATCATGTGTTTGTGAAGACAACAAGATCGAAGGCGGCTGCTGCTGCCAGCATAGAGGCTGCCCGGGCGGCCCGGACCGCGGGTGAGTTGCTGGGACGGCTGCGGT
>NZ_WBKR01000164.1 GCF_008868155.1 Micromonospora sp. ALFpr18c
TGCCCCCACCCCACCCTGTCCTCGTTGATCATGAGGTTGACGGGCGATTCGATGATCGAACGACCCGTCAACCTCATGATCAACGAGGACAGGGTGGGGTGGGGGCAGCGGTGGTTAGCGGAGGGCTAGGCGGGCTGCTCTCGCGTCGCGCTTCTCCTCGAAGCGGCGGGCTGCGCTCTCCAGGCTCTCCAGCTGGGTGGCCAGCTGTTCGCGGGCGAGTTCGCCGTCGGCGTTCAGGCCGGTCACGTTGAACACGTCCCACTGGCGCAGCACCGGCTGGAGCACCTCGTCGCGGTGCTGGCGCAGGTCGTAGATGCCGGCCAGGGCGATCGCCACCGACTTGCGGGCGAAGCCGTCGATGCCGTTGCCCGGCATCTGGAAGTCGGCCACCACGTCGGCGACGGCCCGCATGGCCTGGCTCGGGGCCAGCTCGAAGGCGGCGGCGAGCAGATTGCGGTAGAAGACCATGTGCAGGTTCTCGTCGGCGGCGACGCGGGCCAGCAGCGCCTCGCAGACCGGGTCGCCGGTGGCCTTGCCGGTGTTGCGGTGCGAGATCCGGGTGGCCAGCTCCTGGAACGAGACGTACGCCAGCGAGTGCAGCACCTCGTCGCCGTGGGCGTTGGTGTAGCCCTCCGACATGTGTGTCATCCGGGCGCGCTCCAACGCCACCGGGTCGACCGCCCGGCTGACCGTCAGGTAGTCGCGGATCGCGACACCGTGCCGGCCCTCCTCCGCGGTCCACCGGTGCACCCACGTGCCCCAGGCGCCGTCGCGGCCGAACAGGGTGGCGATCTCGTGGTGGTACGAGGGCAGGTTGTCCTCGGTGAGCAGGTTGACGATCAGCGCGGTACGGGCGACGTCGGGGATGGTGGAGTCGGTCGGCGACCACGCCTCGCCGCCGAGCGGCCCGTCGAAGGTGCGGCCCTCGCTCCACGGCACGTACTCGTGCGGGAACCACTCCTTGGCCAGCGAGAGGTGGCGGTCCAGGTTGCGGGCGACCACCGGCTCCAACTCGACGAGCAGGGCGGTCTGGCTCAGCGTGGTGCTCATGGTCACGAGAAACTCCCTACGGTGGCGTAACTTACGCAACCGTAGGTCCCCGCGGCCGTACGCGCCAGTAGTGACGCTCAGCTGACCGTCGGCGTGAGGTCCTCCCGAGGCGGCATCCACTCCCCCGCAGCGGCCGTGACCTGCTCTCCGGACCGGATGTCCTTCACCTCGTCGGCCGCGCCGTCGGCACCCGGGAACCACACGTACGGGATGCCCCGTCGCTCCGCGTAGCGGATCTGCTTGCCGAACTTCGCCGCGCTGGGCGACACCTCGGTCGGCACTCCGCGACGTCGCAGCGCCTCGGCCACCCGGTTGCTGGCGCCACGGTGCTCCTCGTCGGTCACCGCGACCAGCACGGCGGTGGGCACCGAACGGGAGACCGACAACTCGCCCGCGCCGAAGAGCAGGCCGAGCAGCCGGGTCACGCCGATCGAGATCCCCACTCCGGGGTACGAGGTGGTGCCGGCGCTGGCCAGGTTGTCGTACCGGCCGCCGGAGCAGATCGACCCGAACCGCTCGTAACCGCGCAGCTGGGTCTCGTAGACGGTGCCGGTGTAGTAATCCAGGCCGCGGGCGATGCGCAGGTCCGCCACGCACAGGCCGGGCGAGTGCTCGGTGGCGGTCTCCACCACCCGGACCAGCTCGTCGATGCCCTCGTCGAGCAGCGGGTCGGTGACCCCCAGCGCGCGTACGGCGTCGGCGAACGAGGCGTCCGGCGCGGAGATCTCGGCCAGCGCCAGGCACGCCTTGGCCTGCGCCTCGCTCGCCCCGGCGGTCTGGGCCAGCAACTCGGCCACCTTCGCCGGACCGATCTTGTCGAGCTTGTCCACGGCCCGCAGCGCCGCCTCCGGGTCGGTCAACCCGATGCCCCGGTAGAACCCCTCGCAGATCTTGCGGTTGTTGACCTGGATCGTCACCGGCGGGATCGGCAGCGAGCGCAGCGCGTCGCCGATGACCAGCGGCATCTCCGCCTCGTGGTGCGGAGCCAGGGTGTCCCGGTCGACGATGTCGATGTCGGCCTGGACGAACTCCCGGTAGCGCCCCTCCTGCGGCCGCTCCCCCCGCCACACCTTCTGGATCTGGTAGCGCCGGAACGGAAAGGCCAGCTTGCCGGCGTTCTCCAGCACGTACCGGGCGAACGGCACGGTCAGGTCGAAGTGCAGGCCCAGCTGGTCGTCGCCGGCACTGTCGGCGTCGGCGTGCAGCCGCCGGATCACGTAGACCTCCTTCGAGGTCTCCCCCTTGCGCAGGAGCTGGTCGAGGGGCTCCACCGCGCGGGTCTCCAGCGGGGCGAAGCCGTACAGCTCGAAGGTGGCCCGGATCTTGTCGAGCACGTACTGCTCGACCATCCGTTGGCCGGGGGTCCATTCCGGGAAACCGGAGATGGGCGTGGGCTTGCTCATCGTCGTACTCCTTGCGGTCCCGCGCCCGCGGCGCGGTGGTGTCGTGGGTCCGCGCGCGGCGCGGACAAGAACTAGAGGCCCCGGGTGGGCGCGGCCGGTGACGTGCCGGCCACCTCGACGAGGTACGGGTTGCTGGCGCGCTCGCGGCCGATGGTGGTGCTGGGGCCGTGGCCGGGCAGGACGACGGTGTCGTCGGCCAGCGGGAGGATCTTGTCGCGCAGGCTGGTGAGCATGGCCGGCATGCTCCCGCCCGGCAGGTCGGTGCGGCCGATCGACCCGGCGAAGAGCACGTCGCCGGAGAGGCAGATCTCGTCGGCCTCCCAGCCCGAGTCGGCGCCGGGCAGCCGAAACAGCACCGACCCGCCGGTATGGCCCGGGGCATGGTCGACGGCGATCTCCAGGCCGGCGAGGGTGAGGGTGGCGCCGTCGGTCAGCTCCGCCACGTCCTCCGGCTCGGTGTAGCTCAACCGGCCGCCGAAGAGCGACGTCAGGTCGGTGGACAGGCCCTTGGCGGGGTCGGCCAGCATCTCCCGGTCGCCGGGGTGGACGTACGCGGTGATGCCGCGCGCACCGCAGACCGGCGCGACCGAGAAGGTGTGGTCGAGGTGCCCGTGGGTCAGCAGCACGGCGGCCGGATGCAGGCGGTGCTCGGCGAGCAACGCGTCGAGCTGGTCGAGCACCCCGATGCCGGGGTCGACCACCACGCACTGCTCCCCCGGCGCGGTCGCCACCACGTAGCAGTTGGTGCCGAACGCGTCGGCGGGAAAGCCGGCCACGAGCACGGGCGCTGTCCTTCCGTCGAACTGTCGTCCTGCCCAGCAGCCTAACCGCCCGGCGAACCGGTTTGTCGCGTCCGTCCCGCCGGCCCCGCCGGGCACAGTGACAACTCCCGATAAGCGCTGCTCGTAGCGGGGTGGACCTCGTACACCACATTCCCAGTCGCTAGCCGTACACTCTGGCGGGCGTGTGGCGCGGCACACGTGACGCCCGGACGGGCCGGGACGCCCGGCCGCCGGCGACGACCAGGCAGAGGAAAGGGGAGCACGGGTGGCTTCCAGCAGGGACCGGCAGCGCAAACTGGCGCGGGCCAAGCTCGATCGGCAGTTGGCCCGCCGGGCCGCCGCCACCCGGCGCCGTCGGCAGATCCAGGCCGGTGTCGGCGCCGCCCTGGTCCTCGTGCTGATCGTGGCCGGCTCGGCGTGGGCGCTCGGGGCGTTCGACTCCGACCCGAAGCAGAACACGGCCGCCGAGGACACCTGCCTCTGGACGCCGCAGGACGCGGCGGCCAACACCAACCTCAAGGACGTCGGCACGCCGGAGACCAAGGGCCTGCCCACCGCCGGCACCCGGGCGATGACCGTGACCACCAACCAGGGCGGTCCGATCACCGCCGAGCTCAACCTCACCAGCTCGCCGTGTGCCGCGGCGAGCATCGCCCACCTGGCGAGCCGGTCGTTCTACGACAACACCACCTGTCACGAGATCACCGCCGACGGCGCGCTGCGATGCGGCGACCCCAGCGGCACCGGCCTCGGCGGGCCCACCTACTCGTTCTACGACGAGGACGTGCCGACCGTGCCGTCGGCCTCCCCGTCGGCCAGCCCGGCGCCCGGCCAGCCGCCGACGTACCCCAAGGGGACCGTGGCGATGATCTCCAACCCGCCGGGCAGCAACGGCAGCCAGTTCCTGATCTTCTTCAAGGACTTCACCACCACCGACCCGAAGTTCCCGGTGATCGGCAAGGTCACCGGCGGGCTGGACGTGGTCGAGAAGATCGGCGCCCTGCCGACCGTGGACAATGGGACCGGGGCGAAGGTCAAGCCCAAGACCGACGTGGTGATCCAGAGCCTCACGGTCGGCGAGCCGGCCACCGACGCGGCACCGTCGCCGTCCGGTGCCCCGGCCAGCAGCCCGAGCGCCGGCTGACCGGTCGCACCACCCACCCGAGCGGCACCCGGAAACAGACAGCCAGGAGGATCCAGGCGTGACGTCCACCAGAGAGCGGCAGCGCGCGGCGGCACGCGCCCGGCTCGAGAAGGAGATGGCCGAGCGTGCGGGCAAGGCCCGCAAGCGTCGGCAGACGCAGGCGATCGTCAGCGCGGGCGCCGCGCTGGTGCTCGTGGTCGCCGGCACGGTCTGGCTGGCGATGAGCCTCGGCGGCGACGACGACAAGACCGACACCGCCGCACCGGCGGCCGGCGCGTCCGAGTGCGTCTACAACGAGGTGCCGGCGGACCAGCGGTCGCCGCAGATCAAGGATGTCGGGCTGCCGAGCAACCAGCAGTCCGCCAAGGGTGTGCAAACCATGACGATCACCACCAACCTCGGGCCGATCACGGCCAAGGTCGACCGGTCGCTGGTGCCGTGCACGGCGGGGGCCTTCACGCTCCTCGCGGACAAGAACTTCTTCGACAACACCAAGTGCCACCGCCTGGTGACCCAGGGCATCAACGTGTTGCAGTGCGGTGACCCGAGCGCCACCGGCAAGGGCTGGCGCGACACCGACGGCACGGGTGGCCCGAGCTTCCGGCTGCCCGAGGAGAACCTGCCCACCGACAAGCGCCCGCCGTACCCGGAGGGCGTCATCGCGATGGCCAACTCCGGCCAGCCGGGCAGCACCGGCAGCCAGTTCTTCATCGTCTACGGCGACTCGCCGCTGGACCCCGCGTACACGGTCCTGGGCAGCGTCACCGGCGGCATGGACATCGTCAAGGACGTCGCCAAGGCCGGCGACGACGGGGCGTTCGCCCAGCAGGCCGGCGGTGGTCACCCGAAGAAGGAGGTCGTCATCACCGACCTCACCATGAGCCCGCCGCAGGGCTGAGGCCCCGAGCAACGACGAAGCGCCCGCCGGCTGAGCCGGCGGGCGCTGTCGTGTCCGGGGTACGCGTCAGGCGCCGGAGGTGACCCGGTACGCGTCGAACACGCCGTCGACCTTGCGGACCGTCGCCAGCAGGTGACCCAGGTGCTTCGGGTCGGCCATCTCGAAGCTGAACCGGCTCACCGCCACCCGGTCACGGGTGGTGGTGACGGTGGCGGAGAGGATGTTGACCCGCTCGTCGGAGAGCACCCGGGTGACGTCGGCGAGCAACTTGTGCCGGTCCAGCGCCTCCACCTGGATGGCGACCAGGAACGTCGAGGCGGACGTGAGCTTCCAGCTCACCTCGACCACCCGCTCGGCCTGGGCGCGCAGGTCCTCGGCGTTGGCGCAGTCGTCGCGGTGCACGCTCACCCCGCCGGAGCGGGTGACGAAGCCGAACACCGAGTCCGGTGGGACCGGGGTGCAGCACCGGGCCAGCTTGATCCAGACGTCGCTGACGCCCCGGACCACGACACCGGGGTCGCTGCTGCTCTGCCGGCTGCGCGGCGGCCGGGTGGCGACGGCGGTCTCGGCGATGTCCTCCGCCGCGCCCTCCTCGCCGCCGTACGCGGCCATCAGCTTCTGCACCACCGACTGCGCGGAGACCTGGCTGTCACCGACCGCCGCGTACAGCGACGCCACATCGGCCAGGTGCAGGTCGCGGGCGATCGACATCAACGCGTCGGAGGTGAGCATCCGCTGCAGGGGCATGCCCTGCTTGCGCATCGCCTTGACGATCGCGTCCTTGCCGGCCTCGATCGCCTCCTCGCGCCGCTCCTTGTTGAAGTACTGGCGGATCTTCGTCCGGGCACGGGGGCTCTTGACGAAGCCCAGCCAGTCCTGGGTCGGGCCGGCCGTCTCGGACTTCGACGTGAAGATCTCGATCACGTCGCCGTTGGACAGCGTCGACTCCAGGGGCACCAGCTTGCCGTTGACCCGCGCGCCGATGCACTTGTGCCCGACCTCGGTGTGCACCGCGTACGCGAAGTCGACAGGCGTCGACCCGGTCGGCAGCGGGATGACGTCACCCTTCGGGGTGAAGACGTACACCTCCTGGCTGGACAGGTCGAAGCGCAGCGCGTCGAGGAACTCGCTCGGGTCGGCCGCCTCGCGCTGCCAGTCGAGCAACTGCCGCAGCCAGGTCATCTCGTCGATATGCGCCGGCGGGCCGACGATCTGGGTGCCCTTGTGCTCCTTGTACTTCCAGTGCGCGGCGATGCCGAACTCCGCGGTGCGGTGCATCGCGTACGTGCGGATCTGCATCTCCACCGGCTTGCCGGTGGGCCCGATGACCGTCGTGTGCAACGACTGGTACATGTTGAACTTGGGCATCGCGATGTAGTCCTTGAAGCGGCCCGGCACCGGCTGCCAGTTGGCGTGGATGACTCCCAGCGCCGCGTAGCAGTCGCGCACCGTGTCGACCAGGATCCGCACGCCCACCAGGTCGTAGATGTCGTTGAAGTCGCGACCCCGCACGATCATCTTCTGGTAGATCGAGTAGAGGTGCTTCGGCCGGCCGGTCGTCTCGGCCTTGATCTTGGCGGCCTTGAGGTCGGTGCCGACCTTCTGGGTGACCTGCCGCAACAGCGACTCCCGCTGCGGCTGGTGCTCCCCGATCAGTCGGTTGATCTCCTCGTAGCGCTTCGGGAACAGCGTCCCGAACGCCAGATCCTCCAGCTCCCACTTGATCGTGTTCATACCGAGCCGGTGCGCCAGCGGCGCCAGGATCTCCAGCGTCTCCTTGGCCTTCTGCTCCTGCTTGGGGCGGGGCAGGAAGGTCAGGGTACGCATGTTGTGCAGCCGGTCGGCCAGCTTGATCACCAGCACCCGCGGGTCCTTGGCCATCGCCACGACCATCTTGCGGATCGTCTCGGCCTTCGCCGCGTCGCCCAGCTTGACCTTGTCGAGCTTGGTGACGCCGTCGACCAGCAGGGCGACCTCGCCGCCGAAGTCGGCACGCATCGCGTCGAGCGTGTACTCGGTGTCCTCGATGGTGTCGTGCAGCAGGGCCGCCACCAGCGTGGTGGTGTCCATCCCCAGGTTGCCCAGGATGGTCGCCACGGCCAGGGGGTGCGTGATGTACGGGTCACCGGACTTGCGGTACTGCCCGGAGTGCCACCGCGCGGCCGTGTCGAAGGCGCGCTGGAGCAGCCGCGCGTCGGCCTTCGGGTGGTTTTCCCGGTGGCTCGCGATGAGCGGCTCCAGCACCTCGCTGACCTGCGAGGTCTGCCACGGCGCGTTGAACCGGGCCAGCCGGGCACGGACCCGCCGGCCGGTGGGCGCGTTGGACAGCGCGAAACCACCACTCGGCGACGGGTCGACGCCGGCGTCGGTCGGGAACGGGACCACCACCCCGTCCGCACCGGGGGACGCCTCGACGGCACCGGACTGCAGCGCCGCGCTCTCGCCCGGGGCTCTGCCAGCGCCGCTGCCGTTGCCCGTCACCCCGGCCGACGTGTCACCCGTCCGCTCGGTCACCGAGCCGTCAGCGTCGCCTGTCGGATGCACCGTGCCCTCCACCGGAGGGACGACATCGTGGGACACCGGCCTCCTCACCGCTCGCCGGAAACACACCGGCCGAACATCGGCCGGCCTGGTCTCGCGTCGCCGGACGGGGTACCGCCGGCGTCAGCAAAGGGCAATGCTACCCGCACGGACGGTCCCCTGCCGCTCCGCCGGACGGCCGACGCCCGGCCCGGACGGCGGTACCGGGGTCAAACGGTCAGCAGGGCATGGACGGGACGCGGCGCCAGCCGCTCCCGGCCGCCCAGGAAGCCGAGCTCCAGCAACACCGTGAACCCGGTGACGGTGCCGCCGGCCCGCTCGACCAGGTCCAGTGTCGCCTCGGCGGTGCCGCCGGTGGCGAGCACGTCGTCGACCACCAGGGCCCGGTGCCCGGCGGTGAAGGCGTCCTCGTGCACCTCCAGGGTGGCCTCGCCGTACTCCAGGGCGTAGGAGACCGAGTGCGCCACGCGCGGCAGCTTGCCGGCCTTACGCACCGGCACCACACCCACCCCGGCCGCGTACGCGACGGCCGCCGCGACGACGAACCCCCGCGCCTCGATGCCGACCACGACGTCGAAGCCGTCCCGCCCGTGATACGCGACGATCCCGTCGACCACCTCGCGGAACGCCTTCCCGTCGGCGAACAGCGGCATCAGGTCCTTGAACAGGACGCCGGGCTGGGGAAAGTCGGGCACGTCCAGCACACGGCTGGCGACCAGCCGGGCGGCCTCCGGGCCGCTGTCCCCGCGGGCGGCGGTGCTGTGGGTCTCCGTCACGACTGTCTCGCTTCCCTTCCAACGACGACGGCGTCCGGCAATGCTGCTCGCACAGCATGCCGGACGCCGTTCGGGCGTTTCCTCCCGGGTCAGCCCCGGTCAGCGTCGCTTGGCGCCACCGGGCCGGTTGCCGCCGCCACCGGGGCGACCGCCCCGGGTGCCGGTCTGCCGCTTGCCCGCCGGTCGCGCGCCCACCTTCGGCGCGGCGCCGGCCAGCGCGGCCGCCTCCGGGTCCACGTCCGCGTCGATCGCGTCGGTCGTGGCCGGGCTCGGGGCGCCCTTGGGCGTGACCTCGCCGCGGGCCAACGCGCCCCGGCGGGTCAGCACCCGCTTGTTGTGCGCCTGGATCCGCGGGTCGTAGTTCTTCAGCAGCGCCAGCAGCGGCGTCGCCACCAGGATGGAGGTGAGGAACGCCACCGCCATACCGACGAACAGCACCAGGCCGAGGTCCTTCAGCGTGCCCGCGCCGAGCAGGCCGGCACCGATGAAGAGCAGACCACCGACGGGCAGCAGGGCCACCACGGAGGTGTTCAGCGACCGCATCAGGCTCTGGTTGATCGCCAGGTTGGCCGCCTCGCCGTACGTCTGGTTGTTGTTGGCGGTGATGCCCCGGGTGTTCTCCTGCACCTTGTCGAAGACCACCACCACGTCGTAGAGCGCGAAGCCCAGAATGGTGAGGAAGCCGATGATCGTCGACGGGGTGACCTCGAAGCCGACCAGCGAGTAGATGCCGGCGGTGAGGATCAGGTTCATGAACAGCGAGGAGACGGCGGCGACGGCCATCCGCCACTCGAAGCGCAGGATCAGGTAGACCATCACCAGCGCGATGAAGATGACCAGACCGAGCACGGCCCGCTCGGTGACCTGGCTGCCCCACGCCTCGCTGACCTGGTTGCCGCTGATCTGATCAACGTTGATGCCGAGATCCTCGGCGATCTGCGCCTTGACCGCGTTGGCCTGCTCGACGCTGAGCTGCGGCGTGCGCAGCTCGTACGAGTCGCCACCGGGGCCGCCGATCTTCTGGGTCGTGGCCACCTCGACGCCGGTGTTCTCGGCGGCGAGCGCCGAGTTGACCTCCCGCTCGGCGTCATCGAGGGTGCCGACGCTGGCCGGCACCTGGAACGAGTTGCCGCCGGCGAACTCGATGCCGAGGCTGAAGCCACGGATCGAGAAGCTGAGGATCGCGATCAGGACCAGGACTCCGGCGATGCCGAACCAGAGCTTGCGCCGGCCGACGATGTTGAGACCGGCCTCACCGTTGTAGAGGCGGCTCGCCAGACCGTTTTGAGCCATCTCAGGCCTCCTTGGCGCGCGGGTTGCGGGGCTGAGTCTGCTGGGTGCGGGCCGGAAGCGCCCGGCCCAGACCGCTGACCCGCGGGGACAGGAACGCCCGGGTCCGGGCGAACATCGTCATGATCGGGTGCCGGAAGAGGAACACCACCACGAGGTCCAGCACGGTGGCCAGGCCGAGGGCGAAGGCGAAGCCCTTGACCGTGCCGACCGAGACCACGTAGAGCACGACCGCGGAGAGCAGCGTGATCGCGTTGGCCGAGATGATCGTCCGACGGGCCCGGATCCAGGCACGGGACACCGCGCTACGCGGGCTGCGTCCCTCGCGGATCTCGTCCTTCAACCGTTCGAAGTAGATGACGAACGAGTCCGCCGCCACACCGAGCGAGACGATCATTCCGGCGATGCCGGCGAGGGTGAGCGTGAAGCCGATCTGCCGGCCGAGCACCACCAGCGCGCCGAAGACCAGCAGCGCGGAGAGGATCAGGCTCAGGAAGATCACCGAGCCGAGCAGCCGGTAGTAGAAGAACGCGTAGATGATGACCAGCAGCATGCCGATGCCGGCCGCGAGCAGACCCGCGCGCAGGTGGCTGGCGCCCAGCGTGGCGGTGACGTTCTGCGCCTCCTGCTGCTCGAAGGTCACCGGCAGCGCACCGTAACGGAGCTGGCCGGCGAGGGCGCTGGCGTCCTTCTGGGTGAAGTTGCCGGTGATCTGGGAGTTGCCGGTCAGCACGCCCTGGATCTCCGGGGAGGAGACGATCTCGTTGTCCAGCACGACGGCCACCCGGCACTTGCCGTCCTGACCGAGCGCGGTCGCGTCGCAGGCCTGGCCCTCGTTGTTGAACGCCTCGCGGGTCAGCGCGGTCCACTTGCCCTGGCCGTCGCCGGTGAAGTCGAGGCTGACCACCCAGGCGTTGGTCTGGTCGAGCACGGCGTCGGCGTCGTCCACGTCGGTGCCCAGCACCTTGGCCTGGTCGAGCAGGTACTTGGAGGCGCCGTCCTCGCAGGAGACCACCTGCTGCTTGGCGTCGGAGATCGACGCCGGGGGACGCTTGTCGAGCTGCGCGCAGGTGATCATCGGCACGTTGAACTGCATCTGCGCCGGCAGCACGGCCACCTCTTGCGGCGTCAACGCGCCGAACGGCTTGAGCTTGTCGGCGAGCGACGGGTCGGACGCCAGGTCGGCCGGAGCCTGCAAACCGTTGGCGGCCTGCCACGACGCGGCGCCGACCTTCTGCTCGACGGCCTTGCGCTGCTGCTCGATGCTGGCCGGCACCGGCTCGGCGCTGGCGCTCGGCGACGGCGCGGCGGCGCTCGGCGAGGTCGACGGGGTCGGGGTCGGGGTGGCGCTGGGCGACGCCGGGGCCATGCCGCCCTGGCCGCCGCTGGGCGACGCGGTCGCCTTCGGCGCGGCGCCGGACGGGGTCGGCGACGCGGCGCCGGACGGGGTCGGGTTGGCGCTGCCCGACGGGGCCGGCGTGGCGGCCGGCGGCGCGGCGGCCGCGCCGCTGCCGTCGGCGGCCTTGAGCACCTTGCGGAAGCGCAGCTCGGCGGCGCTGCCCACGTCGGTCAGATCCCGGTTCTCACCGGGCAGGGAGATGACGATGTTCCGGTTGCCCTCGGTGACCACCTCGGCCTCGGCCACGCCGAACGCGTTGACCCGGCTCTCGATGATCTGGCGGGCCTCCTCGAGGTTGTCCGCGGTCGGTGGCTTGCCGTCGACGGAGTTGGTCGCCTCCAGCGTCACCCGGGTGCCGCCGATCAGGTCCAGGCCGAGCCGTGGCTCGAGCCGGTCCTTCAAGCTGCCGCTGGCGCCGGAGAAGAACACCAAAAGATAAAGGACCACGAAGATGAACCCGAGCACGGCGAGCTGCCGCCCGGGGCGCATCTGTCCCTGAGGTGGTGCCACGGCTGTCCTGTCTCCCTGTACGGTCGCGCCGCTGTGCGCAGCGGCGGCGGTGTCGGGCCGGGGGTCCCGGCCGACGGGTCTGACCTGGGTCGGCGGGGCGCCGACACGGCTGGCCGGACGCGCCGACGGGACGCCGACGGTCACGGGAACGTGCCGACGCCCGGCGTCGACCCAACTATCCAGTTTTCACGTCTCGTCCGCTCCCCCGTCGGGCGCGGTGCCCCCGGGAGAATGCTCGACCGGCCGTACGCCGGACCGCACCACCCCGGGAGGGAGGGTCACTCCTTGATGGTGTCCGCGTCCCCGAGGGCCGGCTCGCTCGGCAGCTCCGCGCGGGTGACCACCCGGGCGATGGCGGGCCGGGCGTAGCGCGTCTGCACGCCGGGGGCGACCTCGATCAGGACGGTGTCGTCCTCGATGCCGGTCACCGTCCCGTAGAGCCCGCCGATGGTGACGACCTCGTCGCCGGGGCCGAGCGCGGACTGCATCGCCTCCGCCTCGCGGCGGCGCTTCTGCTGGGGTCGGATCATCATGAAGTACATGACACCGAAGAGCAGGGCGATCATCAGGATCGGCGTGAAACCGCCGGCCCCGCCACCCGCTGCTGCGTATCGCACGGTTACTGACCTTCCCATTGGCCACCTGTCCGGCACGGGGAGTGCCGGAGCGGAGGCGGAATCTCACGTCCTGTACAGACCGCGGCGAAGTCTAATCCCTGCACCTGAGAACACCGAATGCGGCACAGATCACGTTCACATCACGGCTGATCGGTGTCCAACGAGAACAGATCGGGCGCGGGAGGGACATCTACACCAAATGTACCATTCGGTGGAGTTCGCCCCAGATGCCGCCAAGCCGCCTCGGTGGCCACCCGCCCCCTCGGCGTCCGTGCCAGCAGGCCAGCCCGGACCAGGAACGGCTCGCAGACCTCCTCCACCGTGTCCGGCTGCTCCCCCACCGCCACGGCAAGCGTCGACAACCCCACCGGGCCACCCCGGAACGAGTCGACAAGCGCGGTCAGCACCGCCCGGTCCAGCCGGTCCAGGCCCAGCGCGTCCACGTCGTACACCAGCAGGGCGGCACGGGCGGTCTTCAGGGTGACCACGCCGTCGGCCCGGACCTCGGCGTAGTCGCGGACCCGGCGCAGCAGCCGGTTGGCGATCCGCGGGGTGCCCCGGGACCGGCCCGCGATCTCGGACGCGCCGTCGGCGGTGATCGGCACACCCAGGATCCGGGCCGAACGGTGCAGCAGCGTCTCCAGGTCGGCCGGGGCGTAGAAGTCCAGGTGCGCGACGAAACCGAACCGGTCCCGCATCGGCCCGGTCAGCAGACCCGAGCGGGTCGTCGCCCCGACCAGGGTGAACGGCTCGACGTCCAACGGGATCGCGGTAGCGCCCGGACCCTTGCCGACCACCACGTCGACCCGGAAGTCCTCCATCGCGCTGTACAACAGCTCCTCGGCCGGGCGCGCGATCCGGTGAATCTCGTCGATGAAGAGCACGTCGCCCTCGGCCAGGCTGGTCAGGATCGCGGCCAGGTCACCCGAGCGTTCGATCGCCGGGCCGCTGGTCACCCGGATGCCCGCACCCAGCTCGGCGGCGACGATGTTCGCCAGACTCGTCTTGCCCAGGCCCGGTGGACCGGAGAGCAGGATGTGGTCCGGCGGCGAACCCCGCCGCATCGCGCCCTGCAACAACAGGTCGAGCTGGTCACGCACCCGATCCTGGGCGATGAACTCGGACAGCCGCTTCGGCCGTACCGTGGCCTCCGCATCCAGATCCGCGTCGCTCACGTACGCCGAGACGAGGCCGTCGGTCTCGCTCATCGGGTACGGCCCAGCAGGCGGATGGCCTGCTTGAGCAGGACCGGCACGGGCGGTGTCGGACCGTCGATGGTCTCCGCGACGGCGGCCACCGCCTGGTCGGCCTGAGCGGCCGTCCAGCCCAGCCCGACCAGCGCCTGGCGGACCTGCTCGGACCAGCCGCCGCCGGTCACCCCGGCCACGCCGTCGGCACCGATCGGCACCGGGCCGATCCGGTCGCGCAGCTCCAGCACCAGGCGCTCGGCGCCCTTCTTGCCGATCCCGGGCACCCGGGTCAACGCGGCCGTGTCGGCGTTGGCGATCGCCTTGCGGACCGCGTCCGGGGTGTGCACCGCCAGCACCGCCTGGGCCAGCCGGGGGCCGACCCCACTGGCGGTCTGGAGCAGCTCGAACAGCGCCTTGGCGTCGTCGTCGGCGAAGCCGTACAGGGTCAGCGAGTCTTCCCGGACGATCAGGCTGGTGGCGAGTCGCGCGGTCTGACCGACCCGCAGCTCGGCGAGCGTCCCGGGCGCGCAGTGCACGGCCAGGCCCACCCCGCCGACCTCGATCACCGCCTGGTCCGGACCCGTCGCGGTCACCGTGCCACGCACGCTGGCGATCATCGCGTTCCTCCTCGTCGTGCCCGGTCGGCCGCCGCCGCCAGCTTGGAGCGCGTCCCGCCGCGCCACACGTGGCAGATGGCCAGAGCGAGCGCGTCCGCGGCGTCGGCCGGCTTCGGCGGCTCGGCCAGCCGCAGCAGTCGCGTCACCATCGCGGCCATCTGCGCCTTGTCGGCCTGACCGGACCCGGTCACGGCCGCCTTCACCTCACTCGGGGTGTACGTCTGCACGGGCAACCCGGCGCGCGCTCCAGCCAGCACGGCGATGCCACTGGCCTGCGCAGTGCCCATCACCGTACGCACGTTGTGCTGGCTGAACACCCGCTCGACGGCGACACTCTCCGGCTGGTGCTCGGCGACCAGCTTGCCGAGCGACCGGTCCAGGTGCAGCAGGCGCAGGGCCAGGTCGTCCGCCGGGTCGGTGTAGACCACGTAGTAGGCGACCAGGGTGCAGGACCGGCCGGGGACGCCCTCGACCACGCCCACCCCACACCGGGTCAAGCCCGGGTCGACTCCGA
>NZ_WBKR01000165.1 GCF_008868155.1 Micromonospora sp. ALFpr18c
GGGCATGGATCAACAAACCCGACAACAGCGACCCCGCACAGACCACCGCCTCGCCTGTGCTTAACCAACCAGCAGCACAAAGCTAAACAAAATCAAGAAAATGTCTCAGTTGACTTGACAGGCTCCGAACACCGCGTACCAGTACTACGTGGTCGCCCGGGACGCGCAGGACAACGTCTCGCCGCGCAGCAGCACCACGACGGTGACCACCGGCGCCGCGTGCGGCAACCCGGTGTGCGGGGTACGACAGGTCACGACCGACACCGACATCCCGTGGGGACTGGTGACGTTGCCGGACGGCAGCGTCCTCTACAACCGCCGGGACGCGCACGACATCATCCAGCTCAACCCCACCACCGGGGTCAAGACCAACCTGGGCACGGTGCCGAACGTGCAGAGCACCGACGGTGAGGGCGGCCTGTTGGGCCTCGCCATCTCGGCCAGCTTCAGCAGCGACCGCTGGCTGTACATCATGCACACCTCGCCCAGCGACAACCGCGTCGTCCGGATCCGCCTGGAGAACGGCCGCCTCAACACCGCCAGCGAGCAGGTGCTGGTCAGTGGCATCCGGCGGAACAAGTACCACGACGGCGGTCGGCTGCGGTTCGGCCCGGACGGCAAGTTGTACGCCAGCACCGGCGACGCGCAGAACGGCGCGTACGCCCAGGATCGCTCCGCGCTCGAAGGCAAGGTCCTGCGCCTCAACCCGGACGGCACCGTCCCCTCGGACAACCCGTTCGGCAACTACGTGTGGAGCTACGGTCACCGCAACCCGCAGGGCCTGACGTTCGACTCGCAGGGCCGGCTGTGGGAGCAGGAGTTCGGCAACTCGATCATGGATGAGACCAACCTGATCACCCGGGGAGGCAACTACGGCTGGCCGGCGTGCGAGGGCACCAGTGGCACCTGCGGCACCGCCGGGTTCATCGCGCCGGTGCGCACCTACCCGACCGCGGAAGGATCCTGCTCCGGCATCACGATCGTGCGGGACGCGCTCTACGTGGCCTGCGCGCGGGGTGCCCGCATGTATCGCGCGGCGATCAGCGGCAGCAGCCTGACGAACGTGCAGACGTACTTCAGTGGCACCTACGGCCGGCTACGCACGGTGGAGCCCGCTCCCGACGGGGGGCTGTGGTTGACCACCACCAACCAGGGTGACAAGGACAGCACCCCGAACAACAGCAACGAGCGCGTCCTGCACGTCACGCTCGGCAACTGATCGGCGGCCTCCTCCGGCGCGGGCGACAGGTCGCGTCCGCGTCGGAGGATGGCCCGGTGAAGAAGAGAAGTCGCGGTGACCCCGCTGCCTCTCAGGCTGCGGATGCGGCGACGCAGAACTCGTTGCCCTCCGGGTCGGCCATCACCACGTGGTGCCGGTCGACCTCCTCCAGGATCGTCCCGCCCGCCTCGACCAGGCGGAGAGCTTCGGCCATGATCCGCTCCCACCGCTCGTCGGGGCCGCCGTGCACCGGCACGCGAATGTCGATGTGCAGGCGGTTCTTCGCCGTCTTGGGCTCGGGGACGTTGAGGATCGAGAGGCGCGGGCCGACACCGTCCGGGTCACACAGCCACGCGCCGTGCTCGGGGAGGTCGTCCTCCGGCAGGTCGAACTGGGCGAGCCACTCCGCCCGCGTCGTGAAGGGCGGGGGCGGCGGCTCGTCGATGTAGCCCAGGGCGGTCTTCCAGAACGCGCCGAGCACCTGCGCGTCGGTGGAGTCGAGTGTCAGATCAATCCTCGCTGCCATGCCCGGAACATAGCGCTCACCTCCGACGGTCAGCGTGCTCACTCACTGGTCGCGGTGGTGCCTTATGCTGCGCGCGTCGGCACGGGGGCACGGGGAGATGGACATGCGACGCCAGGTCACGGCAGCGGTTGCGGCTGCCTTCGTCATGGTGGTGGCGGCGGGCTGCGGCACGCCGGCCGGTACGGACGGCGATCTGTCCGACGACTGGCGGCCGATGGCTCAGGCGGAGCAGTTCTCGCCGAAGGCGGGCGAGTGCCACACCATCTCCGAACCGACCGCGTACCTCACCAGCTACGCCCCGGTGGACTGCGCGAACACCCATCTGGTGGAGACCTTTCACGTGGGCACGTTCACCGGCGCGCTGACCGCACGAACCTCGCCGCCCAAGGTGGAGTCGGCGACGATGCGGTCGACGTTCGCCGACTGTGACACGCGTGCCAAGCAGTTCGTGGGTGGCGACTGGCGCGATGCCCGACTGTCGGTGCAGGTCGCACCGGCGTCGCCGGCCGGCTGGGCGGGCGGTGCCCGCTGGTACCGGTGCGACATCTTCGAGGTGGACGAGGTCAACGGCCCGAACGGGGAGTCCGACGCCGCGATCCAGCGGCTCGGTTCTCTCCGCGATGCTCTGGCCAAGCGCTCCGGTCTGCTGCTCAGCTGCATGAACGAGGACAAGTGGGGCATGCTGCGGCCGGTCGCCTGCACCACCGGGCACCAGTTCGAGTACGCCGGCACCTGGACCGCGCCGGACCGCTCCTGGGGGGACGCCACCAGGGACGAAGCCTCCGTCCACTCCGCCTGCCGGGCGGTCATCGCCCGGTTCGCGAAGGTGCCGGTGGACGCCAAGCTGCCCTATCGCACCGGTACCGCGTACCGGTTCCCGAACCGGCTTCTGTGGGAGCGGGGTGACCGGGGCATTCGCTGCTATTACTGGTCCGGCGGCACGTCGGTCAAGCGGTCGATCGCCGGCGGCGGCACGGCGGTACTGCCGGTCCGCTGAAGCCGGGTCAGACCGGCCCGAGCAGGGCGGCCAACGCGGCGTCGCCCTGGCCGAGCTGCGCCCCACCGGCCGGCGGTACGACGAGGAAGCGCCGGCAGCCGTCGAGTTCCACGTACCGGTCCGGCCCGCCGGCACCGTTGAGCGGTCGCAGCACGGCGAAGCGTGACGCCGGGGTGGCACAGTCGTCCGCCGTGCGGGTGGTGGCCAGCGCCCGGAGCACGCCCGCCTGCCGCTCGGGTGGCAGCGGGCCGCCGTACTCGAAATCGCCTGCCGGTTTGCCGCCGCCCTGCTCGGACGCGGGCACCTGGTAGACGCAGAGGCGCAGCGGCCCGGCGGTGGGGACGGTGGCCGGTGCGGGCGGTCGGGGGCGTCCCATGCTCGTCTCCACCCACACCATGTCCGCCCACCGCTGCGAACAGCCGGCGGCCTCGGCCTCCGACGATTCGACCTGCCCGACGGCACGGGTGTCCACCGTGGTCAGCCGCAGTCCGTCGAGTGCCGCGCGGACCTCGGGGCGTGGCTTGCCACACACGTCGGTCGGCAGGTACGGGCGCAGCCAGCGTCCCCGCTCGTCGAGCAGCGCGAGCCACGGCGGGACGATCATGTCGAGGGTGCAGGCGATCTCCCCGTCCGCCCGCTGGGTGGGCAGGCGCAGCGCGTCCACGAGCGCACCGATCTCGTCGGCGCGTCGTTCGGTGGCCACCTGTTCCTGACCGCCGCCGGGGCGCGGCCGGATCTCCCGGCCGCAGAGCACGACGGCGACCGGGGTGAACGCGGGGTCGATGCGCCCGCTCTCCGGCTCGTCCCGGGCGGCGGCCGGCGGCGTCAGCAACACGGCGCCGGCCTGCGGTGCGGCTTGGGCGCAGGAGGTCCACCGGTCGACGATCCGGGCGGGGCCGGGCTCGTCCGCCGGCCCGGTCGCCGAGCCCGCACACCCACCCAGCGCCATGCCGAGCACCGCCGCCACCAGTACCGTGCCACCCGGGCGCATCCCGCTCACCACCTCTCCACCAGGAGATGGGACGGACGGCGGGCACACCCGGTTCCCGCCGGTCGTACCGGGACGCGGCGCTGGCGAAGCGGTGGCGTGACGTCGCCAACCATGGGTGCCACCGCCGGCCGCCGCCGGAGCGCCGGTCGGCAGAATGGCCAGATGGCACATCTGGGACTCGTCGCGTTGCTGGTCAGGGAGTACGACGAGGCGATCGACTTCTACGTCGGCGGCCTCGGCTTCGAGTTGGTGGAGGACACCACCCGACCGGACGGCTCGCGTTGGGTGGTGGTGCGCCCGCCGGGTGCCCGGGAGACGGCGGTGCTGTTGGCCCGCCCGAGCAGCCCGGAGCAGCAGGCGCGGATCGGCGACCAGACCGGCGGCCGGGTCGGCCTGTTCCTGTACACCGAGGACTTCGCCCGGGATCACGCGCGGATGGTGGTGGCCGGGGTGCGGTTCCTGGAGGAGCCGCGGCACGAGTCGTACGGCTCGGTCGCGGTCTTCGCCGACCTCTACGGCAACCGCTGGGACCTGCTCCAGCCCCGCAGCACAGAGTGACACATCAGCGACACGGCGCTCACAACGGGTGACCGGTTGTCGTCGGCCATGCTATTCTCCGATGTCGATCTCCGCCGCGCGGACCCGGACCGGGTCGTTGTCGGAAGGACGCCTCCCGATGCCGGCCGTTGCCACCCCGACCGTGCCGCCGCCCGCGCTGGACAGTCCGGCCGGCGGCGCGTTCAACCTCATCTTCACCACCCTGCCGGCGCTGCTGCGGCTGACCTGCGGGTTGGTCGGTGCGGCGGTGGCACTGTCGGTGCGTACCCCACCGGTCGAACCGGCCCTGCTGCTGCCGGTCGTGGCCGCGCTGACCGGCTGGTCGCTCTGGTACGCCGTCCGCGCGCTGCGCCACGGGTTCACCCCGGCCCTGGTCGCCGGTGACGTCACGGTCACCTCGGTGGCCTGCCTGCTGATACCCGTGCTGGTGGCACCCGGGGTGCTGCCCGGCGAGGGCAGTTGGATCGCGGTGCTCGCCAGCACCACGGTGATCAACGCACAGGCCACCGCCGCGCCGCGGTGGTCGGTCCCGGCCGGGCTGCTGGTCACCGCCGCGTACGCGCTGGGCACGTCCTCCGCCGGCAATTCCACCGAGGCGCGGGCGCACGCGGCCACGCTGCTCGTGCAGACCGCCTGCACGGCGATGATGACCGGGGTGATGCGCCGCCGGATCGGACGTGCGGACCGGGCGTTCGCCGAGCATCAGCGGCTGACCGGGGAGGCGTTGGTCGCCCGCTCGGCCCGGGAGGCCGAACGTCAGCAGAACCGCGATCTACACGACACCGTGCTCGGGACGTTGACCATGGTGGGGCTCGGCGCGGTGGCCGGCCCGTCCGCCGCGTTCCGCGAACGGTGTGCCGCCGACCTGCGTACCCTCGTCGCGGCCGCCGACGTCGGCCCGGTGCCCGGTGACGGCCCGGTGCCCCTGGACGAGCGGCTGCGCACGGTGCCCGACCGGTTGTCCGAGCTACCGGTGACCCTGGAGCTGGCGGGGTGCGCGGTGCCCGCCGGGGTGGCCGACGCGATCACCGAGAGCACCTACGCGGCGCTGTCCAACGTGGTCCGGCACGCTCCGGGGGCGCGGGCCACGCTGCGGCTTTCCCGCGACGCGATCGCCGTCGTGGTCGAGGTCGCCGACGACGGTCCGGGCTTCGACCCGGCCACCGTCCCCGCGCACCGGTACGGGTTGCGCGAGTCGATCCGCGGCCGGATGGCGACGGTCGGCGGGCGGGCCGAGGTGCACTCGACCCCCGGTGGGGGCACCCGGATCCGACTGGAGTGGCCCGGTGTCGGCTGACCTCGGCGCCGCGACGCCGCCCACCCCCGTGGCCGAGGCGCCTGAGCGCACCGGGGGCGGCGTGCCGGCGCCCCGGGAGTCGGCGTCCACGGCCGCGCTCGCCGCACCGGCCGCCGTGGCCCACGCCTCCGACCGGGGTGCCCGGATAGTCGCCGTCGCCATCGCGCTGGCCTGGCACGTCGCCATCGGGCTGCCGGCGGTGCTCGCCGCCCGCGCGGAGTTCGCCGCGCCGGTGGTGGTGCTCGGCGGATGGGTGCTGGTCCTGGCCGCCGGTGCGACGGCCGGGGTGCTGCTGTTGCGGGGCACGCCGCTGCCGCCGTGGCCGCTGGCCGGGCTGCTGCTCGTCGTCGACGCGGCGGTCTTCGCCGCCGCCGGCGAGCGACAGCTGTTCACCGCCGGCAACTGGGTGTGGGGCACGCTCGGCTGGTTCTTCGTGCTCGCGCTGTGGGGACGGCGGGTCGCCGGGCTGGTGGCGCTGTTGACCACGCATGCGGTGATCGCGCTGGTCGCCGTGCTCGGGCACGGCTCCGACGGTGCCGACCTGGCCCGCTACGTGATGTACGTCTACGGCACGTTCTCGCTCCCGGTGGCGGTCTTCGTGGGCAGCGCGGCGATCGTCGGGCTGGCCCGGGAACGGGCCGCCGCCGCGGCCGCCATGCACACGATGGCCGCGGAACGCGACGCCGCCGAGCGGGGCCTGCGGGAACGCCGGGACCGGCTCGCCCTGGTCGGGGCGGCGGCCGGGCGGGTGCTCGGCGAGTTGGCCTCCGGTCAGGCCGACCCGGACGACCCGGAGGTGCAACGGCGGTGCGTGCTCGCCGCCGCCCGGCTGCGCCGCCTGATCGCCGAGTCCGACGACGTGCCCGATCCGCTGCTGCACGAACTGCGGGCGGCCGTCGATCTGGCCGAACGCAACGGCCTGCCGATCGATCTGGTCACCATCGGCGGGCCGCCGCCGCTGCCGGTGGAGATCCGCCGTCAGCTGGCCGACCCGCTCACCGGCATCCTCGCCGATGCCCGGGGGTGGGCCCGGCTGACCGTGGTGTCCGGCCCCGACGAGGTGGTGGTCAGCCTGGTCACGCCGGACCGGCAGGAGCCGGAGGCGACCGGGCCGCCGCTCGGGGACCACGACGACGGGCCGGTGCAGCACCTCTACGAGCGGGACGGGGACATCAGATGGGCACAGACCCGGTGGCGGAGGTGACGGGCGCCCGGCCGGTCGGGGTGGCGATCGTCGACGACCACCCGGTGGTCGTCGAGGGCGTCCGCGCCTGGCTCGCCACCGAGACACGACTGACCGTGCTGGCCACCGGTGACGACCCGGACGAGGTGCTGCGGGCGGCGCCGGACGCCGACGTGGTCCTGCTCGACCTGCGACTGCACGGCAGGATGGCGCTGGACAAGCTGGCCGAGCTGAGCGCCGCCGGGCGGCGGGTGGTGGTCTACTCGGAGCACACCGACCCGGAGACGATGCTCGCGGCGCTGGACGCCGGCGCGGTGGCGTTCCTGGCCAAGCACGAGGGCCGGGAGCACTGCGTGGCGACCGTGCTGGCCGCGGCGAGCGACCGCCCCTATGTGCCGCCGGCGTTGGCCGGCGCGATGGTCGGCGACCCCCGACCGGACCGGCCGATGCTGTCCGACAAGGAACGTGAGGCGCTGCTGCTGTGGTTCCAGTCGATGTCCAAGGCGTCGGTGGCCCGCCGGATGCAGATCAGCGAACACACGGTCAAGCAGTACGTCGACCGCGCGCGGATCAAGTACACCCGGGCGGGGCGCCCAGCCGCCACAAAGGCGGCGTTGCTCGCCCGTGCGATCGAGGACGGCCTCGTCCGCCCGGAGGAGATCGGCATCTACCGGTCACAGGCGACGCACGACCGGCCGACCCCCTAACGGGCGTCATGACAGCGGACCTCGGATCCGCCAGGCTTCTGAGCACAGCCCGCTGACCGGAAGGTCGTGACGATGCACTCCGACGCGTCTCCCTTCTTCATCGGACCCCATCGGTTCGACGCGCCGGACGACGACGTGGGGCCGGTCCTGGACCGCCGCTACGACCTGCGTCCGATGCCCGGTGAACGGGTGCTCGGCCGGCACCGGCTGCTGGTCGCCGGCTACCTGCTCGGGCCGACCGAGGCGCGGCGGGGCTGGGGGCTGCCCGGCCCGGTCTCGGTGACCGTCACCGACCAGCGGATCTGCTGGGTGGGCACCGGTTCCCAGCTCTCCCTGGTCGCCGACGACACGCCCCGCTCCCGGCTCGCCGGTCGGCTGCCGGGGCTGATGAGCGGGCAGATCCGCTGGCAGTGGCCGTCCCGTCTGGAGCTGCCGCCGGCCACCGCGGACGCCCCGGCGCAACTGCTGATCGTCTGCGACGCGCTGCGCACCATCCAGCAGCCGGCGCTGGCGCTCGGCGGGTCGGCCGGCGAGGTCCTCGCGCTGGCCCAGCAGGTCCGCCGTGCGGTGGCGATGTTCCGGCTCACCCGCCCGCACCTGGTCGACCTGTCGGCGCAGGAGCGCGACGTCCTGCTGCTGCGGGCCGGCCCCGGCCTGCTCGCCGGGGACACCCGGGTCACGCTGCCCGGCTCGCTTCCGGTGGAGTTCCGCTCCCGCGACGACTACTACCGCTCGGGGCCGGAGCCGACCTCGTGGACCGGGCTCGCGGGCGGCACCGCATCCGGGCATCGGTGAAGCCGACGCTCCGCGCGGCCGACTCGACCGTCGTACCGTGGCGCTCATCCCGCGAAGCGCGACGGTGACACATCCTCCGACGAGCGTGATGCCGCTGAGTCATCAAGATGACTCAGCGGCATCACGCTCAACAGGACTAGCCCTGCCCCGGCGGCAGGCCAGCACCCCATGCGGCCTCGTGGCGGGTGCGGATCGATCCAGCGTCAGGCGCTGGGGGTGCGCTGCTCACCTGCGGCGTCCAGGGCGGCGGCCTCCTCCGGCGTGGGTGCGCTGCCGCCCAGGTGCGCCGGCAGCCACCAGGTGTCCTCCGGGCCGGCCGGCGCGTCCGGGTACTCCCGCTGGGCCCGGTCGACGAGCGCGCTGAGTCGGGTGGTCAGCTCGGCGGCCAGCGCGTTCGGGTCGGGGTGATCGGCCGGGTCGATCGGCTCGCCGATGAGGATCGTGATCGGGGTGTGCCGGCGGGTGAGGGTGCGGGGGCGGCCCTTCGTCCAGAGCCGTTGAGTGCCCCACAGCGCGACCGGCAGCACCGGCACCTTCGCCGAGCGGGCCATCCGGACGGTGCCGCTCTTGAGTTCCTTCACGGTGAACGACTGGCTGATCGTCGCCTCGGGGAAGACGCCGACCACCTCGCCGCGCTTCAGGGCGGCCACCGCGGCCCGGAACGACGCCGCACCGGCCTCCCGGTCGACGGGGATGTGTCGCATGCCGCGCATCAGCGGGCCGGAGATCCGATGCGTGAACACCGACTGCTTGGCCATGAACCGGACCAGCCGGCCGGACGCGTTCGCGCCCAACCCGGCGAAGATGAAGTCGAGATAGCTGACGTGGTTGCTGGCCAGCACCGCCCCGCCGGTGCGGGGTACGTGGTGGGCGCCCTCGATGGTGATCTTCAGGTCGAGGACCCGGAACATCGTCTTGGCGGCGGCGATAACGGGCGGGTACACGAGCTCCGGCATCCGCAGAATCTACCCTGCTCCGCTGGGGATCGCCTGGGTGGTGACCGGCGGCGACACGCCGGTCGCGTCGCCGCCGGTGAACGCCGGCCCGTCCGGTCAGTCGCCGAGGCTGTCCAGGTCCAACCTGCCGCGGGCGAACGCGTCCACCCGACCCCAGCGACCCGGAATGTCCAGCACCTCGATCCGGCCCATGCCGACCGGCAGCCGTGGCTCGACCGCCAGGTGGCCCTCGTGTGGCTCCAGGCCCAGCATGGTGCGCAGCAGCAACAGCGGCGTACCGGTGGACCAGGCCTGCGGGCTGCACGCCGTGGGGTACTCGACCGGGAACTTGGTCAGCTCCCGCGGATAACCACCGAACGCCTCGGGAAGCCGCCCGTTGAAGTAGGTGGCCGCGTCCAGGATGCCGTTGGCGATGCTGGCGGCCTCTTCGGCGAAGCCGTACCGGCGCAGACCCCAGGCGATGAAGGAGTTGTCGAACGGCCAGATCGTGCCGTTGTGGTAGCCGATCGGGTTGTACCGCGCCTCCCCCTCGGCGAGCGTGCGCACCCCCCACCCGCTGAACAGCCGCGGCCCGACCAGGTGCTGAGCGATCTTCTCCGCCCGCTCCTGGTCGACGATCCCGCTCCAGAGCAGGTGACCGATGTTGGAGCTGAGGACGTCGCACTGGCGGCCGTTCGGGTCCAGGGCCAGCGCGTAGTACTCGCCGTCGGCAACCCACCAGTCCCGGTTGAACCGCTGCTTCAGCTCCGCCGCCTCCCGCTCCAACTGGTCGGCGAACTCCGGGTCGTCCCAGAACTCGCGGGCCATCCGGGCGGCGCGGATCTTCGCGTCGTACGCGTACCCCTGCACCTCGCAGGTGGCCCGCGGGAACGGCGGCAGCGTGCCGTCGGCGTAGGAGATCGAGTCCCAGGAGTCCTTCCAGCACTGGTTCTCCAGGCCGGTGTCGGTGTTGCGCCGCTCGTACCAGATGTAGCCGTTGCCGACCAGGTCGGCGTAGTTGTCGATCCACCTGAGCGCGGCCCGGGACTCCTGCTCCAGTTCCTTGACCAACGCGACGTCCCCGGTCCACCGCTCGTACTCGTCGAGCAGCACGACGAACAGCGGGGTCGCGTCCACCGAGCCGTAGTACGGCGAGTGCGGCTGCTCCTCGAACGCCGCGGTTTCGCCGTAGCGCATCTCGTGCAGGATCCGCCCGGGATCCTCGTCCCGGAAGTCGTCGAAGCGGCTGCCCTGCAGGGACGCGAGGATGCGCAGCGTGGTCTTCGACAGCTGCGGGGTGAACGGCAACGTCTGCAGGCAGGTGAGGATGCTGTCCCGCCCGAACATGGTCATGAACCAGGGCAGGCCGGCGGCGGGCAGGGTGGCGCCGCCCAGCGACAGCGGCGAGAAGCGGAGCGCCGCCAGGTCGATGAGGCTGCGCCGGTACGTGCTGGCCACCCGGCCGTGCTCGCTGTTGACCTTCGGGGCGTCCGCGATCCACTTCTCCAGGTCGTGCTGCAGCGCCAGCCGCTCGGTGCCGTGCACCCGCAACCCGATCCGCAGGTCCCGACCACCGGGTCCGAGGGCGTGGGTCCGGACGTCGATCGCGGTGTTCCACTGCTCGTTCGGTTCCAGGTGGACGGTGTACGCGAAGCCCTTGCTGTCGTAGCGGGCCGCCATCGACGAGGAGATGACCGTCTCCCGCCGGAAGTTGCCCCGCCGGTAGCCCAACCGCAGTTTGTCCGTCTCGACCTCGGTGTAGTTCTCGCCCTTCTTGTTCAGGATCTCGTCCTTGACCTGGAACAGGTCGGCGAAGTCCGATGCCGCGTCCATCCGGATCTCCAGGTCGACCGGCTTCTCGTCGTGGTTGAGGATGGTGAGCTGCTCCCGGAAGCTGCCGCCCACCGCCCGCTCCCGGATGATCGACAACTTGGCGTCCACGTAGTGGGTGGCCATCCCCGGCACGAGGAAGAACCGGGACTCGAAGTACTGGAGGTCGTCGAAGGAGAGCGAGTTGAGTCGCTCCCCGTTGACGGTGAGCACCCAGGTGGACAGGAACCGTGTGTCGAGGGAGAACAGCCCGGTGGGCTCACTCGGGGTCGCCTCGATGTCGCCGGTGTCCTCGCAGACGACGAACGTGTTGCCGTCGAGGATCCGGACCATGTTGCTCTGCCCCATCAGTGCACCTCCCCCGCGAAGCGCCGGCGCGGCCCACGCGCGTCCGGTGAACCCGGGAAGATCCGCTCCACCTGCACGACGAGCCGGGCATCGCCGGCCACCGTCATGTCGCCCCGCAGCAGGGCGGCCAGGCCGTGTTCGCGGCCGGTGGCGAGGTCGTCGAAGAGGGCGGGGCTCGCCCCGATGACGGTGTCGGCCTCCCGGTCCTCCTGGCTCACGTTCAGCTGGCCATGGTCGATCCGCAGCAGCCAGTGCCGGGTCTGCGCGCCCTCGTGCAGGTCGATGCGCAGCGTCCCGGAGGTCTTCGCCAGCAGGGGCTCGTACCCCCTGCGGTCCAGGTCCTCGAAGAACCTCGTGGTCGCGTCCACCATCGGGTCCACTCCTCCCAGTTCGCCGGGCCCGGGATCCCACCCGGCGCGCGTCGCGCGCACGGCCGGCCTGGCACGTCCCCGCACGGGTCCCCGCCGGTCGCGCCGTCAATCTCGCCCGGATCGGGTGAACGGCCCGGGTCCTCACGACGCGCGCAGCGCCGGCCCTCCCACGAGGGGAGAGCCGGCGCGTCCGCGGCGGACGATCAGTTGTTCGGGTCGTCGGCGCTGATGTCGGCCAGAACCGACTGCGGTTCGCGCTCGACCGCGAGGTCGCCCATCGACACGAGCCCCACCAGGCGCCCGTCGTCGATCACCGGCAGCCGGCGTACGGCGTAGGTGCGCATCAGGTCCGCGGCGGCCACCGCGTCGTCGTACTGACTCACGGTGATCACATCGCGGGTCGTGATCTGGTTCAGGCGGGTCGAGCCCGGGTCCATGTTCTCCGCGACACCCCGGACCGTGATGTCCCGGTCCGTGACGATGCCGACCACGTTGTCGCCGTCGGTCACCACCACGTCACCAATCGCACTGTCACGCATCTCCTGCGCGGCTGCGATGAGCGTGTCGCTGCCGTCCATCGTCACCAACCGGGTCGTCATGAACTCTCCGACCGTTGTCATGGTGCTCCCCTCTCGGTGTCGGCACGGCCGTCTACCCGCCACGCGGGAGGGGGTAACGCGTACGGCGTGGTCGCCCTTGGGGAACGGCGTGCGTCGGTCGCGTCGCCTACGGTGGGCCGATGGTGGCGGGCGAGCGGGAGCTGCGGGACCTGGTTGCCGGCAGCGGCTGGTTGACCCGGGCGTTGACCGTGGTGCGCGACTCGGGCCTGCCGGACGCCTGGATCGGCGCGGGCGCCCTGCGCGACCTGGTCTGGGGCGAGCGGTACGGCGACGGGTTCGACCCGACGACGGTCCGGGACGTGGACGTGGTCTTCTTCGACCCGACGAGGTTGACCCGTGACGACGACGACCGGGCCACCGCCCGGCTGACGGCGGCGTGGCCGCAACCGCCGTGGCAGGCGCGCAACCAGGCGGCGGTGCACATCTGGTACGCGGCGAAGTTCGGTGGCGACCCGATCGCCCCGTACCGCAGCGTGGCCGAGGCGGTCGCCACCTGGCCGGAGTACGCGACCGCAGTGGCCGTCCGCCTCGACGCCGCCGATCGGCTGGAGGTCTGCGCGCCGTACGGCCTGGCGGATCTGCTCGGCGGGGTGTGGCGGCACAACCCGGCGCGGGTGGACGTGGCCCTGTCCCGGCAGCGGTTGGCCCGGCACCGGCCGGCGCAGCGCTGGCCGGGCGTGACCGTGATCGAGCCAGGCTGACCGGCCAGGTCGGGCGGCGGCCTCCGGTGGGGCGCCGCGCGCCCGACGGGCGTCGGCGACCGCGACGCGCGTCAGCCCCGGGGCGGCATTCCGTAGATCCGCTCCACGTGCAGGCGCAGCACCAGCCGGCCCTCGTCGACCATGACCTGCCGGTACTCGTCCCAGTCCGGGTGCTCGCCGCGCAGCGCCCGGTAGAGCGTCACCAACTCCTCGACCGTCGCGTCGCCCAGCTCGGCGGCGGGCGTGGTCAGCTCTGCGCGCCCCTCGACCACCGCGTACGCCCAACCGTCCTCGCTGCTCACGTGGAAGCTGGCTCGCGGGTCGCGACGCAGGTTGGCGGTCTTGGCCCGCCCCTCGGTGACGGAGACCCGGATCAGCCCAGCGTCCCGGTCGTACGAGTAGACCACGGTGGACAGCTGCGGTCGCCCGTCCCGTTTGATGGTCGCCAGCACGCCCATCGAGCGGCCGGCGATCAGGTCGGTCAACGCCTGCTGGGTGCGGTCATCCGGCACGGTGTCCTCCATGGGCCGTCGGCTTCGCCCCCCATCCAAGCACGCCTGGGCGGCCGCCGCCCCGCCCGGAACGGGGCCCGAGCCCCCGCCGGTGGCCGGCGAGGGCTCGGGGTGAGCGTGCCGGTCAGCGACGCTCGGCGGCGACCAGCTCGGCAAGCTGCACCGCGTTGAGTGCGGCGCCCTTGCGCAGGTTGTCGTTGGAGCAGAACAGGGCCAGCCCGTACTCCACGGTCTCGTCGGCGCGGATCCGGCCCACGTAGGTCGGGTCCTGACCGGCCGCCTGCAACGGCGTGGGTACGGCGGTCACCGCGACCCCGGGTGCGTCGGCGAGCAGCTCGTGGGCACGCTGCGGGGTGAGCGGCCGCGCGAACCGGGCGTTGATCTGCAGCGAGTGACCGGTGAAGACCGGCACCCGGACGCAGGTGCCGGAGACCTTCAGGTCGGGAATCTCCAGGATCTTGCGGCTCTCGTTGCGGAGCTTCTGCTCCTCGTCGGTCTCGAACGAGCCGTCGTCGACGATCGAGCCGGCCAGCGGGAGCACGTTGAAGGCGATCGGCTCGGCGAACGAGCGCGGGGCGGGGAACTCCACGGCCGAGCCGTCGAAGGCCAGCCCGGCGGCGTGCTCGGCGACCTTACGGACCTGCTCGTCCAGCTCGGCGACGCCGGCCAACCCGGCACCGGAGACGGCCTGGTACGTCGACACGACCAGGCCGACCAGGCCGGCTTCGGCGTGCAGCGGGCGCAACACCGGCATCGCGGCCATCGTGGTGCAGTTGGGGTTGGCGATGATGCCCTTCGGGCGGTTGCCGGCGGCGTGCGGGTTGACCTCGGCGACCACCAGCGGCACCTGCGGGTCCATCCGGAACGCCGACGAGTTGTCGATCACCACGGCGCCGGCCTCGGCGACCCGGGGGGCCAGCTCCAGGGCGGTGCCCTTACCGGCCGAGAAGAGCACGATGTCCAGTCCGGAGTAGTCGGCGCTCGCCGCGTCCTCGACGGTCACCTCGCCGTCGCGCCACGGCAGCGCGCGCCCGGCGGACCGCGCCGAGGCGAACAACCGCACCTGCTCCGCCGGGAACTCCCGCTCCGCCAGCACCTGCCGCATAACGCCACCGACCTGACCGGTGGCCCCCACAAT
>NZ_WBKR01000166.1 GCF_008868155.1 Micromonospora sp. ALFpr18c
GGCCCAGCCCGGCCCTGCCCGGCGACGAGCCGCGGCGGTGCGCGCCGCGGCGCTTGTCCGGCCCGGGAGCCCCCGTCCAACAAGAGAGAGCAGGATGGCCGCCGACTCGCTCGGTTGCGGGTCGTCACCTTGACTCGTGCGGCGAGGTCGCCCCGCAACGCCGAATGTCGGGATAGCAGACCGACGGCTGGTCGTCCCGGCATTGGCCGTGCCCGGTCGGGTATGCCGGCCCCGTGGCGGGTAACCGTCGCGTGACCACGAAAGGGAACGCCCAGAGCCACCGCACGGGGGAGTGCAGCGCACATGGGTGTAGGTAGCGGAATCTTTCTCATCGCGATCGGCGCGATCCTGACCTTCGCGCTGAGAGCCAACGTCTGGTGGATCGACGTGCGGGCGGTCGGCTGGGTGTTCATTCTGGCCGGGCTGGCCGTCCTGCTGACCACCGTCTGGTTCTGGCAGGACCGGCGCAAGCGGGCCCGGACCCTCATCGTCGAGGAGAACCGGCTCTCCCATCCGACGGCGATGATGCCGCCGCCGCCCGACCCGCCGCCGCCCACCGCGCCACCCTCCTGAGCAGCCCACCGTTGAGCCACCCGCCGATCGTCGACGGGTGGCTCAGCCGCGTGCGGTGTGCCGCGCGGTGAGCGACGCTCCGGGGCCGAACTCCGCCCAGCCGACAGTGCCGGTGTGCACCGCCACCTCCGCGGTCCGCAGACCCTCCTCGTCCGTACCCTCCGGGTCGAGATACGCCGACAGCAGGGAGATGCCCGGATTGTGGGCGATCAGCAGCGCCGTACGGGCCGCCGGGTCGACGGTGCGGACCAGCGCCAGCAACTCCTCGGGGTGGGCGTCGTACGCACCCGGTTCGTAGCGGACCGTCGGGCTTGGACCGGTCGGCCCGCCCTCCGGCGGCGAACCGGTCATCCCCATCGCCACCCCGTGCCAGGTCTGCCGGGTGCGCCTGGCGGTCGAGCAGATCACCACGTCGGGCAGCAGCCCGTGGTGGGCCAGCCACGCGCCGGCCGCTGCCGCGTCGGCGTCCCCCCGCGCGCTCAGCGAGCGGTTGGCGTCGTCCGCAGCGTCGCTGCCCTGCTCGGCCTTCGCGTGCCGGAGCAGCACAAGTGTCCGTGTCTCGGGATGGGCGTCCGTCATGCCCCCAGCTTGCCCGATTGGTGATCTCCGTGCCTGGGTAAGTCGATGGATGCCGCACCCCTACCGACGGCCGCGGCGGGACGTACGCCAGGTTAGAGCCGAGGAGCGAGACATGGGCATTGGTGGCAGCATCTTCCTGATCGCATTGGGCGCGATCTTCGCATTCGCCGTGGAGGCCGACCTGGGTTGGCTGGACCTGGCCGTGGTCGGCTGGGTGCTGATGCTGGCCGGGGTCGCCGGCCTGATCACCACCCTGTACTTCTGGAACAGCCGCCGCCGCACCGTGGTCGCCGCGCCGGTCCGTGAGGAGCGCGTCGTGGCCGACCGGGTGGTGCCGGTCCAGGACGACCAGGTCATGCGGGAGTACCGCGAGGTGCGTCGGCCGGGCCGTCCGGTCTGACCGTCGCTCGCACACTCCGGGGTCCCGCAGCGTCGCGGGGCCCCGGCTCGCATGTGTCGCCCCCTGCGGCCCGCCCCCCGACCTCGCCGCCGGGCGGCTGGCCCGATCATGCAGCCGCTACGGGCCGCGCGAAGCTCGGCTCAGGCGAACAGCGCGAAGTAGATCGCGATGTGGTGGCAGAGCGCGGCCAGCAGGGTGCACGCGTGGAAGAACTCGTGGTGGCCGAAGACGGTCGGCCACGGGTTGGGTCGGCGCAGGGCGTAGAACACCGCGCCGACGCTGTAGATCGCCCCGCCGACGATCAGCAGGACCAGCGCCGTGACGCCGCCGCCGTGCAGGATCTCCGGCAGCATGGCCACCGCCACCCAGCCGAGCGCCAGGTAGAGCGGCGCGGAGACCCAGCGCGGCGCGTGCGGCCAGACCACCTTGAGCGCCACGCCGGCCAGCGCCCCACCCCAGACCAGGGCCAGCATGATGGTGGCCTGCCGGGTCGTGAGCAGCATGGCGCAGAGCGGGGTGTACGTGCCGGCGATGAACACGAAGATCATCGAGTGGTCCATCCGGCGCATCACCTGGTAGCCACGCTCCGACCACACGCGACGGTGGTACAGGGCGCTGGTGCCGAAGAGTCCACACACCGTCAGGCTGTAGACGACGCAACTGACCAGCGGTGCCCATCCCGGCCTGGTGGCGGCGATCGAGCAGAGCACGATGCCGGAGACCAAGGCGACGAAGAAGGCGTACGTGTGCAGCCAGCCGCGCATCCGGGGCTTACCGATGTCGACCGGCTTCAGGCGAAGCGGGGCGGAGGTGGTCACGCCATCAGGTTACGGCACCGTAGGTTACCTGCAAGTAGTTGCCTCGGTGACGCTTGGCACCGTCGCCGTGAACACCGTACCGGCGGGCCATCGGCGAAGATGAGCCGATGCGGATCCGACCCGTCGGGGCGCACGCCCTCCTGCTCGACTGCACCGCCCCCGCCGACGCGCCCGAGGCCGACCTGCCCGAGGCCGAGCTGGTCGAGGCGTGGCGGGCCGAGCTGTGGCGCCGCCGCGACCAGGGTGACCTGGCCGTCGTCGAGATCGTGCCGGCGGCCAGCACCGTCCTGCTCGACGGTCTGACGGACCCGGCCGCCACGGCGAAGCAGTTGTCCCGCTGGGCACCAACGGTCATCCACGCGGCCCGCGCCGCCGAGGCCACCCTTGCGGCCCGTACGGAGGTCGTCGTTCCGGTCGACTTCGACGGGCCGGACCTGCCGGCCGTGGCCGACCACTGGGGAGTAGACGTGCCGGCGGTACTGCGCCGGCTGACCGGCACCCGGTTCCGGGTCGCCTTCTGCGGCTTCGCCCCCGGGTTCCCCTACCTGACCGGGCTGCCCGCCGAGCTGGCGCTGCCCCGACTGGCCACACCCCGCGCCCGCGTACCGGCCGGATCGGTCGCCCTGGCCGGCCCGTACGCCGGCATCTACCCGGGTCCGTCACCCGGCGGCTGGCTGCTGGTTGGCCGGACCGACCTGGTCCTCTTCGACGTGCACAGGGAGCCGCCCGCCCTGCTCGGGCCGGGCACCGAGGTGCGGATGGAGATCAGGTGACCGGCGCGGTCGAGATGCTCCGCGCCGGCGCGCTCACCACCGTGCAGGACCTGGGCCGGCCCGGCTGGGCGCACCTCGGCGTACCCCGGTCCGGTGCCCTCGACCCGACCGCCCTGCGGCTCGCCAACCGGCTCGTCGGCAACCCCGAGCAGGCCGCCGGGCTGGAGATCACTCTGACCGGCTGCGCGCTGCGGCTGACCCGGGCCACCACGGTCGCGGTCACCGGCGCCGAGGTGACGGTCCATGTCGGCGACCGGCCCGGCGACACCGGCCGCCCGCTCAGCGTGCCGGCCGGCGCGGTGCTGCGGATCGGCCCGGCCCGCCGGGGCGTACGGAGCTGGTTGGCCGTGGCAGGCGGAATCGACGTGCCACCGGTGCTCGGCAGCCGCTCCACCGACACTCTCTCCGGGCTCGGGCCGCCCCCGCTGCGCGACGGCGACCGGCTGCCGCTCGGCCGGCCGGCCGGCGAGCCCGCGCCGGTGGACCTGACCGTCGGCACCGCACCACCGCCGGAGCTGCACCTGAGCGTGCGCCTCGGCCCCCGGCACGACTGGTTCACCCCGACCGCGCTCGACCGGCTGCTCGGCACCCCGTACACCGTGAGCCCGGTGAGCAACCGGGTCGGCGCGCGACTCGCCGGCGCGCCGCTGCCCCGCGCGGTCGCCGGCGAACTGCCCAGCGAGGCCATCGTGCTCGGCGCGGTGCAGGTGCCGGCGGACGGACAACCCCTGATCTTCCTGGCCGACCACCCGACCACCGGCGGATACCCCGTCGTCGGGGTGGTCACCGACGTGACCCCGCTCGCGCAGGCCCGGCCAGGTACTACCGTCAGATTCCATGGACCTCAACGCTGACCTGGGCGAGGGATTCGGCATCTGGCGACTCGGCGACGACGAGGCACTGCTGGACCTGGTCACCTCCGCGAACGTCGCCTGCGGCTTCCACGGCGGCGACCCGTCCACCATGCGGCGGGTCTGCGAGGGCGCGGCGCAACGCGGGGTCGCGGTGGGCGCGCAGGTCGGCTACCGGGACCTGGCCGGCTTCGGCCGGCGGCGCATCGCGTACGACTTCAGCGAGCTACGCGACGAGGTGACCTACCAGTTGGGGGCCCTCGACGCGTTCTGCCAGCTGTTCCGCACCCGCGTCCGCTACCTCAAGCCGCACGGGGCGCTCTACCACGCGGCGGCCACCGACGAGTCCCAGGCGGCCGCCGTCGTCGCCGCCGTCTGCGGCCACGACCCCGAGATGCCGGTGCTCTGCATGCCCGGTTCGACCCTCGCCCAGCTCGCCGTCGGCGCCGGCCTGCCCGTGGTCGCCGAGGCCTTCGCCGACCGTGGCTACCTGCCCAACGGGTCGCTGGTGCCCCGTAACCAGCCAGGCGCACTGATCACCGACCCGGAGGAGGTGGCCACCCGCGCCGTGCGGATGGCCACCGAACGGGTCGTCGTGGCGACGGACGGGACCGTCATCCCCTGCCCGGTGCAGTCGATCTGCGTACACGGCGACACACCCGGGGCGGTCTCCGCCACGGAACTCGTGCGCGCCAGCCTGATCGACGCCGGCGTCACCCTCGCCCCGTTCGCCTGAGCGCTACGCGTCGAGACCCCGCAGCACCAGCGGAAGCCGCGCCGCGCCGGCGTCGACCACCCGGACCGGTACGCCCCAGTCCTGGCGGGTCAGGTGGCAGGCCGCGTGTTCGACGTCCGCGTCGCAGGTCGCCGCCTGCGCGGTCACCTGAAGCACACCGCCCGTGACGTCGCCGTTGAGCACCAGCCGGCGGGACAGCTCGGTGCCCGTGCCGGCACCCTCCACCAGCAGCTCCGGCGGGGACGCCGACACCACCAGCCGGGTCGACGGCCCGAACGACTCGTCCAGCTTCTGCCCCGGCGCGGGCGTAAAGACGATGTCCAGGGTCACCTCGCCGGCCGCCACATCGGTCGGCTTGCGCTCGGTGCGGTGCCGGGGGCCGTCCACCGTGCTGGCGCCCGCCGCCGACAGGGCACCCGGAGCCAGTCGGGTCAACCGGTGCGCGGCGGACTCCACCACCAGCACCTCACCGTCACCGGTGAGCACCAGGTCGCTCGGCTCGGCCAGCCCGTCGGCGACCGTGGACACCTGGCCGGTGGCCGGGTCGAAGCGACGCACCGCACCGTTGTACGTGTCCGCGATCAGCACCGAACCGTCCGGCAGCGCGCACACCCCCAACGGATGCTGGAGCAGCGCCGACTCCGCCGGCCCGTCCACGTGACCGAAGTCGAACAGGCCCTGCCCGACGGCGGTGCCCAGCACCCCGTTCTCCACGTACCGGACGGCGCTGGTCTCGCTGTCGGCGATCCAGAGCCGAACGCCGTCAGCGGAGACGGACAGCCCCGACGGCTGCGCCATCCACGCCTCGGCCAGCGGGCCGTCGCGCAGCGCCTCGACCGTCGTGCCGGCGTACATGCCGGCGGTCCGCTTGATCGGGTCGAACCACCACAGCTGGTGGATACCCGCCATCGCGATGATCAGCTTGTCGTCGTACCAGGCCAGGTCCCACGGCGACGACAGGTCCACGGCCAGCGCGTCGTGCGCATGGTCGTCGACCGAGGCGCGCCACTGCCGACCGCTGCCGGCCACGGTCACCACCTCGCCGGACTCCAGGCGTACGCCGCGCAGCAGGTGGTTGACGGTGTCGGCGACGACCAGGTCGTAACCGGCCACCTCGGCGACGTGCGTGGGCAGCAGGCAGAGGCCCTGCGGCTCGGAGAAGGTCGCCGCCGCGGCCGGCCCGTCGGCACGGCCCCGCTCGCCCGAGCCGATCCGGCGCACCAGCGACTCGCCGTCCGGCGCCACCTCGACCAGCGAGTGCCGCGCCGAGTCGGAGACCAGCAGGTTGCCGTCCGGCAGCACCACCGCCTTGCCCGGGAACCGCAGCGTGGTCTCCGGCGCGGGCGGCGGAACGTAGGGGCCGTCGCCCCGGTGCAGGGTGCCCTTGGCCTCGTGGGTGGCGATCAGCTCGTCGATGAGGCGGGCCAGCCCCTCGGCGTGGCCCTCGCCGGCCATCGTGGCCACCACGTAACCCTCGGGGTCGATCACCGACAGGGTCGGCCAGGCGCGGGCCGCGTACTGCTGCCACATGTCCATCTCGGGATCGTCGAGCACGGGGTGGTGCACCCCGTACCGCTCGACGGCGGCGGCCAGCGCGTCGGCGTCCTTCTCGTGCTCGAACTTCGGCGAGTGCACGCCGATCACGACGAGCACGTCACCGTACTTCTCCTCCAGCGGGCGCAGCTCGTCGAGCACGTGCAGGCAGTTGATACAGCAGAAGGTCCAGAAATCTAAGATGACGCAACGACCTCGAAGATCCTGCAAGGTCAGGTCCTGGCCGCCTGTGTTGAGCCATCCCCGGCCGCGCAGCTCTTTTGGTGCACGTACACGCGCTGTCGTTCCCATGCCTGCCAGCCTGCCACGCCGCACCGGCCCGTCCGCCGTGACCCGGACGACAGCGCCCCCGAGCCAGGGTGATCGTCGGCAGTTCAGCAGCGCGACGCTCGGCGTGTCGAGTCGCTGAGCCGCCACCGATCACGGGACGGGGTCACGACGAAGGCGGGGCCACGGACGTCCGTGGCCCCGCCTTCGCAGGTGTCTACGGGGTGGCCGGCTTGAGGCAGAGCACCCGGTTGGTGCCGTCACCGGGCAGCACCACGTGCGGCTGCGTGATGTCGGTGCACTTCTCCTTGGCGTCCACCTTCGAGACGATGGTGAACGCGCCCGCCTCGCCGCAGTCGGCCGCCGAGGCGCCCTCACCGGACTTCTTCACGCAGGTGCCGACCGCCGGGTCGAAGGCCGGGTTCTCGTCGCCGCCACCGAACTTGCCGAGCAGCATCAGCAGGCCGAGCGGCACCGCCAGGATGAGTACCGCGGCGATCAGCACCGCGGCCAGCACCCGACCGTTGCGCACCTTCGGCGTCGGCGCCTCCACCTTCGGCTCCTCGGCGTCCGGCTTGAACGCGTCGAACCGACCCTGCTCCGGCTCCTGACCCCAGGACGGCGCGGGCTGCTGGCTGGCCGGCGGGAACGCCGGCGGGAAGCCACCGCCCGGTGCCGGCTCGGTGTCGGGACCGCCGAAGGGCGGCCCGCCCAAGCTCGGCGCGCCGTTCACCGTGGCGGCGCCGGCCGCCGGTGCCGCGGAACCACCGAACCGGTCGTCCGGTCGCTCGGCTCCGGCCTGCGGCCGGACCCCGTTCACCGGTCGGTTGTTGCCCGGCGCGTCGACGAAGGACGGCACACCGGGTGGGAACGCCGGCGGCGCGGACGGGGCTTCACCGAACCCGTTCGGCGTCGACGGCCGGTCCCGGTCGTCGAAGCGTGGCTCCGGCGTGGACTCGCCGCCCCAACCCGGGCCGCTGTGCCGGTCCGGGCCCTGCTGCCAGTCCGGCGCGCCCTGGCGCTCCGGGCCGTTCTGCCAGTCGGGTACGGCCGGGCCCTGCTGCCAGTCCGGTGCGCTCGGACGCTCGGAACCCGGCTCCGCCGGGAAGGCGTCCTGCTGCGGCTCGTCCGCCGGTTCGGGCGCGGCGGGGCGGCCGTACACCCGGGGTTGGGGCGTGGGCGTGCCGGATGGTCGCATCGCCTGGTCGGTCGGGGGCATCACCCGGCTGGCCAGCGGCACCGAGGCGCTCGCCGAGGCCCGGCCGACCGCGCCGGCCGCCGGCTCGGCCTCCGGCACCGGTACGACCGCGCGGCCCGCTCCCGATTCGGGTGAGGTACGCGGGGCGGGCACCACGGCACCGCTCACCGGCGGGTCCCCCGCGCGACCCCAACCGGCCGGCTCCGCCTCGTACTGGGCGGCGGCGTCGGGAGTCTCCCGCTCGGGGAGCGGGGCGTACTGGGCCTGCGGTACGAAGTCGGCCGGCGGGGCGGCGGCCAGGCTGGCACCCGGCACGCGCTGCTCCTGCGGCGGCAGCGGTACGGCGTTGGCGGGCGAGATGCCCGGCGCGGGCGCGGGCTGGTAGACCGGTGCCTCGTCGCCCCGGTCCGGCTCCCAGCCGCCGCGGGACTGAGCGGACGCTTCCGCCTCGGCACGACCCCACACCTCGCCGGGCGCCCACGGCTGGATCTCACCGGCACCGCTCTGCGGCACGGGATTGTCCGGGGTGGCGGCCCAGTTGGGCGTGCCGTCGTTGCCGGGCACGCTGGCGCTGGCCCGGGCCGGCAGACCGGGCTGCTCGGTCGGGGTCCAGCCCGCACCGGCCTGCTCCGCCGGGCGTCCCGCCGGCTGGTCCTGCGGTGCGAGCACCCAGTCCGGCTGCTGCGGACGCCCCTCGGCGCCACCCCAGGAGGCGGGCTGCACGGCCTCGTCCTGCTGCGCGTTGGCACCGTCGCCCCAGCCGGCGGGCTGGGCCTGCTGCTGGGCGGCCCAACCGCCGGAGCGGGCCGGGTCGTCCTGGCCCGGCCAGTTCGTCGCTGGTGCCGACACCTGCGCCGCGCCCCGCGCTGCGGGCGGCTCGGCCTGGCCCCACTCGGGGGCCGGCTGCTCGGTCGGCTGGGCGGCCTGGCCCCAGGCCGGGGGCGACTGCTCCGCCGGCGTCCACACCGGTTGGTCCTGCTGGCCCGTCCCCCCGGGCCAACCGCCGGGCTGTGCCGTCTCGGGCTGCTGCGGCTCGTCGCCGCGCCAGTCACCGGCGGGCGGGGTGGCCTGCGCGGAGGTGCCCCAGCCGCCGGAGCGGGACGGGTCCTCCTGGGCGGGCCAGGCGGCGGTGGCCGGCGGGACCTGAGCGGCACCCCTGCTGGCCGGCTGGGCCTGCGCCCAGTCCGGCTGCTCCGCGGGGCTGGTGGCCCAGCTGGGTGCGTTCTGCTCGGGCGGCGTCCAGCCCTGCTGCGACGTCGCCCACGGGGCGGGCTGCTGCTGGTTGTCGGGGGTGGCGTTGTTGCCGGCCCAGGCGCCAGGCTGCTGCGGCTCGCTCGCGCCACCGCCGGTGGCCCAGGCGGGCTGTGCCGGCTCGGCCGGCTGCGGCGCGGCACCCCAGGCGGGGTTGGGCTGCTGCTCGGGTTGGCTGGCCCAGGCCGGGGCGGCCTGGTTCGGCTGCGCCGGTGGCGGGGGTGCCCAGCCCAGGTCGGGGCCGGCGGCGTTGTAGCCGTTGTCCGGCTGCGCCGGGCGGTCGCCGTACGGCGCCGGTACGCCGGCGCCCGGTGACACCTCGTCCGGCTCCTGGCCGGGACGGTGCGGGCCCTCGGACGTCATGGGTGCGCCTCCTCCATCACATGTCGGCCGCCGGTGCCGATCGGTGTCCTCGGCATGGCTGCCGGCGTCACCGGCGTGCCGGCTCCCCGCACCGTATCGGGTGGCCGCACGGGGTGTCCAAGGAGCATCGCCCGTCACTCCGTGTTGCCGAGTGGTGTCGAGCAGCTTCTATCAGCTCGGCCGGTGGGGGGCGGCGGGCGGCGACCGAAGCCCACCGTACCGGGCGTTGCGGAAGGGCGGAATCCCGGTGTCACGTGGTGGCGAAACGCCGATGGCCCACCCGGTGGGCCGGGTGGGCCATCGATCTGGAGGAGATGAGGAAAGTTTGTGGAGCGTCAGCTCATGTGACGCTGGGCGATGACGAGGAGTTCCTCGCGAACCGCCGGCGAGTTCGCGGAGCGCAGCGCGTGCTCGATGGCACGGGCGCGGCGGGTGGCGTCGCGGTGGTTGCGGATTCGCTCGATCATGCTCATTGCTGGGTCCCCCTGGCTATTCGGTTGTCGGCCCCTTGGTGTCTCTATTCAACCCCAGAACCCGGCAAACTTCCATCGATTGTTAGGTGAGCTGGGACACCTGCCTAACAATCAAAGGTCAACAGGCGTACGGGCTGAAGGTTCCGTCGCCTAATGGACACGGCCGGTGTGCCGGGCGTTAACCCGTGGCACACCGGCCGTGGCTGGTGATCGCGACGATCAGGTCCAGGCGAGCAGCGCCGCCTCGGGATCGGCGAGGAAGTCACCGATGTCGCGCAGGAACTTCGAACCCAGCTCACCGTCGATGATCCGGTGGTCGAAGCTCAACCCCAGCGTGGTGACCTGACGGGCCTTGACCTTGCCCTTGTGCACCCAGGGCAGCTCCCGCACGGCGCCGAAGGCCAGGATCGCCGACTCGCCCGGCGGCAGGATCGGCGTGCCGGTGTCCACCCCGAACACCCCGACGTTGGTGATGGTCAGGGTGCCGCCGGACATGTCCGCCGGTGCCGTGCGGCCGGACTTCGCCGTCTGCACCAGGCCGTTCAACGCGTCCGCCAGCTCCCGCAGCGAGAGCCGGCCGGCGTCCTTGACGTTCGGCACGATCAGGCCGCGCTCGGTGGCCGCCGCGATGCCGAGGTTGACGTACTCCTTGACCACGATCTCGTCGCCGGCCCAGGTCGAGTTGACCATCGGGTGCCGCTTGACCGCCAGGAGCACGGCCTTCGCCACCAGCAGCAGCGGCGAAACCCGGACGTCGCGCCACTCCCGCCGGCCGCGCAGCCGATCCAGTGCCTTCATCGCCCGGGTCACGTCGACGGTCAGGAACTCCGTCACGTGCGGAGCGGTGAACGCCGAGCGGGACATGTTCTCGGCGGTGAGCTTGCGTACTCCCTTGACCGGGATGCGCTGCTCACGGTCCGCGCCGAGGCTCGCGGCGCTCGTCGCGGTCGAGGTGACCGCGACCGGCTCGGCCGCCGCCACGGACCCACTCGCGGCCTGCTGTACGTCCTCCCGGGTGATCGAGCCCAGCGGCCCCGACCCGGTCAGCGTGCGCAGGTCGACGCCGAGGTCCTTGGCGAGCTTGCGGACCGGCGGCTTGGCCAACACGAGCCCGCCCGGCACCGGACCGCCGTTCCCGTTACGGACCGGCTCCGGCGTGACCGCCGGCTGCGGCGCGACCGGTGCCGGCGCGACCGGCGCCTCGGCCTGCGCCGGGACGGCACCCTTGCGGGGGCGGCGCTTCGCGGCGGTGGTACGCGGGCCGTAGCCGACCAGCACCGCCGTCCGCCCGCCCGGGGCGGCGCCGCCGATCAGGCCCGGCTCGACCATGCCCTCGGCCGGGGCCAGCTCCACGGCCGCCAGTGAGGCAGCCGACGGGGTGGGCAGATCAGCGGTGGGCGTGGCCGTGGTCGACGACGTGGTGTCCAGCGGGCCGGCGCCCGGGTCGGTGTCGATCGCGATGATCGGCGTACCGACCTCGACCGTGGTGCCCTCCGGGTGGTGGATCGCCTGCACCTGCCCGGCCCACTTCGCCGGGATCTCCACCGCCGCCTTGGCCGTCTCGACCTCGACGATCGGCTGGTTCAGCTCGATGGTGTCGCCGACCTTGACGAGCCAGGACAGGATCTCGCCCTCGGTCAGCCCCTCGCCCAGGTCGGGTAGGTTGAACGTCTTGATCCGGGACATGGCGCTCACCAGCCGAAGGTGCGGTCGACGGCGTCGAGCACCCGGTCGAGGTCCGGCAGGTACTCCTCCTCCACCCGGGCGGCCGGGTAGGGAGTGTCGAAGCCCGTGACCCGCAGCACCGGCGACTCCAGGGAGTAGAAGCACTCCTCGGTGATCCGTGCGGCCAACTCCGCGCCGAGGCCGATGTTGGACGGCGCCTCGTGCACCACGACCGCCCGGCCGGTGCGCTTCACCGACTCGTAGGCGGCGGCGAGGTCCAGCGGGGACAGCGAGCGCAGGTCGATGACCTCCAGCTCCCGGCCGTCCTCGGCGGCGGCCGTCGCGGCCTCCAGGCAGGTCCGCACCATCGGCCCGTACGCCAGCAGGGTCACGTCGGTGCCGGGCCGCACCACCCGCGCCGAGTGCAGGGGGTACGCGTCGGACAGCGGCGCGTCCAGGTCGACCTGGCCCTTCTCCCAGTAGCGCCGCTTGGGCTCCAGGAAGACGATCGGGTCGTCCGAGGCGATGGCCTGCTGGATCATCACGTACGCGTCCTGCGGGTTGGAGCAGGTCACGACCTTGAGGCCGGCGGTGTGGGCGAAGTACGCCTCCGGCGACTCGGAGTGGTGTTCGACGGCGCCGATGCCTCCGCCGAACGGGATCCGAATGACCATGGGGATGCTGAGTCGGCCGCCCGAGCGGTAGTGCATCTTCGCCACCTGCGACACGATCTGGTCGTACGCGGGGTAGACGAAGCCGTCGAACTGGATCTCGCAGACCGGCCGGTAGCCACGGATGGCCAGGCCGACGGCGGTGCCGATGATGCCGGACTCGGCCAGCGGGGTGTCGATGACCCGCTGGTCGCCGAAGTCCTTCTGAAGCCCGTCGGTGATCCGGAAGACGCCGCCGAGCTTACCGACGTCCTCGCCCATGATGATGACCTTGGGGTCGGTCTCCAGGGCGCGGCGCAGGCCGGTGTTGAGGGCCTTGCCGAGGGTGAGCGTCTCCGTGGCCATCAGTGGGCGCTCCCCTCGAACGACTCCATGTAACGGTTGAACTGCGCACGCTGCTGATCGAGCAGCGGCGACCCGTTGGGGTAGACGTGGTCGAACATCGTCACCGGCTCCGGGTTGGGCATGCTGAGCACCCGCTCGCGCAGGTGCACCGACTCGCGGCGGGCCTGCTCGTCGACCTCGGCGAAGAAGGTCGTGTCGGCGATCTGCTGCTTCTCCAGGAAGGCCTTGACCCGGATGATCGGGTCCTTGGCCTGCCACGACTCGACCTCGCTGGCGATCCGGTAACGGGTCGGGTCGTCGGAGGTGGTGTGCGCGCCCATCCGGTAGGTGTACGCCTCGATCAGGCTCGGGCCCTGCCCGTGCCGGGCGTTGTCCAGCGCCGTGCGGGTGACCGCGTACGACGCCAGCACGTCGTTGCCGTCCACCCGTACGCCGGGGAAGCCGAAGCCGGCGGCCCGCTGGTAGAGCGGGACGCGGGTCTGCCGCTCCAGCGGCTCGGAGATCGCGTACTGGTTGTTCTGGCAGAAGAAGACCAGCGGCGCGTTGAACACGCTGGCCCAGACGAACGCCTCGTTCACGTCGCCCTGGCTGGTGGCCCCGTCGCCGAAGTAGGCGATCGCAGCCTCGCCGTCGTCGGTGCCGACCTTGCCGTCCATGGTGATGCCCATGGCGTACCCGGTCGCGTGCAGGGTCTGCGCGCCGATGACGATCGTGTACATGTTGAACTTGAACTCGTTCGGGTCCCAGCCGCCCTGGTCGACCCCGCGGAACAGGCCCAGCGGCATGATCGGGTCGATGCCCCGGCAGTAGAGGACGCCGTGCTCCCGGTAGGTCGGGAAAGCCATGTCCTGCGCCCGCAGCGCCCGCCCGGAGCCGACCTGCGCGGCCTCCTGGCCGAGCAGGCTGGCCCAGAGGCCCAGCTCGCCCTGGCGCTGCAGCGCGGTCGCCTCGGCGTCCAGCTTGCGGACCAGCACCAGGTCCCGGTAGAGCCCGCGGTACTCCTCGTCGGTGAAGTCGACGCGGTACTCGGTGCCGTCGGGCCCGGTGGCGCTGTCGATCCGCTCGCCTTCGGGGGTGAGCAGCTGCACCAGCTCGGGGTCGCCGGCCGCGCCCTTCTTGGAGCGGGGAGCTGCCCGCCTGCTGCGGGTGGTGCCCCCGGGGTCGCCCTTTGCCATCGGTCTCTCCCTGTCGTGTCTGCGTCTGCACCGGGGGGTCACCCGGCCGCGCAACTCGTGCGCCTGTCCGGCTGCTGCCGGACCGGTTCCTGGCGGCCGCGCCTAGCCCCGGTGGGGGTTGCCGCACGGCGTGAGCCGGATTCTGGCCGAATCCGGTTCGGGAGCGCCGGTACACAACCGCGCCTGCCGCGAGGGTGCACGGAGGTCACGGCTGCGTTGCCGTCGTGTCCCATATTCGCAGAGCAGGTGAGCGCGCCCACAGTACGCCCGCCCCGCATTCCGACCGTCCACCGTTTGTCGCTCTTTGTCGCCATCGTGCTGTCCCGCGTCCACCGGGCGTTCCGGCGATGATTCGTCACCGTTCGGTCAGCATCGCGTGTCGACACGCGGTGGAGGTTGGCTGACGGAGGGTGACTGGGCGAGGCTAATTACCGCTGGATCGTGCCGATCGGGTCAATTGCCGGGTTCTGTCGGCGACGGCCATCCGCGTGCTGCAAGGTCGACGACAAGGGGTGTGCGGTGTACGAGCCAGGTGACGGTCCCGGCACACCCGCGCTCGGCCGGCACCGGTCGACCGGAGGCTACCGACGGGTGGTCGGCGTGCACCGGGCCCCCGGTGCCGGCGGGCCACCCCGGGGCTACCTGCTCACCGTCGCACTGCTGGCCGGCACCGCGTCGATGCCGATTCTCGCCGCGATCAGCGCGGGTTCGGCCACCCCGGGCAGCACCGCGCTGCCGGACAGCAGCACGCCGTTCATCCCGACCCCGTCGGTCGGGCCGGTGGTGATCCCGCTGCCGATGGCCAGCCAGCCGGCGCCCCCGCCACTCGGCACGCCCAGCGCCGCCCCGACCGTCACGCCCGGTTGGCTGCCCGCCGCACCCCGGCGTACCCCGGACCGGCCGGCACCCGTGCCGAGAGCCGTCGACCCGGACCGCGTCGACCGCGGGTTGCCCCCAATGCCCGGGCCG
>NZ_WBKR01000167.1 GCF_008868155.1 Micromonospora sp. ALFpr18c
GGGTGGGGTTGCTGGCGGTGCGCAAGGGCATCCGCTGGGAGTCACCGTGGCCGGCCGACGAGCGGGAGGGTGGTCGTACCCCCGGGTCGGTGAATCTGCCCGCGGTGGTGGCGGCGGCGGCGAGCCTGCGCGCGGCGGCCGCCGACGCCGCGGCCGAGGAGACCCGGCTGGCGCCGCTGGTGGACCGGATCCGGGCGCGGGTCGCGGCGGAGGTGCCCGACGTGGAGGTGGTCGGTGACCCGGTGCTCCGGCTCCCCCACCTGGTGACCTTCTCCTGCCTGTACGTCGACGGCGAGACGCTGCTGCACGCGCTGGACCGGCGCGGCTTCGCGGTGTCGTCCGGCTCGTCCTGCACGTCGTCCACGTTGCGCCCCTCACACGTGCTGGCGGCGATGGGGGTGCTCTCGCACGGCAACGTCCGGGTCAGCCTGCACCGGGAGACGACCGAGGCGGACGTCGAGCGGTTCCTCGCCGAGCTGCCCGGGATCGTCGCCGCACTGCGCGCCGAGGCCGGGGTGGTGGGGCTGTGACGATGCCCGACGAGGTGCTCGACTGCCGGGGTCAGCGCTGCCCGCTGCCGGTGATCGCGGCGGCCCGCCGGATGCCGCAGGTGCCGGTCGGCACGGTCGTCCGGGTGCTCGCCGACGATCCGGCGGCGGCGGTCGACATCCCCGCCTGGTGCCGGATGCGCGGCCAGGAGTTCCTGGGATCGGTAACCGGCCCCGAAGGCCCCGCCTACGACATCCGCCGCACCCACTGAGGAGAGCCGATGGACGAGGAGCCCTACCAGCTACTGGCCGGTGCCCCGCGGGGACGCCAGCGATGCCGGGCATTGAAGAGCGGGAGCGTGCCCAGCCCAGCGGGCAGACCTCCGCTGGGCTGGGCACGCCGCACGTTCACCTAGCGGAGAGTGGTGGAAGGGCCATGGGCGCCGGATCGAGGGCCGTTCCATGCCGCGGCCCCGTACGGCATCTGCTGCTGACTGGCCTCCTTCACCGATCCGTGCGCCCGTGCAGGCCCGCTTGCCGTGCTCGACCGCATCTCGGCCAGCCGCGGCATCGCAGGATCAGCGACAAGCATCGATACCGCTGGTGTCCGGTTGGCGTACTGATCGAGGTACGGGCTCTGCGCGGTCTCAGGAGAGTGATCTAGACGCGGCCCAGAGTGCGTAACGGTGGGCCGGAGCGGCCACGTCGGCGGGCCGAACGGATCGAGCTGTCGACGCAGGACGGGATACCTGTCCTCGGTGCGGAACGCGTGCTGGACCAGGTTCCACGACCGGGCACCGAGGCCGGGCCGATTGATCCTGATCTGCTCGACGGCCCCGTCCAGGAGACGACCCAGGGCATCCGGGTCGTGCAGGGTGGCGCTGTCCCGGACGACGAGTTCGTAGGTCGGCGCGGACCAGTGCCGCAGGCGCAGCACGACTTCGGCGGGCCCGTTGAGCGCCGTGTCGACCCGGAGGTTCAGCTCGGCGTTCTTCAGGTCGCCGACGGCGAACTGGAGCGTGGTCGGTGAGGTCACCGACGCCCAGGCTCGCGGTTGCCCCTCGGGCGACGACATCTTGGCGATGCCGGCCCAGAGGTGATCCGTCTTCCTCCGCTCATCGTCGACGGCCTTTCGGTACGGCGACAGCGAATCCGACCCGGCGCCCCGGACCGCCGCCATCGACGCGGCGGACTCGACGCCGCCCGGGTCGCTCTGGGCTAGGGGGTTGGCACGGCCGTGTCGGGATCGCAGAGCTGCGGCGATCGCCGTCCAGCGCGCGTCGTTCCAGGACCAGTCCTGCCCCGCCTCGCCCCGCCAGAGGCCGAGCTTGTCGAGGTGCCGAGCGAGGTCCTTACGGAGCAGCTTGCGGTCTTCGTCGTCGCCGACGGACCAGCTCTTGAGCATGTCGAGGTCGGTGAGGATACCGTGCAGTACGTCGACCTCGGCGCGATCGGCCGAGGTCAGACGGACCGGCCCGGCCACCCGGAGAGGTTGCCGGGTGAGGTGTCGCGGTGGCTCACCGGAGCGGGCCCGATCCTGCGCCCACACGATGGCCCGCCCGACGCGCCGACGCCCGCTGACCCAGACGTCGCTGAACCCGTCGCGTTGCCAACGACCGAACCGCTTGAGCACACCGGCCTTGGGTGGCAGCTCGATCGGTGTGATCAGCTTGTTGGCCGCTGCCGCTCCGGAAAGGTTCTCCTGGAGAACCTGCACGAACTGCTCGCCGGAGCGGGGCTGGCTGCTCACCTCGGCGACGGCACCGGCAAACCGCGCCGCCTGGCGGTGCCGGGGTTCGTGGGTCCGCAGGTACGTCTCGCCAGCGCCGGTGACCGCCAGGACACCGGCGGCCGTGAGGATCACCGGAAGCGCCACCGGAGCGGCGATCATCCCGGCACCCGCCGCGATGCCGTAACCCAGCGCGCCCGCGGTGGTGGCCGGCACATGCTTGTAGATCATCTGGGTACGTTTGGAGATCTCGGTAGGCCGTTCGACGAGCTGGTTGATCTTGCGCTGGTCAAGTACCCGCGCGGTGTCCTGGCTGAACTTGGCCAACCACGGGTAACGCTGCGGATCGGCGGCGCGGGGCAGCACGCGATCGTCCACGGCCACGCCGTTGACGATCGCGTCCAGCAGGGTCCGGACGACACCCAGCCGGAACCGGGCGTCCCAGGCCGCCACCGCCATCGCGTCGCGGAACTCGTGGTTCTTCAGCGCGCTCCAACCGGCCCCGTAGGCCAGACCTCGTCCCAGGCCGGACAGCACACCGGCGTCCGCGAGTCCGGCCGCGCTGCCGGCGAGATGACCGATCACCTGGGACGGCACCTGCGCGGCGGAGTACTGGGTGCCGGTGCGCAGCATGTTGTGCCAGATCTTCGGCATTCCGTTGGGCAGCCCTCGATCGACCAGGTCGTAGCTCTGCCGCCCCTGCTGCCGACCGAACATGCCGACAAACCGCCGCAACAGTCGACGGCGGTGGCGCAGGTCGCTGACCTTGTCGGCCACCTCCCGGTCGATCGCGTTCGCCAGCGAGCCCACCTCCTCGGCGAGCCCTCTGAGGCCGACCTTCAGGTGCTCCGGAACCGGGAGGCCGGCTTTCAGGGACTCCGCCCACCGTCTGTACAGCTCCAGCGTGTAGTGGAACGCGTTCTCCACATACCGATTACGGCGGTGGTCCGGGCTGCCCTCCAGTGCGCGTGTGAAGCGGTCCCTCGCCCGTCCCTCCCACAGGTCGAACACCCAGTCCGAGCCGGCGCCGGCCAGCAGGCTCTGCCCGCCCTGCAGCGCGGTCGAGAGGCCGGCCAGGTCCCACCGGTGCACCTTGTGCCCCTCGACGAGAACCTGCCCGTTCGCGTCCAGCACCGCGCGAACGTCGAGGCCCACCAGACCGGTCACCAGACCGGACGCCGCCGCCATCGACAGCGCGGGGGGCGCACGTTTGGTCATCTGAGCGATGGGCAGCCCGAGCGTGCTCTTCGCCGGTCGCCCCCGCTCACCCCACCGCTTCGGGGCCGTCAGGACGACCTCCGGTGCGACGTTACGGCTCGCGTTCGCCGCCAGCGCGTCGGACGCCGCCTGGACGATGTTCATCGTGCCCGTCCCGGCGACCGAGGACCCCATCAGCGCCATCGCACGCGGCGGGTCATTGCTCAGCCCACCGGCGAAGGTGGTCCCGATCGAGGACGCGGCGACCATCCGCCGTGCGAGATGGTCGGCGAGGGAGGCCTTGCCGGTCAGGTGGGCGGGCCGGTCGACGCCCCAGACCGCGGTGTCCGAGTGGCCGTGATCCACCGCCGCGAGTTCCTCGTCGATCGCTCGGAGTTCGGCCCGTAGCACCTCCGTGGTGTGCGGCATCGAGAGGTGCTTCTTCAGCCATCGCTTCGGTCGGGTCGTGCCCCACGCACTGCCGCCGAAGTGGATCCGCCGCAGGATCGTCCGCTTGGCGTGCAGGGCCTCCGCGCTGTTCGCCCGCAGGGTCCCGGTAGGGCCGACCACCCCCTCGGCGGCGACTTGGGCGAACAGCCCCGCGAGGCCAAGCACGAGGGACCGGTCGCTCGCGTCCGACCGGATTTTCAGTCGACCGTCGACGAGCAGAGCGGAGTCGGTCAGCGCTTCCGTCCACTTGTCCACGGGAACGACGTCGACGGGCACGGTGTGCTGTTCGGCGGAGAGCAGCGGCCTGGTGCCGCCCGGTGCCGCGAACTCGACGGTCAGCGTCGCTTTGCCGGTGTCGATCGTCGCGGCGGGCAGGGCACTGCCGTGGGCGAGCGCCAGTCGCACCGCCGCCGCCGCGTGCCCGAGGATCTCCCGATCGCTTCCGCCGAGATCGGTGCGGTGGTGCAGCATCATCCGACGGACCCGGGAAGGGTCGGCTCGCCCGTCCCGGATGAACCGACGGTGCATCGTGGCCAACAGGTGCTCGCCTCGACGCGCCGCGCCGTGGTGGTCCCGCAGCACATTGAGCGAACGCAGGGCCTCGACGACCGCCAGCTCCCCCGCCCGCTGCGCGCCGGGAGCCGCGTCGAGCGGGTGCATCGCCTCGACGACCGCGTCGACCCCCGCCCGATCCTGCGGGGTAAGCGCGTTCTGCCAGCGGGACCGGTTTGCCTTGGCGAAGCGTGGCCGCGGGTCGGACTGCCACTCCGCGACGCGCGGCGGGCTGGCGTACTGCGCCGTGACAGGGCGCACGGTTGCTGATCCCACTGAGGCCGGTGCCGCCCGCCGGCTAACCGCGGTCAGATCGGGAAGGACCTCTTGCGGCCTCTGCGTCCGCACCGGCGTCACGACGGTCCCGCCGCCATCGAGCAGGTGGCTGGCCGGCCGAACGAGGATGTGGTCGACGCCGTGATCAGCCGGCCTGATCGGCACCACACTGCCGAAGCCCCCGCCCGCCAGCACCTCACGGGGCACCGCGCCGGCATGTGCAGCCGGTCGGCCCGAGCGAGGCCGATCTCGATGAGGACGGACGCCGACAGAGCGCCCACCATCCGCTCGACCACGGCCTCGGCCGGGTTCGCAGGACGTCGAGGGCTAACTCCGACCCGAGCGCGTCCTCAGCCCAGTGGATGAGGTGCCGACCGGGCACCGGCGCGGCCAACAGCACCGGCTCCTGCCAGCAGCTCAGGTGCACACCCGAGGGCACCCGGGTGAGGAGAAAAGCGGGGCACTTTCCACCCAGGGTGCCTTTCATGACCATCCTCCCGTCTGTCGCTCGTGCCCGTAACAACGGGTTGTCGAGTTACAGCGAGGTGGTCGGAAGGTTCCCGCGAGCCGTCCTGCCGGTGAAGCCCTGTCCGTGGGTCACCGGCAGGAGGCGGGCTCTCGGCCCTACGATGTCCGCCGCATCCACTGACTGTGACATCATTCGTCGATCCAGATCAGCCTCAGTCGACGGCCCGACCGGGCAAAGAGCCGCACCGCGCTGTCCGGGCTCCGAAACCTCCCGGTGAGCGCCTGCTCGTCATCGCAGAGTAGGGCGCTGTCCTCGAATGCGAGACCCCAGGCGAAGACCCGTCCGTCGATTCGGTCCCCGTGTTCCTCGCAGATCGCGAAGCGCCGGGGTGCGAAGGCGTTGGCCAGCTCGACCAGCATCAGGTGGAACTCTTTCTGCGTGCCGAGCGGTGCGGTAGCCGGATCGAGCATGGACACCTCCAACTAGTTCTTAGCTATACGTATAGCCGCATACCTTGCACTATGGAAGAGGGAACGGCAAAATAGCCCTGACGTTGAACTCACTGGAGGCGAGCCCGATGGGACCCCGGACCGACCCCTCGGCCCTGCGCTGGCTGATCGGCGCCGAACTCGGCCGCTACCGACGCGAGGCGACGATGACGCTCGTGGAACTGGCCGGCAGAACCGGCATCGGCAAGCCGAAGCTCGGCCATATGGAGACCGGGCGCTACCAGCAGTTCCCGGAGGACATCGCGGCCGTGCTCCGGGCCTGCGGAGCGGATCAGCCCGCGATCGACCGACTCACCACGCTCGCCACTCGGTCGGACGCCAAGACCTGGTGGGCACCGTGGGCCGCGGTGATGCCCGACTGGTTCAAGACGTACGTGGGCTTGGAAGGGCTGGCCGACGGCGCGTTCGTCTTCGAGTCCATGGTCATCCCCGGTCTGCTCCAGACCGAGGACTACGCCCAGGCGCTGACCCTCGGCACCGGGTTCGTCCGCCCCGACCACGCCGAGCGATTCGTGTCGTTTCGGCAGACGCGCGCCCGACGGCTCACCGACGACGACCCGCTCGTCCTGCACGCGGTCATCGGTGAGGCGGCCCTGCGGCTACGGGTCAACGGCGACGAGACCCGTCGAGCCCAGCTCGCACACCTGATCACCATGTCCGAGTTGCCGAACGTCACCGTGCAGGTGCTCCGCCCCGAGGACGGGCCGCATGCCGCAACGCCGCTCGGCAAGTTCGTCCTGCTGGACTTCGTTCACGTCCGGCCGATCGCCTACACCGAGGTGCTCGACGGGGCGATGTACGTGCAGGATCCGGACGGTGTGCGGACCTATAACATGGTGGCAGACAATCTGCGCCAGGTCGCCCTCTCGCCCGCCGAATCGCGCGCGTTGATCAGGGAGCTGGCCGGCGCGGCCTAGCCCCGGAGGCCACCGTGTCCACCCCCGACCTCGCCACCGCCCGCTGGTTCGTCAGCAGCCGCAGCGCCAACAACGGCGATTGCGTGGAGTGCGCCGTCCTGCCCGGTCAGATGGCGGTGCGAGACAGCAAGGACCGCTCGGGCCCGGTGCTCGTCTTCCCCGCGCACCAATGGTCAGCCTTCATCGCCGTGACCGCAGCCGGTGGGCTCGGAGCGTCCCGCTAAAACCACCCCGCACCCCATGACGCTCGGCCTGCCGCTTCCAGCTCAGGCAGCGTCGCGCCCCAGCCGGGGCGCCTCGGTGGTGTGCACGCGCCAGCGAGCACAGCACCGCGGGCAACCAGAAGCTCGCTCACGGCAGGAGGTGGGCGCGTACCTCGTCGGCCGCGGTGTCGCCATACGACTCGGCGAGCCGCTTGACGAACAGGTCGGGGCGGACGTCGTACTCCTGGGTGCCGACCGTCTCCAGGACCAGCGTGGCCAGCAGCGAGCCGACCTGGGCGGCGCGTTCCAGACCGAGCCCCCAGGAGAGCGCGGTGAAGAAGCCGGCCCGGAAGCCGTCGCCCACCCCGGTCGGGTCGACCGCCCGGATCTCCCGCGCGATCGGCACGTGGATCGGGTCGATGCCACGCCCGGCGATCTCCACACCGTGCTTGCCCAGCGTGGTGACCCGCACCTTGACCAGGTCCAGCAGCTGGTCGTCGCTCAGCTGCGCCTTGCTCTGCAGCAGCGACTTCTCGTAGTCGTTGGTCATCAGGTACTCGGCGCCCTCGATGAGCGCCACCACGTCCTCGCCGCCCATCCGGGCGAGCTGCTGCGACGGGTCGGCGGCGAACGCGTACCCGCGGGTGCGGCACTCGGCCGAGTGCCGCAGCATCGCCTCCGGGTCGTTGGCGCTGACCAGCACCAGATCCAGACCGCCGAGCCGGTCGGCGACCGGCGCCAGCTCGATGTTGCGGGCCTCACTCATCGCGCCGGCGTAGAACGACGCGATCTGGCACATGTCGGTGTCGGTGGTGCAGACGAACCGGGCGGTGTGCGCCACCTCGCTGACGTGCACCGAGTCGCAGTCGACGCCGTGCCGCTCCAGCCAGGAACGGTAGTCGGCGAAGTCGGCGCCGACCGCGCCGAGCAGCACCGGGCGCAGGCCCAGCTGCCCCATGCCGAAGGAGATGTTCGCCGCCACGCCGCCCCGGCGGAGCACCAGGTCGTCCACCAGGAAGGACAGCGACACCTTGTGCAGTTGATCGGCGATGAGCTGGTCGGCGAAGCGACCGGGGAAGCTCATCAGGTGATCGGTGGCGATCGAGCCGGTCACGGCGATCTTCATGTCAACCCTCGGGGTCGGGAGCAGGGCGCGGTCAGCCTACCGGCCCGGCAACCCGATGGTGTCCGGTCGGTCGGACATCGGCAACCGAGCGGTAACCCGCCTGCCGGGAGCGCTCCCCGACACGAACGACGGGGCCGCCCCGAAGGACGGCCCCGTCATCGCTGGTGCGTGGTGCGCGACTCAGTTGAACGAGTCACCGCAGGCGCAGGAGTTGCCCGCGTTGGGGTTGTCGATGGTGAAGCCCTGGGCGTCGATCCGGTCGGCGAAGTCGATCGTCGCGCCGGACAGGTACGGGGCGCTCATCCGGTCGACGACGACCTCGACACCACCGAAATCGGTGACGACATCACCGTCGAGCGAACGCTCGTCGAAGAAGAGCTGGTACCGCAGGCCGGAGCAGCCACCCGGCTGCACCGCGACGCGGAGCCGCAGGTCGTCGCGGCCCTCCTGCTCGATCAGGGCCTTGACCTTCTGCGCCGCGACGTCGGTGAGGACGACGGAAGTAGGGGCCTGGGCCTCGGTCGACTCGGTCTGCGCTGGCGTGGTCACGTGGAAGTCTCCCTGCGCGGTTTGGGTCCGGACGCACTGGCCAACGCCGCGCGCCGTCCAGTGATTCCCGGTTGTGGTCCTTTCCCGATCGTACGCCGCCCCGGCCGGACGCACCCGCGTGGCGTGACCCCCGCCGCAGGTCGACCCGGTCGTGACCCGGACGACCGGACGACTCGGACCGCTCAGCGGCTCCACTGCCGGGCCAGCCGGGCACCCAGCTCGCGCAGCCCGTCCGCGGGGCGGCTCAGCGCGGCGTCGAGCCCGCCGGCCCCCTCCCCACCGAAGTGCTCCACCAGGCTGTACGCGTCGGTCACCCCGGCCGACGCGGCCTCCCGTCGGCCGGTGCTCACCTGGCCGGCCACCACCACGCAGGGGACGCCCCGGTCCCGTGCCGCGCCGGCCACTCCGGCGACCACCTTGCCGCGCAGCGACTGATGGTCGAAGGACCCCTCGCCGGTGATCACCAGGTCGACGGTGTCCAGCGCGGCGTCCAGTGCGGTGGCCCGGGTGACCAGGCCGATGCCCGACTCGCAGCCGCCACCCACGGCGAGGATGGCCGCGCCGAGACCACCGGCGGCACCGCCACCGGGCAGCGCGCCGAGACCGACCGGGCAGCCGGGCAGGTCCCGTTCCAGCACGCGCGCGAAGCGCTCCAGCGCGGCGTCGAGCAGCAGGACGTCGGCGCGGTCGGCGCCCTTCTGCGGGCCGAACACGTTGCTGGCGCCGTGCAGGCCGAGCAGCGGGTTGTCGACGTCGGTGGCGGCCACCAGCCGGGCGTCGCGCAGCCGGGGCGCGCCGTCGAGGGCGTCGACCAGGGCCAACGCCGCCCCGCCGTACGGCAGTGCGGCACCCGCCGCGTCGAGGGGTGTCACGCCCAGCGCGGCGAGCATGCCGGCGCCGGCGTCGTTGGTGCCGGAACCGCCCAGCCCGATCATGACCGTCCGTGCGCCGCTCTCCACCGCGGCGGCCACGAGCAGGCCCAGCCCGTACGAGGTGGTGGTCTTCGGGTCGCGTTCGGCGGCGGCGAGCAGGTGCAGCCCGCACGCCTGGGCGCTCTCCAGGTAGGCGGTCGCGCCGTCGGCGGTGAGCAGGATCTCACCGGCCGCCGGCCGGCCCAGCGGGTCGACCGTCGGCACCGGTACGCGCCGACCGCCGAGGGCCTCGGCGAGCACCTCCACGAAGCCCGGCCCGCCGTCGGCGAGTGGCCGGATCAGCAGATCGTCTCCGTCGGTGACGGTGCGCCAACCGGCTGCGACCGCGGCGGCCACCTCCGGTGCGGGCAGGGTGCCGGCGAACTTGTCCGGGCAGAGCAGCACGCGCATGCCGAGCAGTGTGGCAGCCCACACCGACGGACGCGGTGGCGCGCTCGCGCTGTGGGACCATGGGGGACGTGACTTCGACCTGGGCGGAACCCTCCAACACGGCGACGGCTCTGCTGCTGCTCGGCCGGGGCAGCGACCCCGACACCGAGCGCGGCGTCGAGTGTCCGGGCGACCTGCCGGCGCCCAGCGATCCGGATCTGGTGGCCCGTGCCACGGCGGCGAAGGCGAAGCTGGGCAGCAAGGTGTTCGTGCTGGGGCACCACTACCAGCGCGACGAGGTGATCCAGTTCGCGGACGTGACCGGCGACTCGTTCAAGCTGGCCCGGGAGGCGGCGGCGCGTCCGGACGCGGAGTACATCGTCTTCTGCGGCGTGCACTTCATGGCCGAGAGCGCCGACATCCTCACCACGGACAGCCAGCGGGTGATCCTGCCCGACCTGGCGGCGGGCTGCTCGATGGCGGACATGGCCGTGCTGGGCCAGGTCGAGGCCGCCTGGGACACGCTGACCGAGCTGGGCATCGCCGCGGAGACCGTCCCGGTGACGTACATGAACTCCTCGGCTGACATCAAGGGCTTCGTCGGCCGCAACGGTGGCGTGGTCTGCACGTCGTCGAACGCCAAGCGCGCCCTGGACTGGGCGTTCGAGCAGGGGTCGAAGGTGCTCTTCCTGCCCGACCAGCACCTGGGCCGCAACACGGCGGTGCTGGAGATGGGCCTGTCGCTGGACGACTGCGTCCTCTACGACCCGCACAAGCCCGGTGGCGGCCGCACGCCGGAGCAGCTGCGCGACGCCAAGATGATCCTCTGGCGGGGGCACTGCTCGGTGCACGGCCGGTTCACCCTGGAGAGCGTCAACGACGTCCGCGAGCGGGTGCCCGGGGTGAACGTGCTGGTCCACCCGGAGTGCCGGCACGAGGTGGTCACGGCCGCCGACCACGTGGGCTCGACCGAGTACATCATCAAGACCATCGAGGCGGCGCCGGCCGGCTCGGCGTGGGCGCTCGGCACGGAGCTGAACCTGGTCCGCCGGCTGGCGTTGGCCCATCCGGACAAGCAGATCATGTTCCTGGACAAGGCCGTCTGCTACTGCTCGACGATGAACCGGATCGACCTGCCGCACCTGGTCTGGGCCCTCGAGGAGCTGGTCGCCGGTCGGGTGGTCAACCAGATCACGGTGGACGCCGACACCGCCCACCACGCCCGGGTGGCACTGGACCAGATGCTCGCCCTGCCCGGCGCATGATTACGATCCGTGACGCCTTTGGCACACAAAAGCGCCGGATCACCGATTAATGCCACACACGCCGATGTGACCGAGTCCTTTTTCGTCACCGAGGGCTATGCTGCCGGAGCGACGACGCAAGCGGGCCGTTTCGATATGGCCGCTTCCGGGGTAGCGACAAGGTTCACGCTCCCCACCATCAACACAGCAGCACCGACGCGCTGGAGGTTGCGTTGACCGACGACGTCCTGGTCGTGCATGGAGGCACTCCGCTCGAAGGGCGGATCCGCGTGCGCGGCGCGAAGAACCTGGTTTCGAAGGCGATGGTCGCCGCGTTGCTCGGTGACAGCCCGAGCCGGCTGTTCGACGTGCCGAAGATCCGCGACGTCGAGGTGGTCCGCGGTCTGCTCGGTCTGCACGGCGTCAAGGTGACCGACGGCGCCGAGAACGGCGAGCTCGTCTTCGACCCCGCGAACGTGGAGAGCGCCAGCACCGACCAGATCAACGTGCACGCCGGCTCGAGCCGGATCCCGATCCTGTTCTGCGGTCCGCTGCTGCACCGGCTCGGGCACGCGTTCATCCCCGACCTGGGCGGCTGCCACATCGGCCCGCGTCCGATCGACTTCCACCTGCAGGCGCTGCGGGAGTTCGGCGCGACGGTCGACAAGCGGCCCGAGGGTCTGCACCTGTCCGCGCCGAACGGCCTGCACGGCACCAAGTTCGCGCTGCCGTACCCGAGTGTCGGCGCCACCGAGCAGGTGCTGCTGAGCGCGGTGCTGGCCGAGGGCGTCACCGAGCTGCGCAACGCCGCGGTGGAGCCGGAGATCGTCGACCTGATCTGCATCCTGCAGAAGATGGGCGCGATCATCAAGGTGCACACCGACCGGGTGATCGAGATCCAGGGTGTGCCCAAGCTGCACGGCTACACCCACCGGCCGATCCCGGACCGGATCGAGGCGGCGAGCTGGGCCGCCGCCGCCCTGGCCACCCGGGGCCACGTCGAGGTGCTCGGCGCACAGCAGGCCGACATGATGACCTTCCTGAACATCTTCCGGTCGGTCGGCGGTGAGTACGAGGTCACCGACGCGCGTGCGCCGAAGCTGGGCGACCCGGGCCAGGAGGGCGGCATCCGCTTCTGGCACCCCGGTGGCGAGCTGAACGCGGTGGCACTGGAGACCGACGTGCACCCCGGCTTCATGACCGACTGGCAGCAGCCGCTGGTCGTGGCGCTGACCCAGGCCCGCGGCCTGTCGATCGTCCACGAGACGGTCTACGAGCAGCGGCTGGGCTACACCGAGGCACTGAACTCGATGGGCGCCAACATCCAGGTCTACCGGGACTGCCTCGGCGGCACCCCGTGCCGCTTCGGCCGGCGCAACTTCAAGCACTCCGCGGTGATCGCCGGGCCGAGCAAGCTGCACGCCGCCGACCTGGTCATCCCCGACCTGCGGGCCGGGTTCAGCCACCTGATCGCGGCGCTCGCGGCCGAGGGCACCTCCCGGGTGTACGGCGTCGACCTGATCAACCGGGGCTACGAGGACTTCGAGGCCAAGCTCGCCGATCTGGGCGCGCACGCCGAGCGTCCGTAACCCCGACCACATACTGTTCGCGCCCGGTGCACCGCGATGTGCACCGGGCGCGGCGCGTTGGCTACCCTTGCCGCGTGCCGTCGCTCTTTCGCCGCAAGTCCACCGACCTCGTCGACGAGGCCGTCACCTCGGTGACCCCCGGGGAGACCGCCGACCGTCCCCGGGGTTACACCCCGGCCAAGGGTCGGGAGACGCCGAAGCGGCCGACCGTCGGCCGTCGCCCGGCCGGCCCCAGCCGTCCTCTGACCAAGGAGGAGGAGCGGGAGCGCCGCCGCCAGTTGCGGGCCGAGGCCGCGTCGGAGTTCCGCCGCGAGGGTGGCCCCCGCGACCGGGGCCCGGAGCGGTTGCTGGCACGCAACGTGGTCGACTCCCGCCGTACCGTCGGCACCTGGTTCTTCGGCGGCGCGCTGATCGTGCTGATCGGGTCGAACGCGGCGATGCCGCCGCTGGTCCGGTTGATCTCCAACGTGCTCTGGGGCGCGTTGGCGTTGGGCGTGGTCGTCGACTCGGTGCTGATCTGCCGCAAGATCGGCAAGCTGGTCCGGGAACGCTTCCCGAAGACCGACCAGCGGATGGGCTCGCTCTACCTGTACGCGGTGATGCGGTCGATCACCTTCCGTCGGATGCGCGCTCCGGCTCCTCAGGTGAAGCTCGGCGAGAAGGTCTGAGCGCCGCGCCGCGATGAGCGGCATCGGATGAGCACGAAGCATCCGGGGCACGGTCGCTCGTTGTACCGTTCGCATAGTTCACCCTGGTGAACAGGTCGTCGCTGTGCGGTGCAACCACACTGATCCCCTGGAGCGAAGCCATGTCTCCCGAGCCGGCCGCCCCGCTGACCACCATCGCCAGCGCCCTGCGTCGGGAACGGGAACGGGTCGGCATCTCCCTGACCGAGCTCGCCCGCCGGGCCGGGGTCGCCAAGTCCACGCTCTCCCACCTGGAGTCCGGGACCGGAAACCCGGGCGTGGAGACGCTGTGGGCGCTCAGTGAAGCGCTCGGCGTACCGCTCAGTCGGCTGGTGGAGCCGGCCGCGGACGGCGTACGGGTGATCCGGGCCGGCGACGGCCCGCAGGTCCGCTCGGAGCAGGCCGACTTCACCGGCACCCTGCTCAGCGCCGGGGCCGCGCATCTGCGGCGGGACATCTATCTGATCAGGTTGGAGCCCGGCGCGGTCCGTACCGCGGACGCGCACACGCCGCGCAGCGTCGAGCACGTGGTGGTCGCCGCCGGGCGGCTGCGGCTGGGGCCCGCATCGGGCCTCGTCGACCTCGATCCCGGCGACTACGCCACGTTCCCCGGCGACGCGCCGCACCGCTACGAGGCGCTGCGTCCGGGCACCTTCGCCGTCCTCGTCATGGAGCATCCCTGACCCTGGGGCGGGTGTCCCGCGCGAGCCGCTGGGCCGATGGTTGGGATATCGTCGAAGGTCAGATTGGGTTATAGACCCAAATGTCCGAAACCATGGGATAACGTTTGCGCCCATGGGCGGTGCCACAGTGGCGGTGAGAGAGCCCACGCCGTTACCCTCCATCCGCAGCCACGCCCTGCTGGAACGGGCGACCTGACCGGCACGCGAGGCCCCAGCGCGACAATTTGCAACGAGGTGACAACGCCGTGAGCGAGCGGACGCGAGCCGGCCACCGGGGCGTGGCAGGCGGCGACCGGACGCCCGGCGGTCACTGCGGCACGACCGCGGACGGCGCACCTCGGACGGGGATCGGCCGAACGGCCGGGTGTGGCGACGGGCTCGGCGGATGAGCGGGCGCTACACCGACCGGTGGCGGGATCCGAACGAACCGTCCTGGGTGGTCGAACCGACCACCGAGTGGCATCCCCAGTTCCCCGGCCAGCGCTACCCCGGCGACATCGGGATGTCCCACCAACCACCCCCGCCGCCACGCGGCCGGGCC
>NZ_WBKR01000168.1 GCF_008868155.1 Micromonospora sp. ALFpr18c
CGTGCGGCGGCTCCCCCGGCCCGCTGCCCCACCGGGTGTCCGGGGTGGACTCCAGCACCGCCAACGCGGCGCTGGCGTTGATGTCCGGGCGGCGGACCTCCACCCCGTGCCGGCGGGCGTCGTCGACCAGGGTCTGCGGCGAGTAGAAGCCCATCGGCTGGGCGTTGAGCAGCGCGGCCAGGAACGGCGCCGGGTGGTAGCGCTTGAGCCAGGAACTGGCGTAGACCAGGTAGGCGAAGCTCATCGCGTGGCTCTCCGGGAAGCCATAGCTGGCGAACGCGGTGAGCTTGCGATAGACGTCGTCGGCCAGCTCACCGGTGATGCCCCGCTCGGCCATCCCGGCGTAGAGCCGGTCGGCGATGCGGGTCATCCGCTCGACCGACCGTTTGGCGCCCATCGCCCGGCGCAGCTGGTCGGCCTCGGCCGCGTCGAAGCCGGCCAGGTCGATGGCGAGCTGCATCAGCTGCTCCTGGAACAGCGGCACGCCCAGGGTCTTCTCCAGCGCGTTGCGCATCAGCGGGTGTGCGAAGGTCACCGGCTCCTGACCGTTCTTGCGCCGGATGAACGGGTGCACCGAGCCGCCCTGGATCGGGCCGGGCCGGATCAGCGCCACCTCGACCACCAGGTCGTAGAACTCGCGGGGCTTGAGCCGGGGCAGGGTGGCCATCTGGGCGCGACTCTCCACCTGGAACACCCCGACCGAGTCGGCCCGGCAGAGCATGTCGTAGACCTCGGGGTCGTCCAGCGTCATGTCGCCCAGGTCGAGGCTCTCTCCGATCATGTCGTAGCCGTAGTGCAGCGCGGAGAGCATGCCCAGGCCGAGCAGGTCGAACTTGACCAGGCCGACGGCGGCGCAGTCGTCCTTGTCCCACTGCAGGACGCTGCGCCCGGGCATCCGCCCCCACTCCACCGGGCAGACCTCGATCACCGGCCGGTCGCAGATCACCATGCCGCCGGAGTGGATGCCCAGGTGCCGGGGGAACGTCTGCAGCTCGTTGGCGTACTCCACCACCTGCTCCGGGATGCCCTCGACGTCGACGGTGGCGACCGAACCCCACCGGTCGATCTGCTTGCTCCAGGCGTCCTGCTGCCCCGGTGAGAAGCCGAACGCCTTGGCCACGTCCCGTACCGCCGACCGGGGCCGGTAGGAGATGACGTTGGCGACCTGGGCGGCGTGCTCCCGGCCGTAGCGGGTGTAGACGTGCTGGATCACCTCCTCCCGCCGGTCGGACTCGATGTCCACGTCGATGTCCGGCGGGCCGTCCCGCTCCGGGGCGAGGAACCGCTCGAACAGCAGCCGGTGCCGGACCGCGTCCACATTGGTGATCCGCAGCGCGTAGCAGACCGCCGAGTTGGCCGCCGAACCCCGGCCCTGGCAGTAGATGTCCTGCTCGCGGCAGAACCTGACGATGTCGTAGACCACCAGGAAGTAGCCGGGGAAGCCCAGCTCCTCGATCATGTTCAGTTCGTGGTCGAGCTGCGCGTACGCCGTCGGGTGCGCCTGCGGCGGCCCGTAACGCTCGTGCGCCCCGTCGGCGGTCAGCTTGCGCAGCCAGCTCATCTCGGTGTGCCCCGGCGGCACCGGGTACGCCGGCAGCTGCGGCGCGACGAGCTGAAGGTCGAAGGCCAGCTCGGCGCCGAACTCGGCGGCCCGGGCCACCGCACCCGGGTACGCGGCGAACCGGGCCGCCATCTCCGCGCCGCTGCGCAGGTGGGCGGTGGCCGCCGCGGGCAACCACCCGTCGATCTCGTCCAGGCTGCGCCGGGCTCGGACCGCGGCGACCGTGGTGGCCAGCCGACGCCGGCCAGGGCTGGCGTAGTGCACGTTGTTGCTGGCCACCGTCGGTAGCCCGGCCTCGGCGGCCAGGTCGGCGAGCGCGTCGTTGCGGTCGGCGTCGACGGGATGCCCGTGGTCGGTCAGCTCCACCGCCACCGTCTCCGCGCCGAAGAGCGCGGTCAGCCGGTCCAGCTCGCGGGCCGCCGCGTCCACCCCCTCGGTGAGCAGCGCCCCCGGCACGTGCCCCTTGCGACACCCGGTCAGCACCAGTACGTGGTCACGCAGCTCGGCGGCGACCTCCTCCAGGTCCCCGTAGACCGGACGGCCCTTCTCCCCGCCGCGCAGTTGGGCGCGGGCGATGGTGGTGGCCAGCCGGGCGTACCCCTCGTGGCCGTGCGCGAGCACCAGCAGGTGCGCGCCGTGCGGGTCGGGTTCGCCGTTCTGCGGGCCGGGCAGCCCGAGGGACAGCTCCGCGCCGAAGATGGTCGGCAGGCCGAGCGTACGGGCCGCCTCGGCGAAACGGACCACCCCGTAGAAACCGTCGTGGTCGGTGACGGCGAGCGCGGTGAGCCCCAGCCGGGCCGCCTCCTCGGCCAGTTCCTCGGGGTGACTGGCGCCGTCGAGGAAGCTGAAGTTGGTGTGCGCGTGCAGCTCCGCGTAGGGCACCACGCCGTCGGGGCGGGTCAGCTCCGGCGGTTGGTACTGCTCGCGCCGGCGACTCCAGGCCGGGGAGTCTCCCCCGTCGGCATCCACGGCGAGCGGGTCCACCACGTGCAGGTGCCGCTCACCCCTGCTCCCCCGGCCGCCGCCTGCCCGGGTGTCGCCGGCCCGGCCGGAAAGCACGCTTTCCAGCTCGGACCAGGGCATCTTCGGGTTGTGAAAGCTCATCCGGCCGCCCCGGCCGCCCCGGCCACTCCGGCACCGAACCAGCCAGCGCCGGTCATGGGTCGACCCGACTCAGTCATAGATCGCCTCCACCAGCCACTGCCCGGCCTCGACGGCGACCAGCAGGGCGGTGCCGTCGGCGAGGCTGACCTGGAACCGGGCCCGGCGGCGGGCCTCGACCGGCGCCCACCACCGCTCGTCCACCGGCCAGGGACCGGCCCAACCCACGATCTGGGCCGGCTGGCCGGTACCGACCACCAGCCGGGCGGGCGGAGCGCTCACCGCCAACCGCGCGCTGATCACCACCGGCTCGCCGGCGGCGTCGTGCACCGTCGCCGCGAGCGGGCTGGGCAGCACCACGGCCGGCGCGGGCGCCGGCAGTCGACCCGGCCACGGCGGAGCGCCGGGGCGGGTCGGGAGGCGTTCGTCGCCCCACGGCACGAGTCGTACCTGATCGGCGGGGGAACGCCCACCGCCGAGCACCGCGGTGACCACCGCCTCCGGGCCGAGGATGCCCTGCACCCGGCTCAACGCCCGGTGCGCCCGTTCCCGCTCCTCGCCGGTCTCCCCCCAAAGGCCGGCCTGCAGACCGGCCTGGGCGATCACCCCGTCCGGGATCAGCCGCAGCCGGATGATGCCGGCCGTCGGCCGGGCCGGTCGGGCGCCGGCGCGCCCGTTGCTGCCGGAGAGCCAACCGTCGAGCTGCCAGCGCACCCGGTCGGCGATGGCGGCGGCGGTGAGCAGGCCGTCGTGCCGCCACACCCGGTGCAGCTCCTGCCCGTGCTCGGTGATCGCCTCGATGCCGAGTCGGGTGCAGGCCAGTCCGTGCCCGGCCAGCCGTTCGTGCAGCTGTTCGGCCAGCGCGCGGGCGGCGAACGCCGCCGCGTCGACCCGGTCGATCGGCTCGTCGTGCTCGGCGGTCACCGTCAGGTCGGCCGGCGGCTGCCGGACGGCGAGCGGGCGGTGGTCGCGCCCGGCGGCGAGCCGGTGGGCCAGCGCGCCGTCGAACCCGAACCGGGCCAGCACGTCGCCGGCGGGCAGCGCGGCGAAGTCGCCGAGGGTCCGTACCCCCAGCCGGCGCAGCAGGTCGGCCAGCGCCGAGCGGCCGAGCGCCTCGACCGGCAGCCCGGCCAGGAACTCCGGTGTCCCGCCCGGCGCCACCACCCGACCGGCGCGGGCGGCCAGCCCGGCGGCGAACACGCCGTCGGCGATGCCGACCTGACTCTCCACCAGACACGACTGGGCGACGTGCTCGATGATCCGCTCGGCGGCCGCCTCCTCACCGCCGAGGTAGCGGCTCGGGCCGCGAGCGACCACCGCGCAGGCGCCCGGGCGGACCACCTCGACACCGGCGACCAGTTCCTCCACCGCGGCGACCACCGGCTCGAACGCCCGGGCGTCCCGGCCGGGATCGTGCTCCACGACGGTCAACTGTGGGCAGCGGCCCTGCGCCTCCCGCTTGCGCAGACCTCGACGCACCCCCTCGGCACGGGCCCGCTCGGAGCAGGCGACCACCCGGTTGGCGTGCAGCACGGCGACCGGGCCGGTGGCCGGCACCCCGTCGACGATCTCGGCGGCGAGCACCGGCCAGTCCGGGCACCACAGCAGCAGGGTCCGTGCCGGAGAGCTGGTCATCCCCGCCCGACCAGGGCGAGCGGCACGGCCGGTCGGCCTACGGTCGACCGCGCCGTGCGGGGGATCACCCGGGTGAGTTCGTCGCCGGGGAGCCAGACCTTGATCTCCTTGGGTCGGGCGGCGGCCCCACGCCCGCGGGCCGAGACGGTGACCTCCCGGCGGCGCAACCGCCCCCGGCCCTGCCCGAGCCCCTCCCAGACCCCACGGACCACCTGCAACGTCACGTCCGCGCCGTCCCACCGGCCGTACGGGACGAGCACGCTGCCGCGCTGCCGGGCCCGGGCGGCCAGCCGGGTGGCGACCGAGGCGGTGACCGCGGCCGGTACGGCGGTGACCACGACATCCACCCCGTCGATCAGTGCGGCGACCACGGTGGCCCACTCGGGACCGGGATTCGGCACCAGGGCCAGCCGATCCAGGGCGATACCCAACTCGGCGGCCGCGCCCGCACCGAAGGTCGGCACCCCCACCACGGCACACCAGGAGCCGGCCCGGGACGCCTCGGCGAGCAGGGCCAGCACCAGCGAGGTGCCGCCGCTGCGTCGAGGTTGACCGGCGGCGACCGCGATGGTGCTGCCCCGGCGTAGTCCCCGGTTGGGCAGCAGGCCGGTCAGCTCGGGCGTCACCGGCAGCACCCGGTGGCCGCCGACCGGGTCGGGTGCGCTCGCCGGGCGTACCAGATCGGCCAGTGCGGCGGAACCGACCACCATGCGGCCCGCCATCGGACCAACCCCCCCGTCGTTGCTGTGGATCAGATCAGGACCGGCACGCTGTGATGCCGGCCGCCCGGCTCCCCCCGCCGGGCGGCCGGCATCACGGCGGGATCATGCGGCGAGACCGTCCAGGGTGGGGAGGCCGTCCAGGGTGGGTTGGTGGGCCACGCCGAGCGCGGTCTCCACCACCGTGACGAACTGGTCGGCGGCGCGGAGCAGGTCGTCGGCCTCCCGGGCGCTGACCACCCGGGGGATGCCGGCCTCGGCGGCGGCCCGTTTGCTGGCCCCGGCGGCGAAGAACCGGGCCCACTCGTCGAGCTCGGGGGCGACGGCGCAGAGCAGGACCCAGACGCTGGTGATCCGGTTGCGGCGGCTCGGTGCGGGCCGGGCCCGGGCGGCGAGCAGGGCGGCCGCCGCGCGCAGCGCCGCCAGGTGGGCGGCCGCGTAGCGCAGGCCGTCGGGCCGCGTCTGGCCGGCCTCGACCAGCCCGCGCCGGGCCAACGTGAGCAGCTGGGCGGGGGTGCGGTGCGGCAGCACGTGCGCCGGCACCGTCGGTGCCTGAGCCGGGTTGGTCGGCATGGGACTGTCTCCTCCACGTGGCCGGGCGTCGCCTCGGCGCGGTGGTGCCGCCGATGAGACGCCGAGTCGGGTGGTGCGGAGGAAGACGCACCGGGTGTGGCCGGCCGGGTGTGGATGCTTCCCCACACCACACCCGGCCGGCGTACCGGCGGGTTCGTCGCCCGCCGCCCGGGGGTCGTGGGCGGCGGGCGACGCTCCTGCCTGTCGGGACCGGGCTCGCGACTGCCCGGAAACCCAGGTGCGGCCCGCGGAGCCGCACCGCCCGGAGCTGGCGCCGCGAAACACCTCGCTCCGGCTGGTTGGAACGGGCGTTCGAGGCAATCGAACACTCGTTCTAACTGCTGCTGACAGTACACCTCCCCTCCGACGAAAATGCAACGTGTGACGCGCCGAGGCTCGCCACCCGGGCGCACCGGGGTGAACCGACACCGGCGGACCGGGAAGAATGTCCTCATGCAGCCACACCCGAACGTACGGGCGGTGCAGGACGCGCTCACCGCCGCCGGCACGCTCGACGGCACCGGTGAGCCCAGCACCGTCCGCCTGCTGCCCGACGCGGTGCACACCGCGGCAGCCGCCGCCGAGGCGCTCGGCGTCGAGGTCGGCCAGATCGCCAACTCACTGATCTTCGACGCGGACGACGCGCCCCTGCTCGTGCTCACCTCCGGCGCGCACCGGGTGGACACCGCCGGCCTGGCCGCGTCGATCGGGGTCACCCGGCTGCGCCGGGCCACCCCGGAGTTCGTCCGGACGCACACCGGGCAGCCGATCGGCGGGGTCGCCCCACTCGGGCACCCGCAGGCGCTGCGCACCCTGGTGGACACGGCGCTGGCGGCGTACCCGGAGATCTGGGCCGCGGGCGGCGTACCCCAGGCGGTCTTCCCGACCACCTACACCGAGCTGCTGCGGGTCACCGCCGGCACCCCGGCCGAGGTGGCGTGAGCAAGCCCGCGGACCTGGTCACCCTGCACGTGTGGCGGATCTCCCGCGGCGCGTTGCCCCGGGCGCTGACCCGGATGGCGATGGACCCGCGCCGGCTGCGTGCCCTGCCGGGCGTCCGGTTCGGCAAGCTGCTGGGCACCGGAACCGGCACCGGCTTCGGCCCGGGCGACGCCGACCTCACCCGGTGGGCGGCACTGACCGTCTGGGACTCCCCCGCCGCGGCGGACGGGTTCGACGACTCGCCGGTCGGGCGCGCCTGGGCGCGGATCGCCCGCGCCTCCGTCCGGGTCGACCTGCGTCCGCTGAGCAGCCGGGGCGAGTGGTCCGGTCAACGGCCGTTCGGCGACCCGCCGGGCGGACGGGTCACCGGGCCGGTGCTGGCGCTGACCCGGGCGCGACTGCGGGCCCGTCGGGCGGCCACCTTCTGGCGGGCGGTCCCCCCGGTGGCCGCCGCCCTGCACGAGGCACCCGGACTGCTGGCCCGGTTCGGCGTCGGCGAGGCGCCGCTGGGTTGGCAGGGCACGGTGAGCGTGTGGCGCGACCCGACGGACCTGGTGGCGTTCGCGTACCGTCACCCGGAGCACCGGGCGGCGATCATGCGTACCCCCACCGCGGGCTGGTACGCCGAGGAGTTGTTCGCCCGGTTCGAGGTGCGCGACGTGGTCGGCGACCGGACGGTGCTCGGGTGGGTCGCCGACGGCGGCCCGGAAACGGTGAAGGGTGGACGGGCATGAGGTTGGTGCGCTGGACGCCGGACGATCTGGTCCGGCGGCTGGACGACGTGGTGGCCGTCTACGGCGAGGCGATGGGATACCGCACCGACCTGCTGGAGGCCCGGCGCGGCTACATCGCCACCCACGTCCGCCGGCCCGGCTTCCGGGCCGTGGCGAGCCTGACCAGCGAGGGTCACCTCGCCGGCTTCGGCTACGGCTACCTGGGCGCCGCCGGCCAGTGGTGGCACGACCAGGTGTACCGGGCGTTGGACGCCCCGACCCGCAAGCGGTGGCTCACCGACTGCTTCGAGGTGGTCGAACTGCACGTCCGGCCGCCAGCGCAGGGGCACGGCCTGGGCGCCGGTCAACTGCGGGCGCTGCTCGGCATGGCCGAGGGTGACACGACGCTGCTGTCCACCCCGGAGGCCGAGGAGCAGACCTCGCGGGCCTGGCGGCTGTACCGGCGGTTCGGCTTCGTCGACGTGCTGCGCGACTTCCACTTCCCCGGCGACGAGCGGCCGTTCGGCGTCCTCGGTCGGGACCTGCCCCTCGAGCCCCCCGCGTCATGACCCGGCGGATCTCCTGGGCGCTGCTGGCCGTCCTGGTGCTCGCCCAGATCTGCTACCCGCTGACCACCGGCGCCACCCGGGCCGGGCTGACCGTGGCCACGGTCGTGCTCGGCTGGCTGCTCTCGGTGGGCCACGCGCTGCTCAGCAGGGGTCCGCGGGTCGCCGCGGCGCTGGTCGCGGTGGCCACCGGCGGCGGGTTCGCGATCGAGGCGATCGGGGTGGCCACCGGTGTGCCGTTCGGCAGCTACGACTACTCCGGGGAGCTCGGCCCCAAGCTGGCCGGGGTGCCGCTGATCATCCCGCTGGCCTGGACCTGGATGGCCTGGCCGGCCTGGCTGGCCGCGGTCCGGCTGACCGGTGGCGGCGGGTCGACGCCCGGCGGTGGCGTGCCGGCCGGCCGGTGGGCGGGGCGGATCGCGCTGGCCACGGTGGGACTGGCCGCCTGGGATCTCTTCCTCGACCCGCAGATGGTCGCCGAGGGCTACTGGGTCTGGCGGGACGCCACACCGGCGCTGCCCGGCCTGCCCGGCATCCCGGTCAGCAACTACCTGGGCTGGCTGCTCTTCGCGGTGCTGCTGATGAGCGCGCTGCGCCCGCTTGCCGGGCCGGCCGCCGAGCACACCGGCCGGCGCGACGACCCGATGGTCGCGCTCTACCTGTGGACGTACTTCTCCAGCATCCTGGCCCACGCGGTCTTCCTCGACCTGCCCGCCTCGGCGCTGTGGGGCGCCGCCGGCATGGCGGTGACCGCCGTGCCGCTGACGGTGACCCTGCTGCGCGCCCGGCGGGCCGGCGACGCGGCCCGGGAGGACCGCCAGCCGCACCGTACCGGCGTCGACGCGACCCGATGACCGTCCTGCTCGCCCTGCTGCTCGCCGTCGCCGCGCTGACCGCGCACACCTGGCTCAACGCCGCCCGCTGGCTGCGCCGGCCCACCGACCGGCCGGACGAGGTCGACGAGCCGGTGGCCGTGCTGCTGCCGCTGCGCGACGAGGCCGCCCGGGTCACGCCCTGCCTGCGTGCCCTGCTCGCCCAGCGCGGGGTGCCCGGGCTGCGCGTCGTCGTCCTCGACGACGGTTCCACCGACGGCACCTCCGACGTGGTCCGCGCGGTGGTCGGCGACGATCCGCGAGTGACCCTGCTCGACGGGATCGCCCCGCCGCCGGGCTGGCTGGGCAAGCCGCACGCCTGCTGGCAGCTGGCCACCCAGGCCGACCCGAGCGCCACCGCGCTGGTCTTCGTCGACGCCGACGTGGTGCTCGCCCCGCACGCGGTGGCCGCCGCCGTCACCGAGTTGCGCGCCGCCCGCGCGACCCTGCTGTCGCCGTACCCCCGGATCGTGGTGGCGACGGCGGCCGACCAGCTGGTCCAGCCGCTGCTGCAGTGGCTCTGGCTGACCTTCCTGCCGCTGCGCGCGATGGAACGCTCGCCGCGGCCGTCGCTGGCCGCGGCGGGCGGGCAGTTCCTGGTGGTGGACCGGGCCGGCTACACCGCCGCCGGCGGGCACGCCGCGGTCGCCGACAAGATCCTGGAGGACGTCGAGCTGGCCCGGGCGGTCAAGCGGGCCGGTGGGCGGATCGCCCTGGCCGACGGTTCCCGGCTGGCCGCCTGCCGGATGTACGACGACTGGCCGCAGCTGCGCGACGGGTACTCGAAGTCGCTCTGGGCGTCGTTCGGGCATCCGGGCGCGGCGGCGGCCGTGGTGGCGTCGCTGCTGCTGCTCTACACCGCCCCGCCGCTGGTCGCGCTGGTGGGTGCGGCGGCCGGCGCGCCGGGGGTGGCCGCCGTGGGCCTGGCCGGCTACCTGCTCGGGGTGCTCGGGCGGGTGCTCACCGCGCGGGCGACCGGGGGTCGGTGGTGGCCCGACGCGCTCGCACACCCCGTGTCGGTCGTGGTCCTCGGTTGGTTGACCCTGCGGTCGTACCATCTGCGAAAGCGACGCCGCCTGACCTGGCGGGGCCGCCCGGTCAGCTAGGAGGCGCGGCATGGCGCGGATCGTGGTCGTCGGCGCCGGGGTGGGTGGCCTCGCCACCGCCGCCCGGCTGGCCGCCACCGGGCACCAGGTGACGGTCTTCGAGCGGGCGGAGACGGTCGGCGGCAAGCTCGGCCGGTACCTGCACGACACCCCGGCCGGGCCGTTCCACTTCGACACCGGGCCGAGCCTGCTCACGCTGCCCGAGGTCTTCCACGACCTGTTCGAGGCGACCGGGGCGAAGCTCGACGAATACCTGGACCTGGTCCCGCTGGACCCGATCGTCCGGCACGTCTTTCCCGGCGGCGGCCCGACCCTCGACTCGTGCGCCGACCCGGTGGAGTTCGCCACCCGGATCGGCGCGGCCTTCGGCGACCGGGCGGCGGCCGACTGGCAGCGGCTGTGGCGCCGGGCCGCACGGGTGTGGCACGCCTCCGAGCGGGACATCCTGCGCCGCAGCGTCGACTCCCCGCGCGACCTCGCGTCGCTGGCCTGGCGGCTCGGTGACCTGGCCGCCATCGCCCCGGGCCGCACCCTGCGCGGGCTGGGCCGCCGGCACCTGTCCGACCCCCGGCTGCGGATGCTGCTGGACCGGTACGCCACCTACACCGGCGCCGACCCGCGCCGGGCGCCGGCGGCGCTGGTCGCGGTCCCCTACGCCGAGCTGACCTTCGGCGGCTGGTACCTGCGCGGCGGGCTGGGCACGCTCGCCGACGCGCTGCTGACCCGCTGCCTGGACCTCGGTGTGGTCGTGCAGACCGACACCACGGTGACCCGCATCGACGCCACCGGAGGCCGGGTGCACGGGGTACGCCTCGCCGGCGTCGCCGCGCCGGTGCCCGCCGACGTGGTGGTGGCGAATGTGGACGCGATCACCGTCTACCGCGACCTGCTGCCGCACTCCCGTCGACTGGCCGCGCTGACCGACCGCAGCCTCGCCGGTTTCGTGCTGCTGCTCGGCGTCTCCGGCAGCACCGGCCTCGCCCACCACAACGTCTTCTTCCCCCACGACTACGACGCGGAGTTCGACGCCGTCTTCGGCGACCCCGGTCGGGGCGTACGGGCCCGGCCGGCCGTCGACCCGACGGTGTTCGTCACGGTGGCCGACGACCCGATGGTCCGACCGACCGGGCACGAGGCGTGGTTCGTGCTGGTCAACGCCGCCCGGCAGGGCACCGCCGCGGGCGCGGTCGACTGGCGCCGCCCCGGGCTTGCCGACGCGTACGCCGACCGGATCCTGGAGGTGCTGGCGCAGCGCGGCGTCGACGTACGCGACCGGTTGCTGTTCCGCGAGGTCCGCACACCGGCCGATCTGGACGCGGCGACCGGGGCGCCGGGCGGTTCGATCTACGGCACCGCCGGCGGGCTGCTCCGCCCGGCCAACCGGGGCCCGGCGCACGGGCTGTGGCTGGTGGGCGGCTCCAGCCACCCCGGTGGCGGGCTGCCGATGGTGACCCTCTCCGCGCAGATCGTCGCCGACGAGATCGGCCCCGCCTGGTAGGCCCGCCACTCACCGGCTGGCCCACTCGGCCGGCTGGCTTACACAGCCGGCTGGCTCGCTCAGCCGGCTGGCTCGCTCAGCCGGCTGGCTCGCTCAGCCGGCGTCGATCAGCGCGCGGCGGACGGTGGACAGCAGCTGCCCCAGGCCGAAGCCGGCCAGCAGCACCCACACCGCGGTCGCCATGGTGATGGTGCCGGCGGCCAGGTCCGGTTCGATCAGCCCGGCCAGGCCGGCGACCAGCAGCCCGACCAGCGCGACCGAGACACGGGTGGGGCGTTCGCCCACGGTCACCGCGCCGATCTCGCGCATGCCGGCGGAGACCGCGCGGGCCCGCACGTACTCGTGCAGCCAGGACAGCGCGCCGCCCGCGACGACCAGCGCGCCCGGCGCGCCGACCAGCCAGAACGCCAGCAGCCACGCCACCTCACCGAGCCGGTCGGCGAGCGAGTCGTAGACGTAGCCGAGCCGCGTGGTGCGGCTGGTGGCGACCGCCACCGCGCCGTCCACGCTGTCGGCCACGGCCGCGAACAGCACGAACAGCGCGCCGAGGAACGGCCCGTCGGCCGGCCGGGTCGCCAGCAGCGGTACGCAGAAGCAGAGCAGCACCCCGGCCACGGTGACCGCGGTGGGACCGACCCGCAGCCGGCCCAGCACATACCCGACGTGGTACGCGAACCGCAGCCACGCGCGTACCACCGGCGCGGCGGTCCGGGGGTCGAAGCCGCCGTGCAACCGCGCCCACGCCGTGGCGTACTGATCCCAGTTCAGCTGTGTGCCCACCTGAGGATCAACCGTCCTACCGGGCATCAGGTGTCGCGGACCGCGCGTTCACGCCCGCGCGCCGGCCTTCAGGTTCTGCCAGACCTCGCGGGTGGCGGTGGACCGGTTGAGGGTGATGAAGTGGATTCCCGGCACACCCTCGTCCAGCAGCCGACGGCTCATCTCGCTGGCCTGCTCGACGCCGAGCTGACGGACCGCCTCCGGGTCGTGGGCGACGCGCTCGAAGCGAGCGGCCAGCGCCGGCGGGAAGGGTGCCCCGGACAACTGCACCGACCGCTCGATGGTGCCGATCTGGGTCACCGGCATCACCCCGGCCAGGATCGGGGTGGCACAACCGGCGGCGGCCACCCGGTCACGCAGGCGCAGGTAGTCGTCGGCCTCGAAGAACATCTGCGTGATCGCGAACTCGGCGCCGGCACGGCACTTGCGGACGAAGTGCGCGGTGTCGCTGGCCACGTCGGCCGAGCGGGGGTGCTTGTACGGGAAGGCCGCGACGCCCACGCTGAAGTCACCGGAGTCGCGGACCAGGCGGACCAGGTCCTCGGCGTAGTCCACACCCTCGGGGTGGCGGACCCACTCGCCGCCCGGGTTGCCCGGCGGGTCACCGCGCACCGCGAGCACGTTGCGCACGCCCACCCCGGCGAGCCGGCCGATCACGTGCCGCAGCTCGGCGACGGAGTGGTTGACCGCGGTCAGGTGGGCCATCGGCAGCAGGGTGGTGTCGGTGGCGATCCGCTCGGTCACCGCCACCGTGGTGTCCCGGGTCGAACCGCCCGCCCCGTAGGTGATCGACACGAACGACGGGCGCAGCGACTCCAGCTCGCGGATCGCCTGCCAGAGCAGCCGCTCCCCCGCCTCGGTCTTGGGCGGAAAGAACTCGAATGAGAAGGTCGGCTGGCGGTCACGGATGAGCTCCCCGATCGCCGGCTGCGGATTGGGGAGTACCGAGGGAAGACCGAGCGCCACGACCCGACTCTAGCGGGCGGCGCCATCGGGACCCAGGAGCTTCCCACCGTCGTGCACGAGTCGGTCGATCCGCCCCGTAGCGGTAGGAGGGTCGCACGTCACAGGCTGATAGGCCGAGCGTTCGACGACGTCGATCGACTCGTCAGGACGTTGGAACCATTTCCATCGACGCATGAGCTGCCTCCCGAGATTCCTTGGGTGGCCGACACGCAGTGCCTACCCCTAGATCACTCAGCGTGCCGGCCACACTGCAACCGTAGGCCTGTCTAGGCAGCCTGTCCAGACAGGTAATGTCATGTCATGGCGAACAAGCGGTCGGGAAGATCCGGAGTACGGTGACGGGCGTGCCTACCCCGCACCCACAGCCGCGGCGCTACCGGCAGGTTGCTGACGAGCTACGCCACCGCATCGAGGCCGGCGTGATCGCCCCCGGCTCCTTGCTGCCCAGTGAATCGACCTTGATGGCCGAGTTCGCAGTCGCGCGCGGGACCGTTCGTGAAGCGTTGGCGCTACTGCGGGCAGAGGGCTTGGTGATGACAGAGGTTGGACGAGGCACCTACGCCCGTCCGAACATGCCCGTGCGTCGACTCGCTTCCGAGAGGTACCGCAAAGAGCTGGAGCAGGTTCGCAGCGGCGAGCTCGGAACGTCCTTCACTGCTGACCAGCAGGTTGAGTGGTCTGCCTACAGCCTCGACAGGAGCTTCGTCGAGGTGCCGGCTACCGAGCCCATGGCCAAGCTGTTCGGGGTGGAGCAAGGGACGATGCTGTTGGAGCGCCATTTCCTGTTCCGCACTCACGGCGTGCCGCAACAGATGTCCGTCTCGTCGCTGCTGCTCGACATGGTCGCCGGCACCCCGGTAGCCGACCCAAGGAACGAGCCCTGGCCGGGTGGCAACACCTCACAGCTATACAGCCTCGGGCATACCGTCACTGGCATCCGCGAGCGACCGCGATGGAGGATGCCGACGCCGGATGAGATTGAGTCTCTACAGATCCCTGGCGGCGTTCACGTCGTGGTGATCACTCGACAGACGTATGTCGGCGAGCGCGTGGTCGAGGTGGCACACATCGTCAGGCGTGCGGATCTGGTAGATCTGGACTACTGGATCGATCTTACCTAAACAATTCCGCTCCTGAGCTGACGCAATTTCCAACCGGGCGCTGGAACGTCAGCCTCTCGCTGTAGGACTTGATCTCAAAGATCGCAAGCCCGTGGATTGCCAGGCGTCCCCGTCGCGGTTGGTGTGAGCGCCGAAAGCGACCAACGCAAGCCGCTCATTGGGGCGGAGCTCACGGGATGCCAGCAGCCCCACCTTCACCGCGGCAGCACCGCCAAAGGCGGCGGAAGTCGTCGTACCCCAGGGGTAGGAAGGGGGGCACGGGCTG
>NZ_WBKR01000169.1 GCF_008868155.1 Micromonospora sp. ALFpr18c
GTGGGGCGGTGGGGCGGGCGTCAGGTGCTGATACGGTCTCCGGCGAGCTGCCCGGATGCGCGGCGCTGGGCGGGCGCTCGGTGCTGATGATGCGGTCTCCGGTCGAGCTGTCCCGGGTCACCTTCGGGTCGCCGCGGACCCGATCGTCCGGGCTGCCCTGCCCCGAACATGGGGCAGCTCGACAGGGCGCAACCACCAACCCCGCCCTCCGCCGCCGGCTGCTGGGTAGCCCGTTGACCCGTGGAGGGTCAGCCGAGGACCAGGCCCGGGTCGGGTTCCGGGTCTGGGGTCGGGCCGGGGATCTTGTACTCCTCGGTGAGGGTGGTCATGGGGCCGGGCCAGGTCGCCTGGGACACCTCGATGGGCTTGCGGTTCGCGTCGTACGCGACGTGCAGCAGGTGCAGCACCGGGGTGTCCGGCCGGATCTGGAGGGTCTCGGCCTCCTCCCGGCTGGGCTGGCGGGCGCTGATGGTGTCGGTGGCGGAGACGTACCGCCGGCCGGTGGCCTCCTCGGCCTCCTGGTAGAGCGGCCGGCCGAACGCCTCGGTGCGCTCCAGCGAGGTGCCGGCGGCGTCGCGGGGCAGGAACCAGGAGGCGCCCACCTCGACGGGGGAGTCGTCGGTGCGGACGAGGTGTCGCCGGCAGAGCAGTTCGGTGCCGTCGCTCACTCCGAACGCGTCGGCGACCTCGGCGGGTGCGGGGGAGCGGCCGACCGAGACGAGTTGTTGGCGGTATCGGGCGGCGAGGTCGGTGTGGTAGCCGCGGAATCCGCCGTACCGGCCTCGGGAGAGCCGGTTGAGTCGGCGTCGGGTGCCGCGGACGTACGTACCGGAGCCGGGTTTGGTGATCAGGATGCCCTCGACCCGCAGCTGGTCGACGGCGCGTTGCACGGTCTGTTTGGCGACGCCGAACATCTCGGCGATGGCCGGGATGGACGGCAGTCGTTCGCCGGGTCCCCAGTCGCCGCGGCGGACCTGGGCCTTGAGCTGCGCGGCGATCTGTCGGTGTGGGAACTCCGCGGCCCCGGGATTGATCTGCACACCCGCCTCCTTGATCACATCTAGGTTCCTAGGATGCCTTAGAGGGGTGTGACGGCGCCAGCCCGGACACGCCAAGAAACGGGCCCCCGGACCATGAAGGTCCGAGGGCCCGCGGCGAAGACGGTGCTACCAGGAGCCGGCGGTGGGGCCGGCCGAACCGCCCCGGCGGCGCAGATACTTCTCGAACTCCTGGGCGATCTCGTCACCGGTCAGCGGGGTGATCCCCTCGTCGCCGACCCGTTCCTCCAGTTCGCGCACGTACTCGCCGAGTTCGGCATCCTGCTCGGCGGTGCTGCGCACCCGCTGCTCCCACTCGGCGGATTCCTCGGCGAGATCGGCCATCGGCACCGGCAGGTCGACGACCTCCTCGACCCGGTGCAGTAGGGCGAGGGTGGCCTTCGGGCAGGGCGGGTTGTTGGCGTAGTGGGGCACGTGCACCCAGAACGACACGGCGTCCACCTCGGCGCGGGCGCACGCGTCGTGCAGCACGCCGACGATGCCGGTCGGCCCGTCGTAGCGGGTGGGGGTGAGCTGGTAGCGCTCGGCGGCCTGCGCGTCCGAGGCGCTGCCGCTGATCGGCAACGGCCGGGTGTACGGCACGTCGGCGAGCAACGCGCCGAGCAGCACCACCCGTTCCACCTCGAGGCTGTGGCAGATCTCCAGTACCTGCTCGCAGAACGTCCGCCAGCGCATGCTCGGCTCGATGCCCCGGATCAGCACGACGTCACGCTCGGTGCCCTCCGGGCTGGCCACCATGAACCGGGTCGTCGGCCACTCCACCCGCCGGGTCTCCCCGTCGGCCATGGTGATGGTGGGTCGGCTGACCTGGAAGTCGTAGAACTCCTCCGGATCCAGCTCGGCGATCTGTCGGGCGTTCCAGACCTGCTCGAGGTGCTCCACGGCCGCGGTGGACGCGTCGGCGGCGTCGTTCCAGCCCTCGAACGCGGCGATGGCCACCGGGGACCGCAGCACCGGCAGTCCGTCGAACTCGGTCACGCCGTTACCTCACCCTGCTCGTCGCGGCCGGCGCCGGGACCGCGCCCGGTCGTCGGGCCGTGGTGCACGGCGGAGTCCCTGTTGTCCTTCACGTCCGCCAGCCTACGTGCCGGGCGGGGGCGCGGCCCGTCGGCCGCGCCGGTCGGCCGCACCGACAACCGGACATAAGCTCGCGAACCAGACAGCGTGATCCCGCTGACACAATATGGGATCGGGTGCCGAGGGACTCGGGGCTCGGTCGGTACCGCACTAACCTGAACGGGTGCGGACTTCGTTGATGGATGTGCTGGCCGACCGGATTCTCATCGCCGACGGGGCGATGGGCACGATGTTGCAAGCCGCGGACCTCACGCTCGACGACTTCGACGGGCTCGAAGGGTGCAACGAGATCCTCAACGTCACCCGGCCGGACGTCGTGCGCGGCGTGCACGACGCCTACCTGGCCGCCGGCGCGGACTGCGTGGAGACCAACACGTTCGGCGCCAACCTCGCCAATCTCGCCGAGTACGACATCCCGCAGCGCATCCGGGAGCTGTCCGAGGCGGGCGCCCGGATCGCCCGGGAGGCGGCCGACGCGGCCAGCACTCCGGAGCGGCCCCGCTTCGTGCTGGGCTCGATCGGGCCGGGCACGAAGCTGCCCACCCTCGGGCACGCCGGCTACGCGACCCTGCGCGACGCGTACCAGGAGAACGCCGCCGGCCTGATCGCCGGCGGGGCGGACGCGCTGATCATCGAGACCTGCCAGGACCTGCTCCAGGTCAAGGCGGCCGTGGTGGGGTCGAAGCGGGCGATGGCCGAGCTGGGCCAGTCCGTGCCGATCATCTGTCACGTGGCGGTCGAGACCACCGGCACCATGCTGGTGGGCAGCGAGATCGGTGCGGCCCTCGCGGCGATCGAGCCGCTCGGGGTGGACCTGATCGGGCTGAACTGCTCCACCGGCCCGGCCGAGATGAGCGAGCACCTGCGGTACCTGTCGCAGCACTCCCGCATCCCGCTGTCGGTGATGCCGAACGCCGGCCTGCCGGTGCTGACCGCCGACGGGGCGTACTTCCCGCTGACTCCCGTGGAGCTGGCCGAGGCCCTGGAGCGGTTCATCACCGAGTACGGCGTGGGGCTGGTCGGCGGCTGCTGCGGCACCACCCCCGAGCACATCCGGGTGCTGGCGGAGCGGCTGCACGGCGTCACCGCCCCGGCGCGCGAGCCGCGGCACGAGGCGGGCGTCTCCTCGGTGTACCACCCGGTGCCGTTCGCCCAGGACGCCTCGGTGCTGATGGTGGGGGAGCGGACCAACGCCAACGGCTCGAAGGCGTTCCGGGAGGCGATGCTCGCCGGTGACTTCCGGGCCTGCGTGGAGATCGCCCGCAGTCAGGCGCGCGACGGTTCGCACCTGCTGGACCTGTGCGTGGACTACGTCGGCCGCGACGGCACGCGGGACATGCGGGAGCTGGCCGGCCGGTTCGCCACCGCGTCGACGCTGCCGATCATGCTGGACTCCACCGAGCCGGCCGTCGTCGAGGCGGGGCTGGAGATGCTCGGCGGCCGCTGTGTGGTCAACTCGGTGAACTTCGAGGACGGCGACGGCCCCGACTCCCGGTACGCGCGGGTGATGCCGATCGTCCGTGAGCACGGCGCGGCGGTGGTGGCGCTGCTCATCGACGAGGAGGGCCAGGCGCGTACCCAGGAGTGGAAGGTCCGGGTCGCGGCGCGGCTGATCGACGACCTGACCGGCCGGTGGGGCATGGACCGCTCCGACATCCTGATCGACGCGTTGACGTTCCCGATCGCCACCGGCCAGGAGGAGACCCGCCGCGACGGCATCGAGACGATCGAGGCGATCCGGGAGATCTCCCAGCGGTACCCGGGGGTCAACTTCACCCTGGGCATCTCGAACATCTCCTTCGGACTCAACCCGGCGGCGCGGCAGGTGCTCAACTCGGTGTTCCTGCACGAGTGCGTGCAGGCCGGTCTGACGTCGGCGATCGTGCACGCCAGCAAGATCCTGCCGATGTCGAAGATCCCCGAGGAGCAGCGCGAGGTCGCACTGGACCTGGTGTACGACCGTCGCCGCGAGGGCTACGACCCGGTGCAGCGCTTCCTGGAGCTGTTCGAGGGCGTCGACGTGACCAGCGCGCGGGCCAGCCGGGCGCAGGAGTTGGCGGCGCTGCCCCTGGACGAGCGGCTCAAGCGGCGGATCATCGACGGTGAGCGCAACGGCCTGGAGGCCGACCTGGACGAGGCGATGGCCGGCGGCCGGTCCCCACTGTCGATCATCAACGACATCCTGCTGGACGGCATGAAGGTCGTCGGGGAGCTATTCGGCTCGGGCCAGATGCAGCTGCCGTTCGTGCTCCAGTCCGCCGAGGTGATGAAGACCGCGGTGGCGTACCTGGAGCCGCACATGGAGACCAGCGAGGACGGCGGCAAGGGCCGCATCGTGCTCGCCACCGTGCGCGGCGACGTGCACGACATCGGCAAGAACCTGGTCGACATCATCCTGTCCAACAACGGCTACGAGGTCGTGAACATCGGCATCAAGCAGCCGATCAGCGCCATCCTCGACGCCGCCGAGCAGCACCGCGCGGACGCGATCGGCATGTCCGGGCTGTTGGTCAAGAGCACCGTCATCATGAAGGAGAACCTGGCCGAGATGGCCACCCGCGGGGTCGCGGAGCGTTGGCCCGTCCTGCTGGGTGGGGCGGCGCTGACCCGGGCGTACGTCGAGGACGACCTGCGGTCGATGTTCCCCGGGCAGGTGCACTACGCGCGGGACGCGTTCGAGGGGCTGTCCCTGATGGACAAGGTGATGACCGCCAAGCGCGGCGGCGCACCGGTGATCGACCGGGAGCGGGAGGCGGCCCTCGCCGCCCGTCGCGCCCGCCGGGAGCGGCAGCGGTCGATGGTCACCGAGTCGCTGCCGGAGCTGCACGACTCCTCGGTCCGCTCCGACGTGGCCGCGGACGTGGCGGTGCCCACCCCGCCGTTCTTCGGCACCCGGGTGGTCAAGGGCGTGCCGATGGCCGACTACGCGGCACTGCTCGACGAGCGGGCCACCTTCCGCGGGCAGTGGGGGCTCAACGGCGCCCGCGGCGGCAACGGACCGTCCTACGAGGAACTCGTGGAGACCGAAGGTCGCCCGCGCCTGCGGTACTGGCTGGACCGGCTGATCGCCGACCAGGTGCTCGAGGCAGCCGTCGTGTACGGCTACTTCCCCGCGTACTCCGAAGGCAACGACCTGGTGGTGCTCGACGAGAACGGGCACGCGGAGCGCGCCCGGTTCTCGTTCCCCCGGCAGCGGCAGGAGCGTCGACTCTGCCTCGCGGACTTCTTCCGGCCCAAGGGCGACCAGCTCGACGTGGTCGCGTTGCAGCTGGTCACCGTCGGTCAGCCGGTCAGCGAGTACGCGGCGAAGCTGTTCGCCCGCAACGAGTACCGCGACTACCTGGAGGTGCACGGCCTGTCGGTGCAGCTCACCGAGGCGCTCGCCGAGTACTGGCACCGGCGTATCCGCGCCGAACTGACCCTGCCCGACGGACGTCCGCTGGGCCACGACGACCCGACGGACCTGGCCGGGATCCTGCGTAACGACTACCGGGGCTGCCGGTACGCGTTCGGCTACCCGGCCTGCCCCGACCTGGAGGACCGGGCGAAGATCGTGGACCTGCTGGGGTCGGAGCGGATCGGGGTGGAGTTGTCCGAGGAGTTCCAGCTGATGCCGGAGCAGGCCACCGACGCGATCGTGGTCCACCACCCGGAGGCCAGCTACTTCAACGCCAAATAGCGTCAGGTGAGGTCAACAGGCCGTTACGCTGCTGCAACGCTGATCGCCTCCCTCGGTTGGGGCACAGGTGGGGCACATCGCGTGGAAAAGAGATCGTCGACAGCCTGCCGCGATCGGTCCTCATCGTCCGGCCACAGGTGCGCGTAGACACGCAGCGTCATCGACGCGTCGGCGTGGCCGAGCCGGGCGGCGACCACCTTCGGGTTGAGCCCGGCTCGGATCAGCGCTGAGGCGTAGAAGTGCCGCAGGTCATGCTGCGTCGACTCGGGTAGCCCAGCGGCGAGCCGGGCCGGCGCCCACACCTCGGCGTTGAATCTAGTGCGGCTCAGCGGACGGCCGGCGCCGTCGAGGAACAGGAACCGCGCCATCCGCGTGACCGGCTTGCGGCCGGTCGTGTCGAGCACCTCGACTTCCTGCGGTGGGTACTCCACCAGGTGGGCGCGAGCGACGTCGACCATGGCTTGCGCCAGCGGCACCTTCCGATAGCTGTGCTTGTTCTTCAACGCGCACACCACCACGCCACCACCGGCGGTGGGCTGCACCTGGCGGGCCACGGTCAGCATCCGCTCGTCGAGGTCCAGGTCGTCCACCTCGACACCGAACAGCTCACCCTGCCGCAGGCCCGTGCCGGCATCGAAGTCGACCAGCGCGCGGTACCGGGCCGGCATGACGGCGATCAGGTCGTCCACCTGGGACAGGGTCAGCGGCACGATCTCGTCACGGGGCAGCTCAGGCAGCTTGATCCCGGGCGTGGGGTTGCGACCGATTGCCCGGTCGCGTACCGCTGCGGCAAAGATTGTCTTCACCGTGCCGAACACCGGGCGGACCGAGCTGGGCGCCAGCGGCAGGCCCGTCACGAAGGCTTGCAGCATAGACGCGTTGACCCCGGCGATCGGCCGGGCACCGAACGCCGGGTAGACGTGCCTGTGCAGCTGCGACTTGACCCGTGCCGCGGTGTTCTCCCGGTGAGGCTGCATCGTGCGCCACCGCTCGGCGTACGCCTGGAACGTGACCTTGCCGGCCTTCGGGTCGACGTAGTTGCCGGTGTTCAACTTGTGCTCGACGTCCGCCCGGAACTTGTCGGCGTCGACCTTGCGGGCGAACGACTTCTTGCGCTCGTTGCCGGCCTCGTCGCGCCAGCGGACCAGCCACGGCTTCGGCCGCCCGTCGAGACGCTTCCTAACGCTCGCCATCGGCAGCCTCCGGCTCGAAGATGACCAGGCGGTCGGGATAGCGCGAAAGCCTCAGCTCCCGGATCGCGTCTATCCACTCCCGCGGCTTGCCCGGTGGCGTCATACCGCGCTCGACCATGCCGTCCAGCACCCCTGCGAGTTGTCGAAGCGCCTCGACGAAGCCGGCCCGCGCACCGGTCGCGGTCCGGTCGTCACCCGAGTACTCAGCGGCTCGGATGTCGTGCTGTGCCTGGTTGATCGCTCGGCCCGCCCGAGCCTCGGTTTGGTACAGGTCGATGGCTTCTTGAGCCCCGGTGAACTCCTCGACGCGAGACACGAGGGCTCCGCCCCGGGGTGACCGAACAAGCGGAGGCTCGTTGCCGGTGGCCCACTCCCAGACAAGCCAAGGATGCAGGACCACTCCGGGCGCGACGGCGATATCCGCCCCCGACTGGAGGTCGAGGAACAGGAGCGGCGGTGGCACTGCAAGAGCGTGGGCCAGTTGAAGCCACTCATCCAAGCTCACCCCCCGGTCGCCGTTTTCGATCTTAGAGATAGCGACGCGGCTCAGCGTCCCGCCGATCTCCTTGATGCGGTCGGCGAGCCCCTGTGCTGAGAGTTTCCGCCGATCGCGCCACACCTTGACCTGCTCGGCCAGCACCTCGCTCGGACGCCTGGGCTGATCTTCCACGCTCTCTCCTTGTTCGGAATCGGAGCGAACGTAGCACGAAAGCTTGCGACTCGATAGGGCGTGTGGTAAACCTACCGGCAGTTGTACGACTTCCTATCGCACCCGTTCGAATTTGGAGCAACCATGGCCCCGAGCGGAACGCCCGCACAAGTGCGCCGAGCGCTCGCTACCCCTCCCGAGGTGGCCACGTTCCTGGGCGTGCCCGAGAAGACCCTCACTCAGTGGCGGTACATCAAGAGCGGTCCGCGCTGGTCAAAGGTCGGACGGCACGTCCGTTATCGCTGGGAACACGTCGAGAAGTGGGTCGACGAGCAGTCGGGGGGCCGGGCGGCATGACCCAGACGCACAGCCGCCCCGGACCGGCGAAGTCCGAGGCGGCGCAGATGGTCGGCGAGACCTACGAGCAGGGTACCGACGGGCGTGCCCTGCGGAAAGCCCTGCGCTACGCCGACGCCGGATGGCCCGTCTTCCCCTGCCACTGGACGACCAACGCCGGCTGTTCCTGCGGTGACGTCGAGTGCCACAGCCCCGGCAAGCACCCGCTGACCCGACGCGGCCTGCATGACGCCAGCACGGAAGCGGCCACGATCGCGGCCTGGTGGACCCGCTGCCCGGCAGCGAACGTCGCCATCGCCACCGGGGCACCCGGGCCGGACGTGCTCGACTTCGACGTCAAGAACGGCGCTCGCGGCGCCGCGAGTCTCGCCCAGCTGCGCGACGCCAGGCTGCTCGTCGGAGCCCACAGCATCATCACCACCTGGTCCGGCGGCTGGCACCTCTACTACCTCGGTAGCGAGCAGGGGAACGGCAGCATCCGCGGCCACGGCGTCGACTTCCGCTCACGCGGCGGCTACGTGCTCGCACCGCCCAGCGTCATCAACGGCAAGCCCTACGCACTCACTGAGTGGCGCTCACGCCTCGACCCCGCTGTGACCGGGGTCGACTTCGCCACCATCCGGCGAGCCCTCGACCCGCCGCGCTCGTTCACCGCCAGGGCGCGGCCGGGGGAGCGCAGCGACCACGGCGCGCTCGTCCGACACGTCGCAGGGCAGGGCGAGGGCAACCGCAACGGTGCGTTGTTCTGGGCTGCCTGCCGGGCCGTCGAGACCGGGGCCGACGAGCAGGTGTTCACCGACCTGCTCGACGCCGCCCTGTCCGTTGGCCTCACCGACCGGGCGGCTGCCGCGACCATCGCGTCCGCCCGGCGCCGGATCGGGGCCTCAGCGTGACGACGACGCCGGCCGGGCCGCTGAGCCTCGGCGAACTCGACCGAGGCCCCCGGCGCACGTGGCAACGCGTCGACCTCGGGCCGGTGCTCGACGGCACCTATGCACCGCCCCAGGCCACCGTCGGACGGCGCACGGACGGCGTCGGCATGTTCTACCCGGGCCGGCAACACAGCATCGCCAGCGACAGCGAGGCCGGCAAGACGTGGCTTGCCCTGCTCGCTGCCCAGAGCGAACTCGACGCGGGGAACGCCGTCCTGTACCTCGACTTCGAGGACGACGAGGGCGGCACGGTCGGGCGGCTCATGGCGCTGGGTGCCAAGTCCGAAGACATCGCGGCCCGGTTCGGCTACGTCAAGCCGGAAGAGGCGATCGACAGCCTGTTCGGCCGGGAAGACCTCAGCGAACTACTCGGGGACCTGCGCCCCACGCTGGCCATCCTCGACGGCATCACCGAGGCGATGAGCATGCACGGGCTCGAACTCAAGGACAACACCGACATCGCCCGGTTCGGTCGGCTGCTGCCCCGGTACATCGCCGACAAGGGTGCTGCGACCGTCGCCCTGGACCACGTGGTCAAGGACCGCGAGGGGCGGGGCCGGTACGCCATCGGCGGTGTCCACAAGCTAAACGGCATCAACGGCGCGTCGTACGTGCTCGACAACCGCCAGCCGTTCGGCATCGGGCGGACCGGGCGTACGAGCGTCTACATCGCCAAGGATCGGCCGGCGCAGCTGCGGCGGCACGCGCTACCCGGGCAGGAGGGACTGTTCTGGTTCGGGGACCTGGTCGTCGAGTCTCACGACATGGGGTTCGCCGAGGGCATGGTCAGCCCGCCGGCTCAGGGCGACGGCAAGTTCCGACCCACGACGCTCATGGCGAGGGTCAGCGCCGCGCTCCAGGGTGCGCCGGGGCCGCTGACCATGACCGACATCACCGACCGGGTCAAGGGTCAAGCCCAGACCGTCCGGGGAGCGGTGGCCGCTCTGGTCGACGAGGGCCACATCGTGATGGAGACGGGGCCCCGCGGGGCCAAGCTCCACCGGCTCGTCAAGCCGTTCGGGGACACCCCATGAGCACTCCGACCCCGTCCCGACCCCGTCCCGATGGCCTGGGCGAGGGGATGAATTGGTGCATAGCACCCCGTCCGACGGCGTCGGGACCCCGTCCGACGGGGTTCAGTGACCCCGTCCCGTCCCTATATAGGGACGGGATCAGCCTGTCGGCGACCCCGTCCCGGGACGGGCTGACTTCCGAGGTGACTCGATGAAGACCTACCGCCGGCACTACTGCGGCCGGACGCATCGGAGCTTCCGCACCCTCGCCCGGTGTTTGTGGCCGAGAGCTGTGTGGGTGACCGGGAACGGCCCGTACGCCACGACTGCGCGGCACCGCGTGTTGACGGTCGAGCTGCACCCGACCCTCGAAGCCGCAGAGGCCGCCAAGCGCGTCATCGACTCTTCCGGCTGCGGCGGCAAGTGCCCGTGCACCGGCCGGGGCCACGAACTCATCCGACTGCTCGACCCCGCCCAGATGGAGGCCGCAGCATGATCCTCGACGACCTGCTCACCAACGACACCCCCGGCGTCGCCAAGCTCACCGACCCCGACGCCGGCCAGACCCCGCGGTGCCCCTGCTACGGCTGCCCCAGTCGCGTCACCGGCGCCATGCCCGGCTGGCACCTGCGCAAGGGCCCCGCCCTGGTGCTCGATGCGCACCTGCGGGCCGCGCTTCTCGAACGGGCCGACGGCCGCCGCTGGCAGTTCCTGGAGCACGGCGACCACGGGGCAAGCCGGGAGCTGCTGCTCCCCGGATGGGTGGACCACCCGTACCGGCTCCGGTTGCCAGGCGGGCGGTGGATGTACGTCGCCGAACCATACGGGCTCGACGCTGACGCGTACGGCCATCTGCGCCACCTCGCCGAGCAGGGCTACACGGTGGACGTCACCGCCTGGCAAGCCCGCCATAACCCCGGCCGCACGCTGGCCGTCTCGATCACCCCGGAGGCCACCCGATGAGCCACATCCCCGGCCTGGCACCGAAGGTGCTGCTGGCCGCAGCCGATCAGGACTTTGATCAGTTCTTCGCGCTGCTCGCCGAGTACAAGCCGATCGAGCTGGTGGGCGCGCTGGCCACCACTGCCTACTCCCTGGCCGTCGAGCTGTACGGCACCCCCGAGCGTGCCCGCGAGGTGTTCGCCGCGATGGCGCTCGCTGCCGACGTGGACGCTGCCCTCACCAGTGCTGAGGGGAGCCCGTCGTGACCCCCACCCTCGCCCTGGAGCAGGCGATGCTGCACCCCGACTACGACCGGTTCATTGCACGGTCCGCCAGGCCACGCCCGTGGCGCTCGTCGACCAGCTCGACGCGGCGGCAACCCAGGCAACCCGCGTGGCCACCACGGCGGCGAGGTTCACCGGTGGCTGTGACGCCGGCGTTGCCACTGCGGCCGACCTGCCGGGCTGGCTGCGGCTCGGTCTGCTCGACGCCCTCACCCGCTGGGCCGACGGGAAAGCCACCACCTGCCGGCACAGCCCCGACCCCGACCGGCCCGAGCCGGTGCTCACCGCAGCATGGAAACCCGGCCTGGTGACCTGCATCCGGTGTGCGCACCTGTGGTCACTCGGCCGCAGAGCCAACCTCACCTGTGACTGCTGCGGCGCCATCTGCCCGCCGGACCGGATGAACCCGGGCATGACGCAGTTCGGTGCGCTGATCTTTCAATACGGCACGTGCGACGACTGCCGCCCGTCCGTGGCCAGCAACAACCCGCTCAGCGCCACGCTGCCGGCCGAACAGGACGCCGCGAGGGGTACGGGCAGGGCCAGCCCGCGAGGTGGGCGAGGCTGCAGCCGGGGCAAGGGTGGTCGCCGATGAGCGGCCAGTCCGGCGAGGCTGCCGAGCTGGCCGCACTCGGCCTCGCCGCGCGGATCCTGCTCGCCTACGACGACGCGGACGCCGACCAGATGGTGCGGCTCGTCAACACCGACCCCGACGCTGCGCTGAACGCCATCACGGCGTTCGCCGCCGCGCTCGCGTTGAAGGTCTACGGCCTCGATCTGCGACAGGCGCTGAACTCCGTCGCTACCGCCGCCGACCTCGACGACATCGGCAGGCAGGTGACCGGATGAGCGCCTGGCGCCCGTTGGCCACCCCCGGCCCGGTCAGCGCAGAGGCCCTGCACGCCGCCCGCGCTGCCGTCCTTGCGACCCTCGCCGCCCGCAACAGCGCCTTGGGACATCAGGCAGCCGTGACTGAGCTTGCGGATCTCCCCGTCGACCAGCTGCTCGACGTGGCCGCCGTCCTCGCCAGCATGGTCGGGCGACCCCAAGACACCCTGATCACGGACGACGAGTGGCTGTCGATGGCGGTCGAACCATGACCCGGCCCCTCGCCGGTGGGTGGCTGCTCGTCGCCCCCGATGACGCCTGCCGCCTCGCGCAGCTCGTCCGGGCCGGCGCGCTGACGTTCCGCCACCGCCGGAACCTCACCACCGGCGAGGGTGCCCTACTCATGGTCGTTGAGCAGGCCGCCTACGCCGCCCGCAGTTCCGCCGCCGGAACCGTAGCTGTCCTACCCGAGCCCGGCCGGTCACCGTCGACGGTGACAGCCAGTGCCGCAGCTCGGGCGCTGCGGGTCAGTGACAGTTACATCCGCCGGCTCTGCCGCACCGGGGCACTGGAAGCCCAGCGCAGCGGGACCGAATGGCACATCGACGCGGACAGCTTGGCCGCGTACGCACTCACGAGAGGCGAGAGACAGCATGAGCACCTACCAGGGACCGTGGAACCCCGGTGAGCACCCCGCCGACTGGGCGTACCGCACCGGACGGGTGACCGCTGAGTCGCGCGAGACGTGGCGCGCGGTGTACGACAACGACCCCGACGAGGGCGGCCGGACCATCGCCCACCTGTTCCCCGTGCTCGCCGACCCGGCCCTGACCAGGTTGGTCAAGGCGTCGCAGGAGATGGAGCAGCGCGAGCAGGACATCGCCGATGCCGAGTTCGCCGGCCTGTTCTCGCCCACCGCGCAAGCAGGCCCGGCCGACCTGACCCCGTACGCCCACCTGTTCCCGCCGGTCGACGCCGGCACGGACGGCCTGGACGAGTTCGCCGGCCTGTTCCCGCCGCGGCGTCGATAGAGGCAGGCCGGGGTGCAGCAGCGTCAACGTCACCCGGGGTCGTCGGTCTGGATCTCCCGACGACAGCGAGCCGGGGCCGAAGGGGCGAGAGCGCGCCTCCTTTCCGCGCAACGACCGCCCCTGCGCGCCACCCCAACGGCCAGCGACGACACCACCAGCGAACGGGAGAGCAGGCATGGCCCCTCGACCCTGTCTTGACTGCGGCAATCTCACCAGCGCGTCCCGGTGCGGAGCCTGCTCACGTGCGCGAGGGCGACACCGCGAGCGCACCCGAGGCCGCGCCAGCTCACGGCAGCGCGGCTACGACACCGTGTACGAGCGCAACCGCGCAAAGGTCCTTGCCCAACCTGGCGGCGGTGTGTGCTGGCTGTGCGGGCACGAGGGTGCCGACCAAGCCGACCACGTCACGCCCACCTCGCAAGGTGGCGACAGCTCGATGCTCAACCTCAGGCCGGCGCATGGCACACGCCCGTGCCCGACGTGTGGGCGCAGGTGCAACCAGTCGCGAGGCTCGCGGCCAATCGCCATCACTGAGAGTAATCGACGGTAGGTCACCCAGGGTGACAGAGTGGGCCTCAAAAAATCTCCGCCGCAGGTTTCCGAACCACCGGAGCCAGGTCGCTAGCTGTCCGGGCAGTTCCTACATTCCAAGATCGTCACAGACTGTTACACCCATTGCTGCCGGTAACCGCCGGTCATCGTCACAGGAGGTGCCATGCCGAACCCGCCGAAGTTCGACCCGCAGCGAGGCACGCGCGGCCGGGGCGGTGTGGCGCTCCCCGCCAGCGGCCGGCAAGGCGACCCGCCGCCGTGGCCGCTGCCTGGCCGTCATTCGCTCGACGAGCGCCGGGCCTGGGAGCAGTTGTGGGCGACCCCGCAGGCGGTGGCGTGGGAGCAGCTGCGCTGGACTCGCACGGTCGCCCGATACTGCCGGGTGATGATCGCCGCTGAGCAGCCGGACGCTACGGCGGCCCTGCTCGCGCAGGCCACGGTTCTGGAAGACCGCCTCGGACTGACCCCGAAGTCGATGCGGCTGCTGCTGTGGCACGTCGCCGCTGACGGGGCGAAGCCGCAGGGGTTAGTGGTCCGAGCCGGAAGTCCGTCGGGGGTTGATGGGTGACGGGTGCGGTCAGGGTCCGGGTGTGATGGTGCCGATGTGGATGTCGTAGACGAAGTCGAAGGCCTCTTCAGGACTGCCGGTGAGCCA
>NZ_WBKR01000170.1 GCF_008868155.1 Micromonospora sp. ALFpr18c
CGATCACCAACCTCACCGCCGAGCAGGCCGACCCCGCCGAACTAGCCGACTGGCTACGCGGTCACTGGTCCATCGAGGTCCTACACCACATCCGCGACACCACCTACCGCGAAGACGCCAGCCGCCTACAGACCGGCAACGCACCCCGCGCCCTGGCCACCCTCCGCAACACCGCGATCAGCCTGCTCCGCCTGGCCGGCGTCACCTCCATCGCGCCAGCCCTCCGGAAGAACAGCCGCAACCCACACCGATCCCTACAACTACTCGGAATCACCTAGAACGGGCATATCCCTACCTTGCGAACGCCCTGGCGAGGACGGGTTCGGCATCGGCGCGGAATCCGCGCTCTCGGAGAGCAGTTCCAAGAGCGCGTGCGCTTTTCCCATGATCGACAGTGCGGTTTCGGTCTTGGTCAGCTTGGCCTGTAAGCGGGCATTCTCCCGCTGAAGGCGGGCAAGTTCGGCGTTCTCGGCCTTCTTCGCTGCCCGCGCGGCCGATTGCCGCCGGTCCGTCAAGCCGGCCGAGGCTCCGGCGTCTCGGGCCTTGCGCCAGTCGAGGATGTGTGAGCCGTACAGCCGTTCCCGGCGCAGAATCGCCCCACGCGACGCCGCATCTGGTGCTGCGTCGTACTCATCCAGGATCCGCGCCTTGAACTCTGCGGCGAATGTCCGCCGCTGGGGCCGGGCGTCCGGATCCAGACTCTCGTAGGACTTCGACGTCATGCTGATGATCTCTCCTCAGAACCGTCCAGGAAGAGTATCCCCTGGTAGACGAGCTGTCTCACATCAGCGTGACAGGGAGGGGTGTCCCGTCCCCGGGGTTGCCCCGGAGAGACAATGGCCGGACCCCACGCGGGGGAGCGGCCTGGTCAGCTCGGGACACGCTGCCATGGGAGCAGCGTAGAGAACGAAGACCGTCATCGGTGTCCGCGATGCGTGTGGCGCGGCGGAGAGAACCGTTTCGCCGAGCACCAACGGAGCACCGTCACTGCCGGTCGTCGGCGGCGGCTTCCTGCTGGGATTCGTCCTGAACCTACCGCTGGCGAGGGCGAGTATCAGTGGAGTGTCAGCGTAAGCCCGTGGCGGCCCGGTGGTCGGCGATGAGACGTGCGACGAGTTCGGCGGCCACGTCGGTGGGGTGGGCGACGACGCTGCCGTAGTCGATGGCTTCGCCCGGGGAGACGTGAACATGGTCTGCCTGCCTGAACCCGTCGGTTGCGGTGTTGCTCGGCACGTTGACCCTGCCGTAGGAGATCACGGTGGCGGGGTCGAGACCGATGGCGGGTACGACGAGGTCACCGCGAGGTAGTTCCAGCGCCGTCAGCGTGTTGAGCATGCCAGTGAGCTGCTTGATCAGGTCGTCCCGGTCGAGCACCACGCCCATTTGGCCTCGGGGCAGCGGGGCCCACGCCGACCGTTGCCCGGATCGGGTGACCACGAGCCCCTTCTCGCTGTCTCGGTCGCTGCTCGTCGCCCGGGCGACGGTGGAGTCGGCGTGCGCGTGGAGGGCTTCCAGCCGGGTAAATACGCCGTGCTGTCGGCCATGGTCAAGCAGCAGGTCGGCGAGGGCTCGCCAACAGTCACGTCTGCACAAGCGTACGGCGTCGTCCACTGTCAGTCAGGTGCTGGACAATGCGGTGGCCAGGGCGCGCGGGGTCGGGTTGCGCATCAGGTCCACGAGTCGCAGTGCGATGCCGTCGGCACGCATCTCGGCGAGGACGCTTACCGCGTGTGCCGAGTTGCCACCGACGACGAAGAAGTCGTCCTCTGGCCCGATGTCGGTGCCCAGCATCCGGGTCCAGATGTGCTGGATACGGCTGGCGAGGTCGCCGTCCACCGAGGCGGGACCGGGCGTCCCGGCCGTGGGCTCCGGCAACGCCGAGACGTCGAGCTTTCCGTTGACCGTCAACGGAAGCATGCCCAGTACGGTGATGGTGGCCGGGGTCATGTATGCGGGCAGCGAGGCGCTCGCATGCGAGGCGACGTCATCGGTGTCCACCGTGCCCGTGCCTGCCGGTACGACGTACGCGTCGAGACGGGCAGTGTTCGGGTCGTCGGCGGCCGCCCTGTGCACCACCACTGCTGAGGCGCTGACGCTGGGGTGTCTTTGCAGCACAGCCCGGATCTCGTCGAGTTCTATGCGATGGCCTCGAACCTTGACCTGGTTGTCCAGTCTGCCAAGATGTTCCAGGCTGCCGTCGGGTAGCAACCTGCCGAGGTCGCCGCTGCGATACATGATTCCGCCCCGGAACGGATCCGGCGGGAATCGTTGCGCGGTCAGTTCGTGCCGGTTGAGGTAGCCGAGCGCGACGCCAGCGCCGCCGACGTGGATCTCTCCGGTCTGGCCCAACTGGACGGGCGAGCCGTACTCGTCGAGAACGTAGATGTACCAGCCGGGTAGCGGCCTCCCAACCGACCGGGAGGCCGCCTCGGCGAGCGCCCGGGTGATCGTCTGCTCGGTGACGTGCACGGTGGTCTCGGTAATGCCGAACATGTTGACAACGCGGCATTCGGGGTGTGCGTCGAACCAGGGCAACAGGACCTGGGTGTCGAGTGGTTCCCCCCCGAAGATCAGCAACCGCACGTCGACCTCGTCGTGCGGCACCGCGAGCAGTTGGGCGAACGCCGACGGCGTCTGGTTGAGCACGGTGACCGACTCGCCGACCAGGAGGTCGCGGAACCGCTCGGGGCTCCGGGAGTCCAGACACGTCACGACGACGAGCCGACCACCGGTCAGCAGGCAGCCCCAGATCTCCCAGACGGAGAAGTCGAACGCGCTGGAGTGGAACAGGGTCCACACGTCGCCCCCGTCGAACTGGTACTCGCCCCTGGTCGCCTCGATCAGCCAGGTCACATTCCGGTGCGGGACCACGACGCCCTTCGGCTGCCCGGTGGATCCGGAGGTGTAGATGACGTAGGCGGGGTCATCTGGAGTGCGGGCCGGGGTGGCGTGGCCAGGGCCGGCGAGCCCGCGCAGATCTTCGGGGGACATCGTTCTCGCCGGGACCGGGAGGTCGATCAGCCTGGTGATCACGACGTTCGCGCCGGTGTCGCCGACGGTGTGCGTGAGCCTGCCCACCGGGTAGGACGGGTCGGTCGGCACGTACACCGCGCCCGCCTTCAGCACCCCGAGCAGCACCGCGACCAGTTCGGCCGATCGGTCGAGGCACACGACCACCATGTCACCGGGAGCCACTCCGAGCGTGATCAGCCCGCGCGCCACCTCGTCGGCGTGGTCTGCCAGTACCGCGAAGGTCATGCTCGTGGCGCCGTCGGTGACCGCGACCGCGTCGGGCGTTCCTGCGGCGACCCGGTCGAACGCCGAGGTGATCGTCCCGGGATCGGCGTCCACCGACCGTGGCGACTCGCCGAGCGCGATCAGCTCGGCGGTTGGAACGTCGTCGCGGAACAGGTCGCGCCGTTCAGATGCGAGGTTCACCCAAGCCCCCTGTATGCACGGTTACGTCGATGAGCGACAACACCTGTTCGACGCTGTCGGTCAGGTAAATGTGCCCGCCGGGCAGGTCAAACAAGGCGAAGTCCTTGCTGGTGGACGCGGACCAGCCCGCCGCCTTCTCCAGGGGCACCAGCGCGTCGTCCCTACCGACCACAGCGGTGACCGGAACCGGCAACAGCTCGGAGGTGCCAGGCACGTAGTGTTCGAACATCTCCACGTCGGCACGCAACGTCGGCAGGATTAGCTCGCGCATCTCCGGGTCAAACATCGCGTCGTCGGTGACCCCAGCGAACTCCGCCACCCTGTCGAGGAACGCATCGTCCGGCAGCCCGGTCGCCCCCAACGACCGTTCTTCGGCTGGTGCCGCGGCCCCGCTGACGAACAGCGCGGCCACAGTGACGTCCGGTTCCGCGACGAGGCGGTGGGCCAACTCGAACGCGATCAGGGCGCCGAGGCAGTGCCCGAACAGCACCACCTCGCCCGCTCCGGCCAGCGTGGGCAAAAGGTCGTCGACCGCCGCGTGCACGTCGCGCATCGGTTCGACGTCGACGCGCCGTTCCCGGCCGGGCAGCAGGCCGGGCCGAATGTCGAAGCGGTCACCACACAGCGGTCGCCACGCGTGGTAGTACGACGTGCCCGCGCCAGCGAACGGCAGACAGATCAACGGTGTCGGCATCGCGCCCCTGGGCCCGGTCATTCCCGCGGCAGCAGCGCGTCGTAGCGAACCGGCAGGCTGCGCAGACCACGGCTGGTGGAGTTGTCGAACGCCCACTCCAGCTCGGACGGGGCCGCCGCGAGCCGCAGCCCCGACAGGCGCCGCAGCAACGTCGGGAACGCAATCGAACCCTCCACGCGGGACAAAGGGGCGCCTGCACAGAAGTGCGGCCCGTGCCCGAAGGACAGGTGCCGGTTCGCCTGCCTGGTGATATCCAACTCGCCGGGGTTGTCGAACACGGCCGGATCGTGGTTGGCGGCGCCTAGGAGCACGTGCACGAAGCTCTGCTTCGGGATCTTCACTCCGGCCAGTTCCATGTCTTCGGTGCTGATCCGCAGCGTGCCACGGAACACCGGGGACTCGAACCTCAGGAACTCCTCCACCGCCGACTCGACCAGCGAGGGGTCGGACTTCAGGAGCGCAAGCTGGTCCGGCCGTGCCAGCAGTGCCGACATGCCGTTGCCGATCAGGTGCGCGGTCGTCTTGTGGCCGGCGATGATGAGCAGCACGAGGTTGGAGATCAGCTCCTCCTCGCTGTACACCTCGTCCTCGTCCGCAGCCCTGATCAGCACGCTGACCAGGTCGTCGCCGAGGTCTTCGCGTCGGTTGGCGAGCAGGCCGACGAGGTATTCCTCGACCTTGTCGCTCGCGGCCTTGAGCAGCCTGTTGCGTTCCTCGTCCGGGTAGGGCGCATTGCTGAGCAGGACCACGTCCGACTTGACTTGGCCGCGGTCCGTCGGCGGAATGGCGAGGAACTCACTGATGACATTCATGGGCAGGTCGAAGGCGAAAGCCATCAGGTCCACCTCGCCCGACTCCGGGAAGCCGTCGATCAGGTCGTCGGTGATCTGTTGGATTTTCGGACGCATCATTTCCATGCGCCGTGCGGTGAACGCCTTGCTGACGAGCTTGCGCAGCCGGGTGTGGTCCGGCGGGTCCGCGTTGAGCATGTGGTGCACCAGGATCGGGCTGGCGTCCTTCAGTTGCTCCTGGAACCAGTCCGGCGACGCGGTGAGCTGCTTGGACAGCCGGGGGTCGCCGAAGGCGCTGAGCGCGGTCTCGTAGTCGGCGACCACATACGCCTCGGCCCCCGGCGGGTGGTTGATCTTGTGGACCGGGCAGTGGCTGCGGACCTCGTTGTCCCAGCCGTGTATGTCGTCGCCGGGATTGTTGAAGAACTCGGGGGGCAGCGTCTGACCTGGGCTCCATTCCTTTCGGGCGGACACGGTGCTGCCGTCGTCGACTGAGGTCATGGCTTGAGTTCCTCCAACTGGTCGAGGCGTGGCAATGAGCGCATGGTGGGAGTGAAAGTGACCAGCGCGATGAGGGTGGCGACGGTGCACACGGTGCCGAAGACGACCGCGGGCCCGCCTGCGTCGAACAGCGCGCCGATGCCGAACAGGCCGATCGGCTGCACGATCAGGGACAGGAAGAAGACCGCGCCGAGAACCCGTCCCTGCGCCTTGTCCGGGGTGAGTACCGAGACGTAGGTAAGGGTGAGCGCGCTCATGACCGGTCCACGCACGAAGACGAGACCGACCAGCAGGCCCATGACCCACAGGCTCGGGACGAATGCGAGCAGCAGCGCGGCGACCGGGCCGATCCACGCGGCGTAGAAGAAGATGTAGCTCGGCTTGACCTTTTTCAGCACCGGAGCCGCAATGAATGCGCCGGTCAGACCGCCGATGCCGGCGCACGCGACGGCTATGCCGATGAGTGCGGACGAGTCGCTCTCGCTCTGCCCCGTTGCGGCGATCGCGATGAATATGCCGGTGTGGTTGAACACCATGTTCGAGCCCATCGTCCACAGCAGCGTCCAGAACAGGATCGGCTGCCGCCGGATCAACCGGAACCCCTCTTTCGCATGGCGTTTGCCGTCGTCGTCGGCCGTCCGTTCTGCCTGCAACGGCTTCTTGATCAGCAGCAGCAACAGTGACGACACCACGAACGTCACCGCGGCGCCCAGGTAGGGAAAGGCCCGGCCGATGGCAAAGAGCCAGCCGCCGACCGGCGGGCCGATCAGCGTCGCGCCGAAGAACCGAATGCTGTTCTGCGACATCGCCGTGCTGACCTGTTCCGGTGGTACCAGAGCCTTGATCGCGGCGATTCCCGCGGGCTGGGACAGGCTGAGGAAGACCGACGAGGAGATCGCGATCAGGAGGATCAACAGCAGGTTGACGTTGTCGGTGGCGATCAGCAGGTACAGCACGCCGAGCAGCACGGCCCGGGTCAGATTGCAGGTCAGCAGCAGCTTTTTCCGGTCGAACCGGTCGGCGAACTGACCCGCAGGAAGCGACACGAGTCCGGCGACGATCACCTGAGCCGCCGCGATCAGACCGGCCCACAGCGCCGATCCCGTCGAGGCGAGAATGAGCAGTGGGTAGGCGAACTCCGCGGTCTCCTTGGCGATTGCCGCGAGCGCCTCGCTCGACCACAGTGCCTGGAAGTTCCTGTTGCGCCGCAACGGGACAGCAGCGTCGGCGGCTCCGGGCACCGGCCGCACGGACGCGTCCTGGCTGGTGGACATTGGGGCGTCCTCCCTCTTCAGCTTGTTCATTGTTCGGACAGGCGTGCACGCAGGGTGGCCGCGAGACCGGCGACGTGCGGCGCGGTCAGCATCGACCAGTGATCGCCCGCCGCGTGGTGGGTGCTGACGGTGCCAGAGTAGGTTCCGGTGAGCCTGTCGCGGGTTCGCGCCAGTGCCGCCTCGCCGGTGGCGACGAGGAACACGGTCGCCGCGCAGCGAACGGGGCGTGGGCGGTACCGCAGCAGCGCGGTGATGTTGGCGGTGAATCGGGCCCGCAGTGCCCGGTCGCGGCGTACTCGCGCGCCGAGCGGCCCGGTGCCCAGTACGACGTCACCGAGCATGCGGAGGCTGCCTGCCAGGTAGCCGGGGTCGGCGCCGATCGGACGGGCGGGTGCGGGCGGGAACCCGTCGAGCCCGATCAGATGGTCCACCGTGGCGCCGAGTGCCTCCAGCTGCCGCGCCACCTCGTGGGCAACGACGACGCCGAACGACCAGCCGCCGACGGTGTAGGGCCCGATCGGGTCGACCGACCGGATGGCGGCGACGTGGTCGGCGGCGAGCCGCTCGATGCGCCCGCCCGGTGCGCCCGCCGCGGGGTCGCCGGCCGCCGGCGCCACGCCGTAGACCGAGCGATCGAGCAGGGCGGCCAGCTCCCGGTACGGGAGCACGGTGCCGAACGCGTCCGCCATCAGGAACACCGGCTTGCCCGACGGCGCCGGGGCGGTGTGCAGCGGCACGATCCCAGCTGCTGGCCGCTGTTCGTCGGTCCGGTCGGCCAGGTGCATTAGGGTGCTGAACGTGGGGTCGGCGACGAACTCGACGGGAGAGACGGATTGTCCTGTCCTCTCGCGGAGGCGGCTGAGCAGCGAGACCACCATGAGCGATTCACCGCCGAGCGCGAAGAAGTTGTCCGCCTCGGCCACCGATGGCACCCCGAGAGTGGTGCACCACAACTCGGCAAGCAGCGCCCGGCCGGTGGTGGCGGGTCCGGGTGTCGGCGTGTCGGCACGCGGGACGACGGGGTGGTACGCGGGCCGGTCGTCGTCCGGGCTGGTGCCAGCCAACGGGTGCGGCGGCAACGAGCATCGGACAGGACGCTCCGACTCGTCGACGTTCATCAGCTCGCTCATTGCCGCGTCGACGCCGTGTGCCCACAGCGAGCCGACCGCCGTGAGCAGCGCCCGCTCGCCCCGCCCGCCGGGTCGGTGGTCGCCGCCGTCCGCAGCGCTCCCGCCGGACTTGCCGAGCAGCGGGATCGTCGCCGGGCCCGGCGACCAGTTCGGGTGCCTACGCAGCGTGCCGAGCATCGAGGTGCCCGGTCCCAGCTCCAGGAAAACGGCGATGTCCGCGGCGAGGAGGGTGGCCGCGCCGTCGGTCAGGCGGACCGTGTCGAGCAGTTGGCCAGCCCAGTAGTCGGGGCCGGTAACCAGGTTCTCGTCGGCCCAGCCACCGGTCTGGTTGGCGATCAGCCGAACTGTCGGCCGAGCGGACGGGTTGGCGGCGACCGCGGCACGGAACACCTCGGCGGGCTCTCGCATGGCGGGTGAGTGGAACGCGTGCCGAACCGACAGCGGGCGAACGTCGAGACCGGCGAGGGCGTCTGCGGCCAGTAGCGCGTCGACGGCGGTGTCCGGACCGGACAGCACGACGTAACCCGGTCCGTCAACGGCGAGGGTCACGTCATGGCCTGTGCCGATCCGGTCGAGCACCTCGGCGGCCGGGGCGGACACCATGACCATCCGTCCCGGCGGTGAGGCGGCCATGGCAGAGGCTCGCGCGAACACCAGGCTCGCCGCGTCCTTCGGCTCCCATACTCCCGCGAGCGTGGCCGCCACGTACTCTCCGACGCTGTTGCCGAACATGGCGGCGGGCCGGACGCCCCAGTCCCACAGTTGTCTCCCGAGCGCCCAGCCGAGTGTGAACAACCCGACCTGCTGGTGCACGGTGGACCGGAACCAGTCTTCCCGCGGTGGTTCTGCGGCCACGATCGGGCCTAGGTCGACGCCGTGCGTTACCGATATGTGCTTCGCGATGAGGTCGAAGTGCTCGCGGAAACCGGCGAGCAGCCGGTACGCGCTCGCACCGGCGTTGTCCTGCAGCGCGCCCTGGCCGGGGAACACGAAGGCGACGGTGCCGAGCCGTGCCGGTGCGCCGTCCTCAGCGGTCTCGCCGAAAGCGCGCAGCGCCTGCTCTGCCTCGTCGTTCGTGCTCGCGACGACCGTGTGCCGGCACCGGTGCTGTCTACGCCCGGCAAGCGTCCACGCGGCCTCGGCCACGTCGACGCTGGGCTCGGTGAAGCGTGTGGCGAGGTCGCGGTTGCTCTGCCGCAGTGCTGACGAGGTTGCTGCGGACACCGCTAGCACCCGGTACCCGGATCGGATCGGCCTGCTCCGCGTCGGCGCCGCCTCCAGGATCACATGGGCGTTGGTGCCACCTACCCCGAAGGAGCTGACAGCAGCGAGCGGGGTGCCCCGGTCGGGCCACTTCTCCACCTCGGTGCACACCCGAAACGGTGTGTCCGCCAGATTGAGCATGGGGTTGGGCCGCCTGAAGTGCGCGGTGGGCACGAACTGGCGGTGGTGCAGCGACAACGCCGTCTTGATGAGCCCGGCGACCCCAGCGGCCGCGCCGGTGTGCCCGATGTTGCTCTTGATCGCACCGAGCCCGCAAGACCCGGCGGTGGCGCCTGCCGGGCCCCACGCGTCGGTCAGCGCGGCGACTTCGATCGGGTCACCAATCCGGGTTCCCGTTCCGTGCGCCTCCACGTAGTCGACGTCGGCCGGGTCCGTCCCACCGACGTGGTGGGCGTAGCGGATCACCTCGCTCTGTCCCGTCAGGGACGGTGCCGTGTAGCCGATCTTGTCGGCGCCGTCGTTGTTGATCGCCGAACCGCGGATCAATGCCACGATCCGGTCGCCTTCCCGCAGAGCGTCGGACAACCGCTTGAGCACCACGACCCCGACGCCCTCGCTGGGCACGGTGCCCCCTGCGTCCTCGTCGAAGGGCCGGCACCGGCCGTCAGGGGACAGAATGCCGCCCTCTTCGTACAGGTACCCCCACTCGTCGCCGGGGATGATCGCGACACCTCCCGCGAGTGCGACGTCACACTCGTGCCCGACGAGGGCGCGGACGGCCGTGTGGGTGGCGGTCAGCGAGGTCGAGCAGGCGGTCTGCACGGTGACCGCGGGCCCGCGCAGGCCCAGCTTGTACGCGACGCGGGTGGCCAGGAAGTCCTTCTCCCTGCCGATCACGGTCGCCAACTCGCCCTGGCCGCTGCGCACGCGCGCGTCAACGACATCTGCGCCCGCGTAGACCCCGATCCAGCCAGGAAAGCGGGTGGGGTCGATCCCGGCGTCGTCAATCGCGGCTGACGCGCATTCGAGGAACACTCGTTGCTGAGGGTCGATGCTCGCGGCCTCGGTGCGGGAGTAGCCGAAGAAGGCCCAGTCGAAGTTCCTCGGGCCGACGAGCACGCCGCGAGCGGGCACGAACCCCGGTTGGCTGACGTGCTCGTGGTCGGCGCCGCCGTCGGTCAGCTCGGCCCGAGTGTAGTGGCGGATGCTGTCCGATCCGGCCACGAGGTTGGCCCAGAGCGCGCGGACGTCCCCAGCACCGGGGTAGCGGGCCGCCACGCCGACGATGGCGACCGTGTGGTCCGTGTTCATCCCACCGCCTTGCGGGTGTCGAGTTCCAGGGGGAGGTGGTCGAGGCCGATGTAGGAGATGTTGGGCCCCCAGACGGCAGGGATCGCCGCCAGCCGCGCGTCGGGGAAACGGGTGGCGAGTCGCCGCAACACGGTGGCCGCCTCCAGCCGGACCAGGGAGGCGCCGACGCAGTAGTGCGCGCCGAGCCCGAACGCGAGGTGCGGCCCGGTCCGCTCGCCGTCTCCGTTGGCGCCGGAGGTGTCGTCCTCGGCGACCGCGTCGGTCGCGGAGGACTCGGTGAACACCGTGATGCCGTCAGCGAGTGGGACGAACATCAGGTCGCCGGCCGAAAGCTGGGCGCCTGCCAGTGTCATGTCCTTCGTGACCACCCTGGCCACGTTGCGCAGCGGTGGCCGGGTAGCGAGTATGGACTCCACGAACCGGGCCGTCACGCGAGGGTCGTCGTGCTCGGCCGCGTCCTTGAGCATGGCCCACGTCGCGGCGTCACCCAGCGCGGTGTGCACGCAGGAGCCGAGCAGCGCCGCGGTCGTCTCCAGCCCTCCGAAGAGGATCATGGACAGGGTGGCGGCGGTGACCGCCCGCTCGCGCGGTGTGTCCGTCGGGAACCGGGACCACAGTGCGGAACCGGTTAGACATGCCAACATCTCCCGCATCACGTCGGTCGCCTTTTCGGCGTGATCGCGCCGATACATCGCGGCGAGGAACGCCGAAAGGTGCCGGGACCAGGTGTGTAGGACGCCTGGCTCGATGTCGATACCGACGACGTGGGCCATGACCCGACCGGACACCCCTTCGGCGACCGTGGGTATGAAATCCGGCGCCTGCTGGGCGGCCAGGTCGTCGAGACACTCGTCGACGATCGCCACGACGCGCTCCTCGAGCGAGCGCACAGCGGCGAGGGAGAACATGCGCTGCACCGGTTTGCGACGCGCGGTGTGCTCGTCCCCGTCGGTATGCACGAACCACAGCTGGATGAACTCGGTCAGCGCCTGGTACTCGGCGCGGGACTGGTCGGTCATGTACAGCTCGCCGAGCCGGACGGAGGTCCGGGAAGAAAAGGAGTCGGGATGGCCGAGTACGTGCCTGACCAGGGCCCGGTCGGACACCACCCAGCTCTCCAGCCCGTCGTCCCACGTCAGTCCGTCAGGCACCGGGACCGGCCTTCTCCACGAGCGTCGCGAGCCCGCTCGGTGTCGGCGTCAGCAGGAAGTCGCGCAGCCGGACGGTGGCGCCCAACTGTTCGCGAACGAGCCGGATCAGCCGCACGGCGCCCATCGAGTTGCCACCGCTGATGAAGAAGTCGGTGTCGGCGACGACTTCGGTCTCCGCGTTGTCGAGCGCCTTGACGAACAGCGAGATAACCGTCGTCAGCTCTATCGCCTCCACGGTGGCGGGCCTCGGTGCGGGTGCCGGCCGCCTGGACACGGCGCCGGCGGGCAACGCACGCGCGACGATCGCCTTGCGGTCGACCTTGCCGTTGTCCGTCAGCGGGACCTGATCGACGATCGCCCACAGTGTGGGGACCATGTAGACGGGCAGCCGCTCGGCGAGCCGGTCCCGCAGCATGGTCGCCGTGATCTGGTCGTCGGCGGCGACGACGGCCGCCACGATGCGCTTCTCGGCGCTGTCCGCGTCGGTGACGACCACGACAGCGTCCTTGACAGAGCGGTCCTCGGTGAGCGCGTCGCTGACCGCCGACAGCTCGATCCGGTAGCCGCGCAGCTTGACCTGGTGGTCACGTCGACCGAGGAACCGGACCTGTCCCTGGGTGTCCAGACGCACCAGGTCCCCGGTACGGTACAGCCGCTCTGGCACATCTGGTGAGAACCGCCCGAACATCTTCGTGGTCTCTGCCGGGTCGTCGAGGTAGCCGTCGGCCAGGCCTGCGCCCGCGCAGAAAAGTTCACCGACCCCGCCGGGTGGGACATGCCGGTACCGGTCGTCCAGAATGTATGCCCGGGAGCCGGGCACCGGTGTGCCGATGGGCAGCGGGCCGTCGACCTCGTTGGTGGAGCGCACCGAGTGGGTCAGCGTGAACGTGGTGTTTTCGGTCGGTCCGTATCCGTTGGTGACCACCAGCCCCGGGTATCGGGCCAGCACCCGGGCGACGTGCTCGTGCGGCACGACGTCCCCACCGGTGATCAGCTGGCGCATGGCGGCGAAGCCTTCCGGGGCAAACTCCTCGACCAACCGGAACAGCCCTGCGGTCAGCCACGCGACGGTGATCTCGCGGTCCCGCAGGAACGCGCCGAGCTCGCTCGGCGACGGGGTGCCGGCCGGGTAGACCTCCAGCGTGGCGCCACCGAGCAGCGTGGCCCAGATCTCCAGCGTCGACGCGTCGAATGCCAGCGGCGACAGCCGAAGCATCCTGTCGCCGGGGGCGAGCGTGACGAAGTCGGGTTCGTGCGCGAGCCGGACCACTGCGCGGTGCGGGACGCACACCCCCTTGGGCAGTCCGGTGGAGCCGGAGGTGAACGCGACATAGGCCAGCGAGGCGTCCGTCTCCACCGCCTGGTACGCCGCGGCGGCCAGCGGTTCACTGGGCCAGTCCGGTGCCCACGACGCGCACAGCGGTACGCCCTTGGCGGCGAGCTGCGCCGCGGCGTCCTCGGGGACCAAGGCCGCGCGAGGCGCTGCCTTCGCGAGGATCGCCTCGAGTTGCGGGCCGGGCTGGTTCAGCTCAATGCCGACGTACGCCGCGCCTGCGAGCACCACGCCGAGCAACCCGATGATCTCACCGGCGGAGCGCTCCAGCCCGACCAGCACGCGGTCACCCGGCTGCACACCCAACTCTCGCAGCAGCGCAGCCTGGCGACCAGCCGCCGCGGCGAGCTGAGCGTAGGTCAGCTCACGGTTGCCCTCCCGGACGGCGATCGCATCCGGCACCCGGTCGACCACCTCGGCGAACAGCTCGCCGAGGCCCTTGCGTGGGAACTCCTCCCGAGTTCGGTTGAGCTCGTGCAGCAGCGCGAGCCGCTTCCGCGACACGCAGCGCACGTCCGTCAGCACTCCAGTGACGTCGCCGGTCAGCTCTGCGACGGCCGCCTGGTAGTCGTCGGCGAACGCGGCGGCCTCGCTGCGCTGCCACACGCTCGTCGCGTACTCCAACTGACCGAGCAGCGTCGGTTCCGACCGGCCGAAAAGCAGCGAAACATCGAACTGCGCACCGCCGCCGTGGCCCTCCTCGACCCGCACGGTGACATCGCCGGCCGTGATGCGCTGCGGAATCAACTCGTCGTGCATGCCGAAACTGGCCTGTACCAACGGGTGAGCGCCGAGATCGCGCTCGACGCCGAGCAGGTTGACGATCTCCTCGAACGGTAGCGCGCCGGCGTCGATGCTCTTCGCGAGCGATCCCTGCACCGCCCGCAGGTAGGGAGTCACCGACAAGTCATCGTCGATGTCTACCCGGACGGGAACGAGGTTGCCGGTCGCGGCGACGAGTTCGGTCAGCTCCTCGGTGTCCCGGCCGAGCAACGACACCCCGATCACCATGGACCTGGCGCCGGTCCACCGGCCGAGGGTCAGCGCGTAGGCCCCGAGCAGGACGGTGAACGGGGTGACTCCGGCCGCGCCTGCCGTCGCGGCCACCCGCGGGCTGACCTCCGTGCCTAGTACGGCAGCCGCCATTAGCAGTCTGACCTGCTGGGATGTGGTGGGGGCGGCGTCCGACATGGACGCAGCCGCCCGTTGATCATGTGTTTGTGAAGACAACAAGATCGAAGGCGGCTGCTGCTGCCAGCATAGAGGCTGCCCGGGCGGCCCGGACCGCGGGTGAGTTGCTGGGACGGCTGCGGT
>NZ_WBKR01000171.1 GCF_008868155.1 Micromonospora sp. ALFpr18c
CCGCACCCGCCCGCCCCCGTACCGCCCGGGCAGCTCCGTCGCGCGTGGACTCGTGCCATTGTTAGCGGCCGAGGGCCTCCACCACGTCGCCCACGACGACGACGGCGGGCGGGCGCAGCTCGGCGGCGACCAGGTCGGCGGCGACTGTGCCGAGTGTCGAGCGCAGCACCCGCTGGGCACCCGTCGTGGCCTCCTGGACGACGGCGGCCAGTGTGCCCGGCGGCCGGCCGTGCGCGATCAGCGTCTCGGTGATGGCCGCGAGGTTCTTCAGCCCCATGAGGATCACCAGCGTCCCGCGCAGACCCGCGAGGGCGTCCCAGCGCACCAGCGAGGCCGGCGAGTCGGGTGCCAGGTGCCCGGAGACCACGGTGAACTCGTGCGCCACCCCCCGATGGGTGACCGGGATCCCGGCTGCGGCCGGGGCGGCGATCGAGCTGGTCACCCCCGGCACGACGGTCACCGGCACACCGGCCTCCGCGCACGCCAGCAGCTCCTCGCCGCCCCGCCCGAAGACGTACGGGTCACCGCCCTTGAGCCGGACCACGAAGGCACCCGCCAGGGCACGGTCGACCAGGATCTGGTTGATCTCCTCCTGCGCGCGGGACGGGCCGTAGGGAATCTTCGAGGCGTCCACCAGCTCGACGTCGGGGCGCAGCTCGTCCAGGAGCAGCCCGGGGACCAGCCGGTCGGCGACCACCACGTCGGCCTCGGTGAGCAGCCGCCAACCCTTCACCGTGATCAGTTCCGGGTCGCCCGGGCCGGCCCCGACCAGTGCCACCCGCCCGGACCGCCGCCCCCGGGTCGCCTCGGTCGTGCCGGTCGCCTCGGTCGCGCCGCGCGTCCGGGCGGCACCCTCGGGCACGAGGCGGGCGGCGAGCAGGTCACGGATCGCGTCGCGGACGGTCATCGCCCGTCGGGGATCCCCGCCGCCGAGCACGGCCACGGTGACCGGACCGTGTCGGGTCACCGCCGGAGTCCAGGCCGTGGCGGCCGTCCGGTCGTCGGCCCGGACGCAGAAGATCCGCCGTCCGGCGGCGGCGACGCTCACCGACTCGGCGGCGGCCGGATCGTCGATCGCCACCTGGACCAGCCACGCCCCGTCCAGATCCTCGGGCGTGAACCGGCGTGGCGCCCAGCGCAGCCGGTCGGCATTCACGTGGGCGCGCAGCGCCGGGGTCAGCTCCGGCGCCACCAGCAGGACGTCCGCGCCGGCGTCCAGCAACGCCGGCACGCGGCGGGTGGCGACCGCGCCGCCGCCCACCACGACCACCCGCCGCCCATCGAGGCGCAGGCCCAGGGGGTACGGACTGGTGCTCACACCGCACCACCGAGCCGGACGCGCGCGATCACTTCTCGGCCACCCCGGCGGAGTCGAAGGTGGCCACCTCGTGCAGCACCCGGACGGCGCCGGTGACCACGGGCAGCGCCAGCAGCGCGCCGGTGCCCTCGCCGAGACGCAACCCCAGGTCGATCAGCGGGTCGAGGCCCAGGTGCCGCAGCGCCACCGTGGCGCCCGGCTCGGCCGAGCGGTGACCGGCGACCATGGCACCGACCGCGTCCGGGGCGAACGCCGCGGCGGCGAGCGCGGCGGACACCGCGATCACGCCGTCGAGCAGCACCGGTGTGCGGCGGGCCGCGGCGCCCAGGATCAGCCCGGCCAGCGCGGCGTGCTCCAGGCCACCGACGGCGGCCAGCACGCCCAGCGGGTCGGCCGGGTCGGGCGTGTGCCGGGCCAGCGCGGCCCGCACCACGGCCACCTTGTGCGCGTACGTCGGGTCGTCGACCCCGGTGCCCCGGCCGGTGGCGTCGAGCGGGTCGGCGCCGGTGAAGGCGGCGATCAGCGCGGCGGCCGGGGTGGTGTTGCCGATGCCCATGTCACCGGTGAGCAGGATGCGGGCGCCGGCGTCGATCAGCTCGTCGGCGATCCGGATACCGGTCTGCACCGCCGCCAGCGCCTCGTCCCGGGTCAGCGCGGCGGTCACCGCGAGGTCCCGGGTACCCCGGCGGACCGACGCGACGACCAGCCGGGGCACCGCCGGGTCGAGCACGGCCGAATCGGGCCCGGCCGCGTCGAGCCCGGCACGATCGGGCCCGGCCGCGTCGGAGGGCAGCGGGTGGGCCACGCCGACGTCGACGACGGTGACCGAGGCGCCGGCCTGCCGGGCGAACGCGTTGACGACCGCCCCGCCGGCCAGGAAGTTGCCGATCATCTGCCCGGTGACCTCCTGCGGCCACGGGGACACCCCCTGGGCGTGCACACCGTGGTCACCCGCGAAGATCGCCACCGCGGCCGGCTCGGGCAGCGGCGGCGGGCAGGCCCCGGCGAGCCCGGCGAGGCGTACCGACAGGTCCTCCAGCAGGCCCAGCGATCCCGCCGGCTTGGTCAGCCGGCCGTGCAGCTCACGGGCGGCCGCCATGGCCGACTCGTCCGCGGGCCGGATCGCCGCGATCGTGGTCTCCAACATCATGCCTCCATGATCTCGCGCAGCACCTCGATGAACGCGTCGATGGTGTTTCGGTCGCGTACCGCCACCCGCAGCCAGTCCGGGCCGAGCCCGGGGAACGTGTCGCCCCGGCGCACCGCCCAGCCCCGCTCACGCAGGGCGGCGCGTACCCAGCTCGCGCCGGTCAGGTGCAGCAGCACGAACGCGCTGGCCGGGCGGCCGACGACGCGTACACCGGGCAGGTCGGCCAGGCGCGCGACCAGGTGGTCGCGGTCGGCGGCGAGGTCGGCGGCGATCGCGCGTTCGGCCTGGACCGCGACGGGGCTGGCGCAGGCCGACGCGGCGGCCAGCGCCGGCGTGGAGACGGCCCACAGGGGTTGGACGGCGGCCAGCCGGGCCAGCAGGTCGGGCGCGCCGAGCAGGTAGCCGATCCGCAGGCCGGCCAGGCCCCAGGTCTTGGTGAGGCTGCGCAGCACGAGCAGCCCGGGCAGGTCGCGCCGCTCGGCCAGCGACTCCGGCTCGCCGGTGTGGCCGGGGGCGGTGGTGGTGTCGGCGAACGCCTCGTCGACCACCAGCACCCGGCCGGGGCGGGCCAGCGCGGCCACGGTCCGCGCCGGATGCAGCACGGAGGTGGGGTTCGTCGGGTTGCCGATCATGACCAGGTCGGCGTCGTCGGGCACCAGGCCCGGGTCGAGACGGAAGTCCTCGGCGGGGTCCAGCAGCACCCGCTCGACCGGGTGTCCGGCGGCCCGCAGGGCCGCCTCCGGCTCGGTGAACTGGGGATGCACCACGACCGGGCGGCGGACCCCGCGCAGGGCTTGGGCGATCAGCACGAAACCCTCGGCGGCGCCGGCGGTGAGCAGTACCTCGTCCGGGTGACGCCGGTGCCGGGCGGCGACCGCGGTCCGGGCCGGTGTCGGGTCCGGGTAACGGGCCAGGTCGGTGAGGGTGGCGGTGATCGGGTCGGCGAGCCAGTCCGGCAGTGGGGCCCGGCGGACGTTGACGGCGAGGTCGATCAGGCCGGCGGTCGCCTCCGCGTCGCCGTGGTGCGCGAGGTCCGGCTCGGCCCCGGCGGTCGGGGCCGCTGTGCGCGGCTGATCAGACATGTCCGCGATCCTGCCGGGAAGGCGGCCGGTGGGACAGCCGATCTCGACGTAAGCCGCGTCACCACTCGCGGGTTTATGAGTTCTTCTCATGCACGAATCGGAAATGTCATAACTTGACCCTGTGAGCAACCGACCCCTTGCTGCCGCTGGTCGACTCGTCCCTCTCCTCCGCGCCGGGCTCATCGCCGGAATCGTGATCGCCGCCGCCGCGTACCCGCTGGTCGCCGTCACCGGTCTCGGCGCGAAGGCCACCGCGCACGCCGTGGAGCAGAAGACCAAGCTGCTGACCACCGCCCTGCCCGCCGAGACCTCGTACCTCTACGCCCCCGACGGCAAGACGGTGCTGACCATGTTCTACGAGGAGTACCGGCAGTACACCAAGCTGTCGGACATGTCGCCGAACATCCAGCAGGCGATCGTGGCCGCCGAGGACTCCCGCTTCTACCAACACCACGGCGTCGACCCGAAGGGCGTGGCCCGCGCCTTCGTCGCGAACGCCCACTCCAGCGGCGTGTCCCAGGGCGCCTCCACGCTGACCATGCAGTACGTCCGGATGGCCCTGCGGGACAGCGCGACCACGCCGAAGGAGGTCCAGGAGGCCACCCAGCAGACCAGCCTGCGCAAGGTCAAGGAAATGCGGATGGCGCTGGACCTGGAGAAGGAGATGAGCAAGGAAGACATCATGGAGCGGTACCTGAACTCCGCGTACTTCGGTCACCGCGCGTACGGCATCTACGCCGCCAGCGAGATCTTCTTCTCCAAGACCCCCAAGGACCTCACCCCGGTCGAGGCGGCCACCCTCGCCGGGCTGGTCAAGTCCCCGTCCGAGTACGACCCGGCCGACTCCGACCAGAAGGAGGCCACCGGGCGGCGCAACTACGTCCTGGACCGGATGAGCCAGCTCGGCTACCTCTCCCCCGACTCCGCCGCCGCGGCCAAGTCCGAGCCGATCCGGCTGAAGCTGACCAACCCGCCCAACGACTGCGCCGCGATCCCGCAGAAGTTCAACAGCTGGGGCTTCGCCTGCGACTACCTGAAGAACTGGTGGAGCGCGCAGCCCGCGTTCGGGGCGAACCGGTTGGAACGGATCGACAAGCTGCGCCGTGGCGGCTACCGGATCGTGCTCAGCATCGACCCGAAGGTCCAGGACGCGGCGGAGAAGAACGTCGGCACCAAGGAGAACACCGGCAGCCCCTTCGCCAACGGCATCGTGGTCTCCGAACCCGGCACCGGACGGGTGAAGGCCATGGCGGTCAACCGCACCTACTCGCTCGACCTGGCCGAGAACCCGCAGAGTTCCAACCCCGAGGCGGGGCCGAACGTGAAGGCCAACTATCCGAACACGGTTGCGCCGCTGCTCGGCGGCGGTGACCTGCCCGGCTACCAGGCCGGATCGACGTTCAAGATGTTCCCGATGCTGGCCGCACTGGACTCCGGGATGACACTCTCCACGTCCTTCAACGCCCCGTACCGCTACAAGTCGTCCGTGTACGACGGCTGGGCGCCCTCCAACGCCAGCGGCGCGATGACCGGCGAGCAGACCATGTGGTCCGGCTTCGGCAAATCGGTCAACACGTACTTCGTGTGGCTGGAGGAGAAGGTCGGCGCGGACCGGGCCGTCCGACTGGCCGAACAACTCGGGCTGCGCTGGCGCACCGACGTCGACCGGGAACAGGCGTCCCCGGGCAAGGCGAAGAAGTGGGGCGCGTTCACCCTGGGCGTCTCCGACGCCACTCCGCTGGAGATGGCCAACGCGTACGCCGCCGTCGCGGCCGACGGCCGCTACTGCGAGGCGATCCCGGTGCAGGCGATCATGAACCGGGACGGCACCCCGGCCACGTACGACACACCCGGTGGCATCCACCGCGAGGTGGCCAAGCCCCGCTGCCGGCAGGTGGTCAGCGCGGACGCCGCCCGGGCGGCCACCGACGCGGCCCGCTGCCCCACCGGGGACCGGCCGGCACGCGGCGGCTGCGGCGGCTGGTCCACCGCCGACAGCGTCCGGGGTACGGTCGGCCGCCCGGTCGCCGGCAAGACCGGCACCACCGACAGCACCCGCTCGGCCTGGTTCGTCGGCTACACCCCGGAACTGGCGGCGGCGAGCTTCATCTCCGACCCGGACAACCCGTTCAACGCGGTCGGTGACGGACAGTCCCAGATCCCGATCAAGGCGGTCTCGGAGACCCTGCGCGACGGGCTGAAGGGACAACCCACCCGCCAGTTCACACCGCCCTCGGACGCCATCGTCGGGTGACCGTCGCTCAGCGCAGGTCGGCGGCCACGAACGACCAGAGTTCCAGGTCCACCCGGCCGCCGCCGACGAAACCCGCGTTGCGCAGCAGACCCTCGTAGCTGAACCCGGCCTTCTCGGCGACCCGGCGCGAGGCCAGGTTGCCGGGGGCCACCCGCAGCTCCACGCGCTGGAAACCGTGCTCCAAAATCAACGCGATGGCCACCGCGTCCACCGCCTCGGCGGCCAGCCCGAAACCACGCGCGTGCGGTGCCATCGCGTAGGACACCTCGGTGGCGCGGGCACCCCAGTCGGTGCGCCTCGTCCACAGCGAGCCCACCACCTGGTCGTCCTCACGACGCAGCACCGTGTAGTGGTCACCGTCGCCGCTGTCGCGCCGCTGCCGGGCCAGATCCGTGCACCAGGCGTGCCCGTCGATCGGGCCGGAGTCGTCGGCCAACGGCAGCCACCGCCGGGTCAGCTTGTCCGCGAAGATCTCCCCGGCCGCCGCCGCGTCCGCGGCGACGACCCGCCGCACCTCCGTACGAGGGGTGGAGACGGTCAACGCCGGGAAGCGGCGCACCGCCACCTGACCGATCACGCCGGCACCCCACCGGGCTGCGCGGGCACCACCTCATCCGCGGGCTCGGTCGCCGCGGCGGCGACCAACCGGGCCGCGGTCGCCGGATGACCGGCCCAGTGCAGGGTGAGCTGCGAGGCGTGCACGTTGCGCCACACGAACCCCTCCGGCGTGCCGCCGTCCCAACTCCAGGCCGGACGCTGACCGGCGCGCGGCGTCAGCACCGCCCGGTGCTCCTTGTGCCCCACCAGGACCGTGCCGGCCGCGGCGACCACGCTGTCCGTCTGGGCCGTCGCCTCCCGGTAGCCCACCACCAGGCCGTCCCGGCTGACACCGACCGCGTCGAGCACACCGCACATCGGCAGCCCGTCCAACTCCCGCGCCAGCCACAGCAGGCCGGCGCCCTCGGCGATCACCGGCCGCCCGGTACGCGCCAACTCGGCCACCGCGATGCAGAGCCGCCGGTTGGCCGACAACTGCTCGGCGTACGCCTCGGGCAGCGCGCCACCGACGACCAGCGCGCGGGTGCCCACCGGCAGCGCCTCGTCGCGCAGCGGATCGATCGTGACCACCTCGGCGCCGGCGGCCCGCAGCAGCTCGGCGGTCTCCGGCTGGCTGAAGCTGCCGCCCGGCCCACCGGCGAGCGCCACCAGCGGACGCGCAGCCGGGACGGCCAACGCGCCCAGCGCCTCCTGCGGCGACCAGGCCGGCGCCGGCAGCGGCGGGGCCGAGCGGGCCAGCCCGAGCAGCCGTTCCAGATCGACCGTGGCGGCGACCGCCTCACCCAGCCGGCGGACCGCGCGGACGGCGTCCGCGGACCCGTCGACCACCGGCGCCACGCCGTGCCGCCGAGACGGCAGCACCGCCGGCAGGTCCTGACGGCGCAGCGCCCCATAGACGGGCACACCCACGTCGTCGAGCGCCTCCCGCAGCATCCCCTCGTGCCGGGACGACGCGACCCGGTTGAGGATCACCCCGCCCAACCAGAGCTGCTCGTCGTACGAGCGGAACCCGTGCACCAGGGCGGCCACCGACTGGCCCATCGCGGCCACGTCGACCACCAGCACCACCGGGCTGCGCAGCGCGGTGGCCGCGGCGGCCGTGGACTCCTGCTCGGGGCGGCCACCGACCGAGTCGTACAGGCCCATGCTGCCCTGCACCACGGCGAGCCCGGCACCCGCCGCGCCGTGCGCGACCAGCGGGGCGAGACGGTCGACACCGACCAGCCGGGGATCGATCACCCGGCCGGGCCGACCGGCGGCGAGGCCCAGGTAGGCGGCGTCGACGTGATCCGGGCCGAGCTTGAACCCGGCGACGTCGACACCCCGCTCGGCCAGGGCGGCGAGCAGCCCGATCGCCAGCGCGTTCTTACCGTGCCCGGAGGACGGCGCGCTGAGCACCAGGCGCGGCACGACGGTCATCATCGACTCCTCGCGGGCGGCGGCGGGTACGCGACGGGCGACCGGGGGGTCGATCCGTCGGCGTGACGATACCCGCCCGCCCCGACGCGCGAGCACCGCCAACGGGGGCCGCGCGCACCGTCCCGGCCCGGTCGCGGACAGTGGTCCCGGTCATACGAGTAGCCTCGGTGCCGTGTACCGGTTCCTGCTGAGCCCACGCTGGCTGGGCGCCCTCGCGCTGACCCTGGTCGCCGCCGCCGTCATGGTGTTCCTCGGCAACTGGCAGCTGGACCGCTACCGGGGGCGTACCGAGGTCAACGAGCGGATCGACGCCGGCCAGCGGATGGCTGCGGTGCCACTGGCCGACCCGCTGGGCGCACCCACCGGCGGCGCGGGCAGGGCCGGCCCGGCTCCCGCCAAGGAGAAGGTCTGGACCCGGGTCACCGTCACCGGCCGGTACGACCCGACGAACACGGTGCTGGTGCGGGGCCGGACGGTGGACAGCCGGGTGGGCTTCGAGGTGCTCACTCCGCTGGTGCTCGCCGACGGCTCGGCGCTGCTGGTGGACCGGGGTTGGATTCCGCCGGCACCGGGCGGCGCGACCGCCCAGCCGCCGGTGCCCGCCGCGCCCACCGGCGACGTGACGGTGGTGGGTCGGGTGCACGAGACGGAGAGCGGCGCCGGCGCGGTCAGCCGGCGCGACGGGCGGCTGGAAACCCGCCGCATCGCCGTGCCGCGCCTCGCCGGCGAGCTGCCCTACCCGGTGTACGGCGCGTACCTGCTGCTGGACGAGCAGACGCCGGCCGCCGACCCGACGTTCAAGGCGGTGCCGGTCGGGCACGCCAACAACTGGCAGAACTTCGGCTACGTCGTGCAGTGGTGGCTCTTCGCCGTGATGGCGCTGTTCGGCTACGGCTGGGTGGCACGCCGGGAGGCCCGCCGGGCCGCCGGCATCGGTGCCGAGAGCAAGCCGCTGGACCGGGCCGCCGAGCCGACCCCCAGCGCGTCCGCCTGATCGCGCCCGGTCAGCCGGTCACCCGGCCGGCGTGGATGGCGCGGACCGCGTCGATGGTGTCCGCCTCGGCGGCGGACTTGTCGTCGCGGTAGCGCACCACCCGGGCGAACCGCAGCGCCATCCCACCCGGATAGCGGGAACTTGTCTGCACCCCGTCGAAGGCGATCTCCACCACCTGCTCGGGCCGGACCCGGACCACCCAGTCGCCGCGCTCCACGGCGAGGTCGAGGAAACGCTCGGTCTGCCAGCGCAGCAGCTCGTCGGTGAGCCCCTTGAACGTCTTGCCGAGCATCACGAAGTCACCGGTGCGCGGGTCGCGGGCACCCAGATGCAGGTTGGACAGCCACCCCTTGCGCCGACCGCTGCCCCACTCGACGGCGAGCACCACCAGGTCGATAGTGTGCCGAGGCTTGACCTTGACCCAGGCCGCGCCGCGCCGGCCCGCGTCGTAGGGGGCGTCCGGCGCCTTGACCACCACGCCCTCCTGGCCGGCGTCGAGCGCGGCGGCGAACGCGGCGCCGGCCTGTTCCGGGCCGTCGACCTCCATCCGCCCGACCAGCAGCGACGAGTCGACCGCGCCGGCGAGCGCGGCCCACCGCTCCCGGCCGGGCAGGTCGATCAGATCCTGGCCGTCGAGGTGCAGCAGATCGAAGAAGTACGGAGTGAGCACCGTCGCGCCGGTGCTGGCGGCCGCCGCGAGCACCGCCGGGGCGACCGGAGTGCCACCGGTGGTGCTGGGCGTGGTGCGCCGGGCGGCCCGGCTGGAGGTCTGCTGGAACGGCAACGGGCGGCCGGTCTGGTCCAGGCCGATCGCCTCGCCGTCGAGCACCAACTCCCGGCCGGGCAGGGCACGGACGGCGGCGACCACCTCGGGCACCCGGGTGGTGATCTCGTCGAGGCTGCGGGTGAAGACGGCGATGTCGGCACCGGAGCGGTGCACCTGGATGCGGATGCCGTCGAGCTTCACGTCGACGACCGCCGGCGTGCCGGTCGCGGCGAGCGCCTCGTCGACCGAGGGGGCGCTCTGCGCGAGCATCGGCGCCAGCGGCCGGCCGACCTGCAGGCCGAACCCGGCCAGCTCGGCGGCGCCACCGGAGAGCGCGGCCACCGCCACCGCGCGCAGGTCGCCGGCGAGCAGCAGGGCTCGACGCACCGTCGCCACCGGGACGTCGGCGGCTCGGGCCACCGCGTCGGCGAGCAGCCCGGCCTGGGCGCCCTGACGCAGCTCACCGCTGAACAGGCCGGTGAGCAGACGCTGCTCATCGGCGGTCGCCGCCGCGTACAGGGCACCGAGCAGTGCCCGACGCCGAGCCTGCGAGCCCGAGCCGTGCACCGCGGCGATCTGCGCGATGGACGCGTCGACGGCGGCCACCGTCAACGTCGGCTCGGCCGCCGGAGGCGGCAGGTCACGCAGGCTCGCGTAGCCCACCCCGGTCTGCCGCTGACGCAGCTCACCGGCGAGATAGCCGGCGCCGGGCTCCACCTCGGCCGGGTCGAGCCGGCGCAACGCGTCAGCCAGCAACTCCACCTTGGCCCGACGGCCGTTGGTGGCGGCGACGGCGGCGGAGGTGGCTGCCAGGTCAAGGAACCGCACGACGTTCATCCTGCCAGTCACCTCCGACACCGCCCGGGCATTGCCGTGCCCGGGCGGTGTCGGCGCGGTGCCGCCGCCCCCACGAGGGCGGCGGGATCAGGCGGAGACGGGTTCCTCGATGCGCAGCCCTCGGGCGCGAACCTCGCCGGCGACCCGGGCGAGCACCGAGTCGAGGGCGACCAGGGCGGCGGAGAGATCACCGAGCTGTTCGTTGAGCGTGTCCTCGGACCACGCGGAGACATCGACGTCCCCCAGCGCGCTGACGGCGGCCCCCAACCGGGCCATCACCTCGTTCGTACTCATGTTCGAAAGGCTATAACAACCCGGCCTGCGACACGCCGAAAACCCCTGATCAGGGTCGAAAGATGTCTAGATCCCCGCCTCGGCGACCTTGCCCAGCAACAGCGCCTCGGCGAGGCAGACCCGGGCGAACTCCCCCAGGTGCAGACTCTCGTTCGGGCCGTGCGCGCGGGCGTGCGGGTCCTCCACACCGGTCACCAGGATCGCCGCCTTCGGGAACATCTCCTGAAACGTCGCGATGAACGGGATCGAACCGCCGATGCCGATGTCCACCGGATCGGTGCCGTCCCAGGCGGCACGGAACGCCGAGCGCGCGGCGTCGAACATCGGCCCGGACGCGTCGATCACGCACGGGTTGCCGTCGTGCTCCAGGCTGACAGTCACCTGAGCACCCCACGGCGCGTGCGTCTCCAGGTGGGCGCGCACCGCCGCGTACGCCCGCTTGGGGTCGTCACCCGGAGCGAGACGGATGCTGAGCTTCGCCTTCGCGGCCGGGACCAGCGCGTTCGGCGCCTCGCCGGTGGGCGGCGCGTCGATGCCGAGCACCGCCACCGCGGGCTTGGTCCAGAGCCGGTCGGTGATCCGGCCGGTGCCGATGAACCGCACACCCTCGGCCAGACCGGCCTCGGTCCGGATCCGGTCCTCGGGGTAGTCGACGGTGGCGCCCTCGCGGCCCACCAGCCCCTCCACCGCCACGTCACCGGCGTCGTCGTGCAGCGTCGCCAGCAGGCGGACCAGCGCGGTGAGCGCGTCCGGGACGGCACCGCCGAACATGCCGCTGTGCACCGCGTGGTCCAACGTGCGGACCTCGACGAAACAGTTGACCACGCCGCGCAGCGAGGTGGTCAACGCCGGCACGCCGATGTCCCAGTTGCCGGAGTCGGCGATCACGATGACGTCCGAGGTGATCTCGTCGCGGTGCTCGGCGAGCAGCCGCTCCAGCGAGTCGGAGCCGAACTCCTCCTCGCCCTCGATGAACAGCACCACACCGACCGGCAGCGCATCCCCGTACGCCCGCAGGGCCGCGACATGCGCCATGACGCCGGCCTTGTCGTCGGCCGCGCCCCGCGCGTAGAGCCGACCGTCGCGCTCCACCGGCTCGAACGGGTCGGACTCCCACAGCGACCGGTCGCCGACCGGCTGCACGTCGTGGTGGGCGTAGAGCAGCACGGTGGGCGCGCCGGGCGGAGCCGCCCGACGGCCGATCACCGCGGGCTGGCCGCCGGAACGTACGATCTTGACGTCCAGGCCGCAGCCGCGCAGCAGCTCGGCGACCGCCTCGGCGGAGCGTTCCACGTGCGAGTGGTCGAAACCGTCAAAGGCGATGCCGGGGATGCGGACGAGGCGTTCCAGGTCGGCCCGTACGCCGGGCATCTCCCGCTCGACGGCGGCCCGCACCTCGGACTCGGACATGATCGGTGAGGTCATGACCGGCATCGTATGCCGGCCTTACCCGGGCGTGCCGGCCGAGCCCGTACCGTCACCGCCGGAACCCGCCCGCGCGCCCGGCGCGGCCCGGCCGGCCCGCTGCGCGCGACCGGCGGCCTCGGTGGCGGCATCCATCCAGGCACGTGCCCGGCCGGCGGTGCCGCCCACCCACTCGCCGACGTCGCTCGCACCGTCGCCGAGGCGACGCAGCAACCCGACCAGCGGATCGGTGGACCGGCTGAACTCCTCCCGGTACGACTCGGCGGCGGCCTTGATCTCCTCCGAAACGCTGGTCGAGGCGTCGTCGTCGCGGCGCGGATAGTCCCCGGCCAGCACCCGCCCGTACGCCCCGGAGTCGATCCACTGCCGCAGCTGCGCCGCCCGCGCCACCGGCACCGGGTGCGTGCTCCACGCCGTCATCCGGATCTTGTGCAGGCTGTCGCGCAGGTCGCCACCGCCGGCGTACTCGACGGCCTGCTCCAGGAACGCGGTCGTGTCGATCTGCGACAGGTCACCGCCACCGGCGAGCTTCATCAACAGCCGCAGCGCGGCCGCCGGGTCCTGCCCGGCGAGCAGGCCCGCCCGGTCGGCCGACAGCTCCGCCTTGCGCCACCACTCCAGCATCGCCGCGATGATCGCCCGCAACGCGAACGCCCCGACCGGCAACCAGCTCAGGTTGGCCGCCCAACGGGTGAGGATCATGAGCATGGTCTTGTAGACCGCGTGCCCGCTGCCCACGTGCCCCAACTCGTGGCCGAGCAGGCAGCGCAGCTCATCCTCATCGAGCTGCTGCACGCAGGCGGAGTTCAGCACGATGAACGGCCGGTCCAGACCGACCGCCTCGGCGCCCAGCCAGGGCGACTGCGTCACGTACAACTCGGGCAGCTCCGCCACGTCGAGCGCCGCCGCGGCCTCGGTGTAGCGCTGCCACACCGCCGGATACTGCCGGTGGTCCACCCGGATGCCGGACGCCAGCACGGACAGCCGGAAACCCCGCTCGTTCCACATTCCGAAGAACGCCCGCACCACGTCGTCGAACCCGCGCAGCTCGCGCAACGCGACGAGCGCGCCCCGGTCGGCCGGATGCTCCCAGGCCCGAGAGCTGATGCCGGTGAGGGTGATCCGGCGTCGCGCTGGCGCGTCCGCTGCCGTCATGGTGGGCTCCCCGTTCGCCGTAGCTCCTCGCATCGTGCCCCAGCCGGTGGCCGACGTCCATGCCCCGCTCAGCGGACCCGCACGTAGTACCGGCTCCCGTCCAGGGGCAGGGTCGGCGCCCCGTCGACCACCAGGTCGACCCGGGCGGCCGTGTCGTCGGCGGCGAAATGCGCCCGCTCCCCGACGTGCCAACGGCGCAACTCGGGCAGGATCTCCGGGCCGTCCCGCTCGACCGCCCGCGCCAGCCGCAACGACGCGGGCGCCGTGACGAACACGGCCAGCGTCACCTCCGGCGCCACGATCCGACGGGCCGCGCTGACCCCCTCCACCACCAGCACCGGCGCCACCGGCACCGGCACCGGCCGGGGCAGAAACCGTCGCCGCACCCAGCTGTAGCGTCGGTAGGCACCGGGTTTCCCCTCGCGCAGCGGAGCGAGCACCTCCTCGTCCAGCCGCGACCAGAAGCTGAACTGGTCGTCCCAACCGTCGAGCAGGTCGTCGGTGTGCACCACCGGAGGCCGGCCGCCGCCGGGTAACGCCGCCAGGGCGTCCGCGAGGTGCGCGGCGAACCGGCTCTTACCCGCGCCACTCGGCCCGTCGACCGCCACCAGCCGGGTCCGCCCCAACCGCGCCGGGCCCGCGAGCACCCGACGCGCCACCTCGGCGTACGCCTCGACGACCGCCACGGGACGCACCTCGTGACCGGCTAGCCCTGCATTCCGCACGTGGCTGATTGTCAACACCACTCGAGTGGGTCGATGTCGAGGAGTTCGAGGAGATGGAGTTGTAGGGGTGTGGGTTGAGGGATGGTGTGTGGGTTGCCGCTGGTCGCG